>DATHHQ010000296.1:0-5774 GCA_035490095.1 Bradyrhizobium sp.
GACTTCACCCCACGGTGCTGCTTTCCCGACCGAGCCGAGCTTGATGCGATCCGGCGGCATGATGGTGGCGACGCCGCAGTTTTCGGTCTGGCCATAGACTTCGCGCATGTCGAGGCCGAGCGCGAGATACCAGCGGATCAGATCCGGCGCGATCGGCGCCGCACCGGTAAAGGCAAGGCGGCAGCGATCCAGCCCCAGCATGCGGCGGATGTTGCGGAACACCAGCCAGTAGGCGGCCTCATTGACGAGGCGCAAGGACAGCGAAGGCGTTTCGCCGTCGAGCTTGCAATCGGTCATGCGATAACCGATTCCCAGCGCGTGGCGGTACATCCAGTTCTGGAACGGGGTGGCGTCCTTCAGCGCAATCGTGACGCCGGAATAGAACTTCTCCCAGATCCGCGGCACCGCCAGAAACGCGGTGGGCTGCACCTCGCGCAGATTGTCGGGCACGGTCTCCGGGCTTTCGGCGAAATTCATCACCGATCCCAGCGCCAGCGAGATGTAGTAGCCGCCGACCCGTTCGGCGACATGGCAGAGCGGCAGGAACACCAGTCGCTCTTCGCTGTCGGTGGAGGGGTACAGATCGTTGGCGTGGCGCATCTGATGGGTGACGCTGCGGTTGGAATGCATGGCGCCCTTGGGCGGGCCCGTGGTGCCTGACGTGTAGACCAGGATGGCGAGATCGCCGGCGCCGCGGCTCGCAACCATTTCACCCCACAGCGCCTCGCGGCCCTGGATGTGATTGCGCCCCAGCGCGGTGAATTCGGCAAGCGACATCACCATCGGATCGCTGAACCCGTTCAGGCCCTCCATGTCGAAGATGACGATCTTCCGCAGGCTGGGACAGCGCGCCCGGCACGACAGGATCTTGTCGAGCTGCTCCTCGTCCTCGGCGAAGATCACCCGGGTGGTGGAGTCGTTAACGAGATATTCCACCTGGGACGCGGAATCGGTCGGATAGATTCCGGAAGAAACGCCGCCGGCGCACAGGATGCCCATGTCGGCAAACACCCATTCCGGCACTGCGTTGGCAATGATCGAGGCGACATCCCCCGGACGGAAGCCGATGGCGTGCAATCCGTAGGCAATTTCCTTGGATATCTGCTGCCATTGCCGCCAGCTGGTGGGATGCCAGATACCGAACTTCTTCTCGCGGATCGCCGGCCGGTCGCCGCGCGTTTCCACGGCGAGCATGAAACTGTTCGCGATCGTGTCGGCCACCGTCAGCACCGCGGCTCTCGCCATGCTCGCTCCCTCCGTCCTCTCCATCCCTTCGGCTGCCGGCTTTGAGCCAGTCTTTTTTCGGAACAGAACCCGTGTTTAGCGCCAAGTCGTTCTTAACGCCACGTTTTCTTCTTCTTCCAGCGCCGCTCGCCGCGCGCGCCGGCTTCCTTGGCGCCGAGATAAAATTCCTGAATGTCCTTGGAGTGCATCAGCCGCTCGCAGCTGTCGTTCATGACCACGCGGCCGATTTCCAGAACGTAACCATAATGCGCCGTTTCCAGCGCCACCTTGGCGTTTTGCTCGACCAGCAGGATCGACATGCCCTGTTCCTCGTTGACGCGCCGGATGATGGTAAAGATTTCCTTCACCAGGATCGGCGACAGGCCAAGCGACGGCTCGTCGAGCAAAAGCAGCGTCGGGCGGTTCATCAACGCACGCCCGATCGCGAGCATCTGCTGCTCGCCGCCGGAGAGCTGTCCCGCCGGCTGGTTGAGCCGTTCCCTGAGCCGCGGAAAATATCCGTAGACGAGTTCCAGATCGTCAGCGACGGCGTCGCGGTCCTTGCGCGGATAGGCGCCCATCATCAGGTTCTCGCGCACGCTCAGGAACGGAAACACCTCGCGCCCCTCGGGCACGTGGCTGAGACCGAGCCGCACGATCTTGTCGGCTTCCATGCGCTGGATCGGCTTGCCGAGGAATTCGATCGAGCCCTTCTGCGGATCGAGAATGCCGGAAATGGTCTTCAGCACCGTGGTCTTGCCGGCGCCATTGGCGCCGAGCAACGTGACGATCTTGCCGCGCGGGACCTCGATACTGATGCCCCTGATCGCCATGATCGGCCCGTAGTAACTCTCGATATTGCTGAGCTTGAGGATGATGTCGGGAGCGCTCATGCCATCATCCTTCAGGCGCCAAGATAGGCGGCAACGACGTCGGGATGGACCTGAACCTCTGCCGGCGATCCCATCGCCAGCACACGGCCGTAGTTCAGCGCGATCACGCGGTCGGATACGCGGTTGACCAGCGTCATGTCGTGCTCGACCATCAGCACGGTGACGCCAAGCTCGGTCTTCATGTCGCGGATCCAGAACGACATGTCGTCGGTCTCCTCGACATTCAGTCCGGACGAGGGCTCGTCGAGCAGGATCAGCTTCGGCTCGGAGCACAGCGCGCGCGCCAGCTCGATCACCTTGCGCACGCCATAGGGCAGGCCCGAGATCAGCTTGTCGCGGTAGGCGGCCAGATCGAGAAATTCAATCACCTGCTCGACCCGGCGGCGATGGGCTTTTTCGGTGGCGCGCACGCTCGGCAGAAACAACAGTTCCTGCCAGAGCTGGGTGGTGGAATGCCGGTGCCGGCCGACCAGCAGGTTGGAGAGCACGGTCGCGTTCTCGAACAGCTCGATGTTCTGGAACGTGCGGGCGATGCCGAGTTTGGCGATGCCGAATGCCGGCTCCTGCGTGATGTCCTCATCCTCGAAATAAATGCGGCCCGAGGTCGGATTGTAGATCCGCGAAATCAGGTTGAAGATCGAGCTCTTCCCGGCCCCGTTGGGACCGATGATCGACAATATCTCGCCCTTCTCGACGGCGAAGCTGACGGCGTCGACCGCTTTCAGGCCGCCGAAATGCAGGGACAGATTCTCGGCGCGGAAATAGCTCACCGGTTGCGCTCCGATTTCACATAGATCTTCTGCCGTTTGAAGGTGGCGCGCTTGTAGAGCGGAAACAGCTGGAAGAAGAGTTTTATCTTCAGCCAGCGCCCGTAAAGGCCGAGCGGCTCGAACAGCACAAAGACGACAATGATCACGCCATAGATCGCGCCTTTCAGGCCGTTCGCCGAAGCGAACGCGGCGACGTTGCTTTGAATGTGGGCGGCGCGCTCGGCGCCGGCGCCAAGCGTCGCCGCTAGGCCGGCAACGACACCGGGAATGTCGTCCTTGAGGTAGGTCAGAAACGGATCGATCATGACGATGAAGATCGCGCCCAGCACGGCGCCGTGCAGGCTGAACGCGCCGCCGATCAGGATCACAATGATGAACTCGATCGAAAGTTGCAGCGTGAACATTTCCGGACTGATGAAGGACAGCTTGTGCGCGAACAGGCAGCCGGCGAACCCGGTGATCGCAGCGCTGATCGCAAACGACTTGACCTTGTAGAGCGATACGTTGACGCCCATGCTTCGTGCCGCCGTCTCGCTGTCGCGGATCGCGACAAAGGCGCGGCCGGTGGGCGAACGCAGCAGGTTGAGCGTGCCCACGATGGTGAGGATCAGCACGCCAAGACACAGGAAATAGAAAGCCGGGCTGTCGCGCGATACGGGAGTGCCGAGCAACTGAATCGTCTTGACGCGCATGCCCTCGTTGCCGTGGGTCACGCTTTCCCAGCGCGCCAGGATTTCCTCGACAATGAAGGCGAAGGAAATCGTGGCGATCACAAGATAGATGCCCTGCAGCCGCAGCGCCGGGAATCCGACCAGCGCGCCGATAATGCCGGTCAGAAGGCCGGCGGCGAGAAAATAGACCGGGAAGGGGACGTTGAACTGCTGCAAATAGGCGGCGGTATAGGCGCCGATGGCGAGAAAGGCGGCGTGGCCCAATGACGCCTGCCCGGTGAAGCCGGTGAGGATCATCAGTCCGACGCCGACGGTGGCATAGATGCAGACGAAAACCAGCTGGCTGACGATATAGCTGGAGAGAACAAACGGCGCGATCAGAAGCAGCGCCAGCAGAACGCCGTAGGAGACGACGTAGCCGGAGTGCGGAAACAGCCTGATGTCGTCCTCATAATCGGTCTTGAACATGAACCGCATGGCTATTCCCTAGATGATGATCCGATTGAATCGGATCATCATCTCATTTCTTTGTTTGAGCATGATCTTCTCGGAAAACCGGTTCCCGCTTTTCCGGATCATGCTCTAGACCTTCTTGCGCATGTGAAGGCCGAACAGGCCTTCCGGCTTGAGCAGCAACACCACCAGCAGGACGATGTAGGGCGCGACGTCCTTCCACCCTTGCGGCAGATAAAAGCCGGCCATGCTCTCGATCACGCCGATCAGCACGCCGCCCACCACCGCGCCCGGGATCGAGCCGAAGCCGCCGAGCACCGCCGCCGGAAACGCCTTCAGGCCGAGCACCAGGCCGACATTGGAGTGAATGAACGTGATCGGCGCCAGCAGCACGCCGGCGCAGGTCGCGACCGCGGCGCTGATCGCCCACACGATCGACACCACCCGCTTGACCGGAATGCCCATATAATAGGCTGCCAGCATGTTCTCCGAACTGGCGCGCATCGCGGTGCCCAGCGTGGTCTTGTTGAAGAACAGATAGAGCAGCGCGCACAGGATGATGGTCGCGGCAATGACCGAGAGCTTATCATAGGCCAGCACCAGGCTTCCGATCCGCAACACGCCCTGGCTGAACGGGGTTTCGATCTTGAAGTCGTCGGTGCCCCAGATCATGCCGACTACGGAGCGCAGAAAATATCCGAGCCCGATGGTCGCCATGATGATGGAAAACTGCGGATAGCCGAGGATCGGGCGCACCACCAGGCGCTCGGCCAGCATGCCGAACAGCGCCATCGCCGCGACCGCGCCGGCGAAGCCGATCCAGTAATTGAGCCCGAGAATGCCGATGAAGGTGAAGGCGAAAAATCCGCCCAGCATCATCAGGTCGCCCTGCGCGAAGTTCACGACCTCGGTGGCCTTGTAGACAAGGACGAAACCAAGCGCGATCAGGCCGTAAACGCAGCCGAGCGCAATGCCGCTCACCAACTGCTGAACGAAGTCCAGCATTGCCGATTACCCTCCCCCCGGATGCGCGGGCGATTCTAGCGATCGCCTTTGCCGCATCTTGTGTCCACGCGCTGCCCAGCGTCGTTTACGCCGAAAGGCCCCATGACCAATGGGCGGCTATACAGCCCAAAGCGCCGATCCCTGTCAACAAAGTGCTCGTTACCGCACCACGCCCGGGTTGCGGATAAATGCCGCAGCTTTGATCTATTCGCGAGCATTGGCGGGATTTGCCGCCGCCGATTCACCGTGCCGAAATATCTTGGGTCCATGGTCCTGACCGAAAGCAAAACCTTGGATGTTCGACCCATGAAGCCCGACGAATCCGCGCTGCAAGTGCGAGGGTTAACAAAGCGTTTTGACCGCCTCGCGGTCGACGCGCTCGATCTCACCGTCCGCACGGGCGAATTCTATGCGCTGCTGGGCCCCAATGGCGCCGGCAAGACCACGACCTTGCGCATGGTGGCGGGCCTGCTGCGGCCCGATGCCGGCACCGTATCGGTGCTCGGCATCGACGCGCTCAGCAATCCGGTCGCCGCCAAGCAGATCACGGCCTGGGTATCGGACGAGCCGATGATCTACGACAAGCTGACGCCACTGGAATATCTCGAATTCGTTGCCGGCCTCTGGGGCATCGATCCCAGGGTTTCGGAACCGTCCGCGCGCGAACTGCTGGTCTCGCTCGGACTCGAGCCGCATCTGTACGAGCGCTGTGAGGGATTTTCCAAGGGCATGCGCCAGAAGGTGGCGCTCGCGGGCGC
>DATHHQ010000297.1:0-2622 GCA_035490095.1 Bradyrhizobium sp.
AGTACACCGGAATCACCCGACGTTCCCGCACGCAATGGTTTTAACGGTTTCCTTCGTGCTCTCCCCGGTGATCGGGCTTGTTTGCCACCGTCGCCAGCGGATATGTTTTGTCTAAGCCCGGTTGGGCCGACTTAACTCCGCAAACTTGACGCCAGCGTCGGGCGTCAGGACCACACGACTTCGCCGTACGCTGCAACATCTCTCGTCCGCTCGCTGTTGATCGCTCACAAGTCTTTCAACCCGCCCTGCAATCCCGTCGCGCGCAAAACGCTGCCGCGTCCACCGCATCCCTCCCCGCGTCCGTGACGATCATGATACGCCCCTCTGGTGGGGTGGGATGCGAAAGTTCTAGATTTGATTTGGTCAGGTGGCAACAAATATCTTTCGGAAAATCCGAAAAAATGACTCGACAGCCCTGTCAAGAAACCGCCCGACGGGCAAATCACCAGGCCGAGCCGTTCGATCCGCGGCGCGGAAATTCGAGGTTCTGCTCGCTCAAACTGTATCCGGGTCCCGCCTCATTCTTTTGGAATGTGAGCTGTCTTGAGCAGCGAGTCTCTTTGCGGCGCGGCATGATCGCTTGATCACCGCCCCGCTAACGGCCTCCATCGGTGACTGAGAGTGTTGCGCTCCCGCCTGATCAAGAGGTGAGCATCATGCTCTCTACCGATCGTCAACCTGTCCAAAAGAAACTCTACGGCAAGGCGCAGCTTTTTGAATTGCGCCGCCGGATGCTTCGATACTTGCGCTCGAGACCGCGCGGGACCCATTGAGGGTTCGCGGTAAGGCTATCGATCCGACGATCGGAAGATTGTTGTGATCAACCGCAGCGGCTGGCTTGCAGCCGTCCTAAGCATGGCGATGATCTCGGCGGCTCCGGCCCATGACAAAGGCCAGTGGGGCAACTCCGACCCTCTCGTCCGCGACTGGTATCAAGCCCTGATGCAGCCGGACAATCCGAACGCATCATGCTGCGGCGAAGCCGATGCATACTGGGCCGATGAAATCCACGTCAGAGGCGGGAAAACCTTCGCGACCGTCACCGATAGCCGGCCTGACGCGCCCCTGAAGCGGCCTCACGTCGCCGTCGGAACGGAAATCGAAATCCCGAACCACAAACTGAAGTGGGATCGATCGAACCCGACCGGTCACACCGTCGTCTTTTTGAGCCGCGTCGGGTACGTCTTTTGCTTCGTGCAGAGTTCGGGGATTTGAGACGACCACGCGACCGAGACTTTAACGCCCGCTATCGGCTCCCAGGCTTATAGAACCCGCCCTGCGACCAAGTGGGGTAGCCCGGATGGAACGAAGCGCAATCCGGGGTCTGCTTCAAGTTTGTTCGCGGATTTCGCGGAGTTTATCATCGGGCGCGCATTCGCGCGACCCGTTGGCTCCATCCGGGCTACGCTTGCTCGCAATGACGGAGTAAAACGCTAGCCCCGCGCATCCGCCGCGGTGGGCCTCCAGACCAGAAGCCGTCGCTCAACCGCCGTCACCGCCACATCGATCAGGATGACGAAGACGGACAACACGAACATGCCGGCGAACACGCCGGCGATGTCGAACACGCCTTCGGCCTGCTGGATCAGATAGCCGAGCCCGGCCGCCGAGCCGAGATATTCGCCGACCACGGCGCCGACCACGGCGAAGCCGACCGAGGTATGCAGCGAGGAGAACATCCATGACAGTGCCGACGGCCAGTAAACGTGCCGCGTCAGCTGCCGCTCGTTCATGCCGAGCATGCGGCCATTATCCAGCACGGTGGTGCTGACCTCCTTGACGCCCTGATAGACGTTGAAGAACACGATGAAGAACACCAGCGTGACGCCGAGCGCGACCTTCGACCAGATGCCGAGGCCGAGCCACAGCGTAAAAATCGGCGCAAGAACGACGCGCGGCAGCGCATTGGCCATCTTCACATAGGGATCGAATATCGCGGCGACCCGGGGCTGGCGCGCGAACCAGAAGCCGACGGCGACCCCGGCAATCGAGCCGATCGCGAAAGCCAGGATCGACTCCCACAGCGTGATCATGAGATGTTTCCAGATCACGCCGGTTCCGAACCAGTCGATGATCTGGCTGCCGACGTCGACCGGATTTGAAAAGAAGAACGGCGGCAGCAGCATGCGGCCGAAGATCGGCACCGTGGCGAGCAACTGCCACAAGGCCAATGCGACGACGGCGACGAGAATCTGACAGGCGAGAAGCGTCAAACGGGACATGCTTAACAATCTATCTCCGGATCGTCCCGGCGAACGAGGTTGTGAAATATATCTCCGACCTCATCCGGAGGAGCGCGCCCTTGCGCGCGTCTCGAAGGATGGCCATGAGTCCGTACGTTGTGTCCATCCTTCGAGACGCTTGCTTCGCAAGCTCCTCAGGATGAGGTCGGTGTTCTTCACAGGCTCGTTCGCCGGGACGACGTTGAGGTGTTGTTCATCCCGCTTTATCGCCCCCGCGCCGCCGAGGGAGTCATCCCAAAGCGGCGGCGAAAGCAGCGATTGAAATAGGACAGGTCGTTAAAGCCGCAATCGAACGCGATGTCGCTGATCCGGCCCCCGCCCCCACCCGCACGCGTCAGCCGATCCGCCGCCTGGCGCAGCCGCAGTTCGGTAAGCCGCA
>DATHHQ010000298.1:0-16228 GCA_035490095.1 Bradyrhizobium sp.
TCGATGGACGCGAATCGCATCAAGCCTTCGGGCAATTGCGCCTCGATCGAGCCGTCGGAATACAACGAATAGGCCATTCCATCGACCACACCTGATTTGAGAATCGTCACTGGCGGCTGATCCTGCGTGGCCGGAGGGGAACGATCTGCCGCAGTTGCCCCGGCGTTTGCCTCGGTAAACGCCGGGGGCGTCCGACCGCGACGGCGCGGCGCTGGGGCATCGCCCCTCAAGCGTTCCGGTTTTGGCCAGGCATCGTCGAACGATGGCGGCGAAAGCTCGCTTGATTCGGGAGGTGGCTTTGGACCGAGATCAGCCTCGGAAGGATCGCTCATTCGCCCCTGAACACGCTCGCGCTCTTTCCGCGATGATGAGGAAAACAGCAGATTACGCCTCGGCTTGACGGCTGGCGCCGCCTCCACCGGCTCAGGCGCGGAGGGCCCGCGATCACGGGCCGCGGGCTCCTCCCGCCATGGGGCGGTGGACGGCGCCGGCAACTCTGCATGGTCTACCTCTTCCACGGACGGCAGGTCGCGGCTGAATGAGAAACCGCCTTTTTCCGGGGCCTGATCGCGCGGGGCGCTTGGAGCTGCCTTGGTTCCCGCCGGACTACTAAGGCCAAGCCGCAATGCTATTTTCCTCAGTTCCCGAACAGCTGCCCAGAGGCTGAGCATGATCGCCCCGGTGCAAGCCGCGACCGTACCCGACAAAATCAGGGTATTGCCGAAACTCAGGTCCATCTGGATGCCAAGACCGACCGTAAGGAGACCGGCCAATAGCACGCCAATCCCACCGATCAACAACACAACCATCATCAAATTCACCCCCGGCTGCGCCCGAAATACTCGCAAGCCGCCAAGGCAACGATACCGTCATATTGTGCACACCGCCAACGGACAAATGTGGGCGCAGTTCCCTCAAAAAACTCCATTGACGCACCTTAATCCCGCTCCGAAGCGCCAGTTGGGCACGCCAAGTTTTTTTTGCTTTGCGGCGATTGTTGCACTGCATCAGGAAAATTAAGCCACAATTCCCAATTACTTGGTAAGGGAACTGCGCTATATGGATGCCGGGGAATGAGGCTCAAAGCGCTTACGCTGGGCCATAAGGGACTCCGGGTTACCAATAGCCATGTCATCCATTACGACTTCGGCCATCGACACGCCCTCGCGGCGCTCGGTGGAGCGGACTTGCGACGACCTCGCCATCATCGTACTGGCGGCGGTCGCATTGATCGCAAGCCTCACCTTTCGCGATTATGGATTAGGCTGGGACGACTACACCCACGCCGAATATGCCGATCTGCTGTTGCGCATGTATGGCTCCGGTTTCAAGGATACCGGGGCGCTGTCGTTCGCCAATCTCTACATGTATGGCGGCGGCTTCGACATGGCGGCCGCGCTGCTGCACAAGGTCATCCCGCTCGAACTGTTTGAAACTCGCCGCCTGCTCGGCGCGTTCGTCGGCGTGATCGGCCTTGCGGTGACATGGCGGCTCGGCCGGCGTGTCGGCGGCCCGCTCGCGGGGCTCGCAGCGCTGCTGATGCTGGCGCTGTGCCCGACCTTCTACGGGCATATGTTTATGAATCCGAAGGATGCGCCATTCGCCGTTGCGATGGTGATCCTGATGCTGGGCCTTGTCCGCCTGGCCGAGGAATATCCTTCGCCCTCGCCGCGGACCATCCTGATCGTCGGTCTCGGCGCCGGCCTGTCGATCGGTTCGCGCATCCTTGGCGGGCTCGCGCTCCTCTATGCCGTTGCCGGCTTCATGCCGCTGTTCCTGGAGGAAATTCACACGCACAGCGCGCGCGAGGCCGCTCAGCGCTTCGCCCATGTTGTCTATGTGCTGCTGCCCGGCCTGGTCCTCGGCTACCTCGTGATGGGGCTGATCTGGCCGTGGTCGATCATGGAGCCGGCCAATCCCTTCCACGCGCTGACGTACTTCTCGCACTTCTTCGAGAAGCCATGGAAGGAAATGTTCGATGGCGCGCTGGTGTCAGTGCCTGACATGCCATGGTCGTATCTGCCAACCCTGTTCGCCCTGCAGCTTCCCGAAGTACTGCTTGGTCTGGCGATCGCCGGTGTCGTGGCCACGTTCATGTCGCTGTCGCGCACCGATGTATCGGCCCGCCGCAAGACCATCCTGCTGATGCTGACGCTGGCGGCAACGCTGCCGCTCGTGGTCGCGATGGTGAAACGCCCCGCGCTCTACAACGGCATTCGCCATTTCATTTTTGTTATTCCACCGATGACGGTGCTCGCAGGCACGGCATTCGCGCAGGGAATGAACTGGCTGAAGGAAAATCGTCGCAGTTGGCAGCCCGCAGCCTTAGCCATTTTCTCGTTCGGCCTGTTGTTGCCGCTCGGCGAAATGATCCGGTTGCACCCCTACCAATATACGCACTTCAATCATATCGCCGGCACGGTTCGATCAGCCGACAGCATGTTCATGCTGGATTACTGGGGCCTCGCGCTGAAGCAGGCATCCGATGGCCTGCGCGAGGAACTGATCGAGCGGCAGGAAGCCCCGCCACGGGGACGCAAATGGAAGGTCGCGGTGTGCGGTCCGCAGCGTCCAGCGCAAGTAGCCCTCGGCCCCGACTTCACGATCGGCTGGGATAGCCATGCGGCCGACTTTGCGATGACGCTCGGCGAGTTCTACTGCAAGGGTCTGACCGCGCCGGTGCTGGTGGAAATCAAGCGCGATGACGTGGTATTCGCGCGCGTCTACGATATCCGCGGGCGCAGCATTTCCAGCCTGCTGGCAATTCCGGCGCCGTAGGCGCGCAAAACCTCTTTGGAATGGCATAACTGCCACGCGAACCCCGCGCCTTGCTGCGAAACAAGCGCGGGGCTAGTCTTGCTCAGGAAATCAACGGTCCACACGGGAGAACCGATCATGTCACCAGCGGAAGCTCGCCTGAAGGAAGTGCCGTCGGACATGACGGAGGCTGAATGGAGCCAGCGGGTCAATCTCGCCGCCTGCTATCGTCTTATCGCGCATTATGGCTGGGACGATCTGGTCGATACCCATATTTCCGCGCGGGTGCCGGGACCGGATCATCATTTCCTGATCAACCCCTACGGCTTGATGTTCGACGAAATCACCGCGTCGAGCCTGGTCAAGGTCGACCTTGACGGCAACCAGCTCAGCAAGAGCGATTACAGCATCAACCCCGCGGGTTTCACCATCCATTCCGCGATTCACGAAGTACGCGAGGATGCTGGCTGCGTGCTTCATCTGCACACGCCCGACGGCACCGCGGTGGCGAGTTGCATGGAAGGCCTGCTGCCGCTGAACCAGACCGCGCAGCTTGTCACCCACGATCTCGCCTATCACGACTATGAAGGCATCGCACTCGACCACGACGAACGCCCGCGCCTGCAAAAGGACCTCGGCAACAAGAACCACATGCTGTTGCGCAACCACGGCACGCTGACGGTCGGCCGCTCGGTGGCTTCCGCCTTCGAGCGCATGTTCCACCTGGAGCGTGCTTGCACGATGCAGGTACGCACCCGCATGCTGGGGCCGACGGCCTATCCGGTCGAGCAGGCGGTGGTGGACAAGAACGCCAGCCTGTTCACGGACCCCAACCGGCAGGAACTGCGCTCAACCACGCTGGTATGGCCGGCGCTGCTGCGCAAGGTCGACCGGCTCGACCCCAGCTACAAGAATTGAAAATCTGATGGTTTCGGTGTAGTGTTCCTCCGAACGACCTCTGCACTTCTTCTCAAAACGCCGCCCAATTCCGGGCGGCGTTTTTACTGGGAACGGGGCTGTAGGGTGGGCAAAGCGCAGCGTGCCCACCATCCAAGACAACCATTTGGCTAGATGGTGGGCACGGCGCAAAGCGCGCCTTTGCCCACCCTACGCGGTATCGCAGTTCAGCGCGGCGCGTCAGCCAGCGCTGCCAGAATTCGCGCCCACGAACGAATACCCTTGTGGAAGCTTTGCAGGTCGTATTTTTCGTTCGGAGAATGGATGTTGTCATCGTCCAGACCGAAGCCCACCAGCACCGTGTCGAGACCGAGCGTGCGCTTGAAATCCGCCACGATCGGGATCGAGGCGCCGGAACCCATCAGGACCGTTTCCTTGCCCCACTCCTCGGTCAATGCGCGCTTGGCCGCGGCGAGCGGCTTCATGTTCCAGTCAAGCGCAACGGCCGGCGCGCTGGAATGATCGCCAAACTCGGCTGTGCAGTCTTTCGGCAGCCGCGCGGAAACGTAATCGCGAAACGCCTTGCGGATCTTGCCGGGCTCTTGCCCCACCACCAGCCGGAACGAGATCTTGGCCGAGGCTTCCGCCGGAATCACCGTCTTGGAACCCTCGCCGGTATAACCGCCGATGATGCCGTTGACGTCGCAGGTCGGGCGCGAGGAGATTTGCTCGATCAACAGGCGGCCTTTTTCGCCGGCAGGCACCGAAAGCCCGATCGGTTTGAGAAAGGATTCCGGCGTCAGGTCAAGCTTCGACCACTGGGCAAGAATATCGGGCGGCAGGTCCTTCACCCCGTCGTAGAAGCCAGGGATGGTGATGTGGCCGTCCTCGTCGAATAGGCTGCCGAGGATACGGGTCAACACCCGGATCGGATTTTGCGCGCCACCTCCGAAGATGCCGGAATGCAGATCGCGATTGGCGGCCTTGATTTTGACTTCCTCGTAAACAAGTCCGCGCAGCGACGTGGTGATCGCCGGCGTATTCGGATCCCACATGCTGGTGTCGCAGACCAACGCGAAGTCGGCCTTGAGGTCTTCCTTGTTCTTTTCGAGAAACGGAACGAAATTTTTCGATCCGATTTCTTCTTCGCCTTCGATCACGATGGTCACGTCGACCGGCAGCGAACCCGTGACAGACTTCCAGGCCCGGCAGGCTTCGACGAACGTCATCAACTGCCCCTTGTCGTCCTCCGCACCGCGCGCGACGATGATTTTTCGCCCGTCGGCATGGTCCGTAACGGCCGGTTCGAATGGCGGACGATGCCAAAGATTGAGCGGATCGACCGGCTGCACATCGTAATGACCATAGAACAATACGTGCGGCCGTCCGTTCCCCTTCGCGCCGCCGTTGGGTTTGGCGACGATGGCGGGATGACCGGCCGTCGGCCGGACCTCCGTCGCGAAGCCGAGCGACGCGATATCCTTGGCAAGATGATCGGCCGCCGCCTTGCAATCCCCGGCGAAGGCCGGGTCCGCCGAGATCGATTTGATCCGCAGCAGGGCAAATAGCCGCTCGAGGCTGTTGTCGAAATCGGCATCGATGCGGTCGAGGACCGGTTGAAGTTGCGACGCGTTGGACATTCTCATCTTCCCTTGGCTAGCGGGCTTGCCTCTGCATGTCAGGTTGTAACTCGCCAGCCGCCGGAGACAAGGCGCAAGCAGTACCTTCCGAAGGCGGATGCAGGATGTGCCAGACCAATCCTCCCGCAATCGCGGCGGCGGCAGAGAGGTTGTTCCCGTAGGCCTGCAGATCCTTTGGAAAAATCTGAAACGACAGGCACATTAGACTTCCCGCGACCGCCAGCACGGCCCAGGTACCCGCCCGCACGGCATGACGTGGATCGTAGGCCGCCCGGTGTATCAGGACGGTCATCGGGAAGAACAGCCACAGGAAATAATACTGCCGGGCCAACGGCGACGCCACCGTCATCAGGCAGAACAGGATACCCAGTTCTTCGGCATGCGAGCGTGGTGTTGTCCGCGAACGGGCCGGCATGATCGCGACGTATCCAAGCCCGATCGCCAACGATACCGCGAGCACGATCCAATTCGCCGTCTTGAAATCGAGATCGACCAGATTCATGTATTGCGGTGGCTTGGCCGGATTGTCCTGGTTGTAATTGACCGGGCGCGTCAGCCGGTGCGTCACCGCGATAATGGACTGATTGACCCAGGACCAGTTCTGCTCGGCGCGCTGCCCGAAGCCCTGCTCCGAGCTCGATCCAACCATTCCCTGAAACCATGTCTTCAGTTCGGAAACGTTGTGCTGAAAGCCACGCACGGGAGCCGGAACCACGAACAGAAAGATTCCGAGGAAGACAATCATGCCTGCGGCTGACGCCCATTGCCTGCGCCAAAGCAGACAAGGAAACACGGCCACCGGGAACACCTTGATCGCGGCAGCCAGCGCAAACATGCTCCCCGACATCCACGGGCGGCCGTGCTGCAGCAGCCAGAAGCCAAGCAACATCATCGCCAGCAGAACGAGATTGGGTTGCCCGAGATCGAACATGTCGAAAACAAAAGTTACCGTGACAAAGCCCGGCAGCGCCGCCAGCCACGGGCCGGGTATTCGGCCCGAGCCCGTCATCGCGTTCGAGAATTGAGCCGTCATCCACCACGCGGCCGCATTGAGAGCCGACAGGCATAGATAGAGTGGTATCTTGCCGAAATAGCTGGGTATCGCGAGCAGGACCGCGGGCAGCGGCGGATAGATGAATTCGAAATAAGCAGTTGGATCGCTGGGATAGAGATCCCTGCCCTGCAGGACCTGCTGCCCGGCCCAGAACCAGAGCGGATAGTCCTTTGTCTTTCCGTTCCCCCAAATTTCCGGAACAAGCACGTCAGCGGTCAACGCGATACAGCAGACCAGAAAAAGAATATCGAGCGGCGCTCGCAACGACGGATATCTCAGCACACGCAACTTTCCGAAAAATCAGGGGGAGATCCCGTCGCAGTAAATAGGCGCAAAACTCCAATGCCCCTACCGTCGCAACAATCCGCCGAGCGCGCCGCGTACCAGCGCGCGGCCGACCGAACCGCCAATCGAGCCGCCCATCGATTTGCCGAGATCGGCAGCCAACCCGCCGACCACCTTGTTGGTAACCGAGCGCGTGACGCTTCGCGCGATAACCTGACCGGTCGACATCCTGCCGCGCGATACGTTGGTGCCGAAAATCGTTCCGACGATCGCGCCGATCTGCCCGAGAATTCCACCGCCTCCGCCGCCGGCAGATCCGTCTGCAGACGCCGCAGTTCCCGCCACGCGCTTCTGCAGCACCTCATAGGCGGATTCGGAATCGATCGTGGTGTCGTATTTGCCCTTTAGCGGGCTGTTGTTGATGATCGCCTTGCGTTCCTCGGGCGTGATCGGTCCGATCCGCGCCGTGGGCGGCCGGATCATGACACGTTCGACCATCGCAGGCGTGCCGTTGCCCTCGAGAAAAGACACCAGCGCCTCGCCCTTGCCCAGTTGGGTGATGACTTCCGCGGTGTTGAGCTTCGGATTGGCTCGGAACGTCTCCGCCGCCGCCGCGACCGCCTTCTGATCACGCGGGGTGAAGGCCCGCAACGCGTGCTGCACACGGTTCCCCAATTGGGCGAGCACCTTGTCCGGTACATCGATCGGGTTTTGCGTCACGAAATAAACCCCGACGCCCTTCGAGCGGATCAGCCGCACGACCTGCTGGACCTTGTCCATCAGCGCCTTCGGCGCATCGTCGAACAGCAGATGCGCTTCGTCAAAGAAGAACACCAGCTTGGGTTTCGGCGGATCGCCCGCCTCCGGCAACTCTTCGAACAGCTCCGAGAGCATCCATAGCAGGAAGGTCGCGTAGAGCCGGGGACTCTGCATCAGCTTGTCCGCCACCAGGATGTTGATCATGCCGCGGCCATCACTATCGGTGCGCATGAAATCCTTCAGCGCCAGCGCCGGTTCGCCGAAAAAACTGGCGCCGCCCTGATTTTCCAGCACCAGAAGCTGACGCTGGATCGTTCCCACGGTCTGCTTCGAGACGTTTCCGTACTGCGTGGTCAGCTCGGCGGCGTGTTCCGCAATGAACGACAGGATCGCACGCAGATCCTTCATATCCAGCAGCAGCAACCCTTGCTCGTCGGCCACTCTGAACGCGATGTTCATCACGCCTTCCTGGACGTCGTTGAGATCCATCATGCGGGAGAGCAGCAGCGGACCCATTTCCGAGACCGTGGCACGCACCGGATGACCCTGCTCGCCGAACACGTCCCAGAAAACCGTCGAAAACTGGTCGGGTTGGAAGCTGAGTTCCATTTCGCTGGCGCGCTTGACGATAAAGTCCTTGGCCTCGCCCACCTCGGAGATGCCGGAGAGGTCCCCTTTGATATCGGCCGCGAACACCGGAACACCTGCGCGCGCAAATCCTTCAGCCATCACCTGCAGTGAGACGGTTTTTCCGGTTCCGGTAGCGCCGGTGACCAGACCATGGCGGTTTGCAAGCCCGAGCGTCAGCCATGCTGCCTGTTCACCCTTGCCGATGAAAATCTTCTGATCGGTATCGGCCATCTTGTTATCGGAGGTAGCCATTGCATCGCCTCTTCGCGCGCATCAGGGGTTCAGCTGCGCCCTAATCATACCGCATGTTGCAAGCCGATTGAAATCGGTCAACGTCATTGAGAGGACAGGAAGTTCGGTTCGCCGACAAAGATCGACCGACTTCGTTCGTTGAGCCGACGAAAGTCGTAACGAATGTGCTCGCCGCGACAATCTTTCTTAAGAATTTCTCACCCACTCTTGCATTGCTGCAACACTCGCCACGCGATCGTACTCTCGAATGCGGTCATCGCTTGTATTTAGTATCGCGGAAGGTCAAGATATTCCTGGGCAAGGACCCGGTAAATTAACCGGTTGAGGGCAATATGGACGAATTAATTGCACGGCTGGCCGCAAAGGCCGGCATTGACAATGCTGTGGCTGAAAAAACTATCGGTATCATTCTCGGTTTCCTTCGCAACGAGGGTCCCTCCGATAAAGTTCAGGCATTGATCGACAAGATTCCGGGCGCAGAGACTGCAATCGCGGCTTCCAGCAATAGCGGCGGTCTTGGCAGGTTGATGGGCGGAGGCCTGATGGCGCTCGGTACCAAGCTGATGGGACTTGGTTTGGGCATGGGCGAAATTCAGAGTATCGCACGTGAACTTTTCCGCTTCGGTCGAGACAAAATTGGAGCTGATCAGATGGGCGAGATCATCGCAGGGACACCGGGCCTCAATCAGTTCGCCTGAAGCACCTTTTTCAAATTGAGTATCATGACATATCCAATCTCCGAGATTGATGGCTTGACCGCCGTCGCTGCTTCGAAACTGAAATCGCTTGGCATTCGCACCACGGAAGGGTTGCTCGAGGCTACCCGGACCGTAAAGGGACGCAAAACGATCGCGGCGAGAACCGGCATCACCGAGCAGCAACTGCTCGAATGGGCCAATTTCTCCGACTACATGCGAATTCCCGGCATGGGCAAGGCAAAGGTCGGACTGGTGCGTGCCGCCGGTGTCACCACAGTTCGCGAGCTCGCGCTTCGCAATCCGGCACGCCTGGCGCAGAACATGAAAGAGGTGAATACCAGGCGCAAACTCGTCCGCGTATTGCCTTCGGAAAAGTCGGTCGAGCAACTGATCGCGCAGGCGCGCAAACTTCAGCCCAAAATTAGTTACTGAACAAGATCAGTTACTGAACAACATCAGCCATTAAACCGGTCAACGGCGCTTGGCGGGCGCGCGTGTGGGCGGGTCCGGCATCTTGACTCCCATGCGCGGACCGCGCAAAGCGACCGCATGATCGCGACCACGTCCAGCCCCCTCCCCGCAGCCAGCCCGGCAGATCATCCGGTGTTGCCCGCCCTTTTGTCCCGGCCGTATCCGGCCGTGATGGGCGTGCTGAATGTTACCCCGGATTCCTTCTCCGATGGCGGCCAGTTCATCGCGCCGGAACAGGCGCTGGCGCAGGCCCGGCGTATGATCGCCGAGGGCGCCGACATCATCGACATCGGCGCGGAATCGACCCGGCCCTATGGTTCGAAACCGGTCCCGGCCGACGAAGAACTGCGACGTCTGCGGCCAATATTGAGCGAGGTGGTTTCGCTCGGCGTTCCCGTCTCCATCGACAGCATGAAATCGGTGGTCGTGGCCTGGGCGCTGGACGCCGGCGCCGCGATCGCCAACGATGTCTGGGGCCTCCAGTACGATCCCGGTATGGCCCCGCTCTTGGCGGCGCGCGGATCGCCCGTCATCGTCATGCACAACCGCATCAAGGTCGATGCCGACATCGACATCATGAAGGATATCGCCGCCTTCTTTACGCGGTCGCTGGAGATCGCCGCGAAGGCGGGTGTTTCACGTGGAAACATCGTACTCGACCCCGGCATCGGCTTCGGCAAGACCCCTCAGCAGAGCATGACGGCGCTGGCCCGGCTCAAGGAGCTCAGCGTATTCGGCCTGCCGCTGCTGGTTGGCGCCTCGCGCAAACGTTTCATTGCCTCGGTGACGCCGTCGGAGCCGGATCAGCGCCTTGGCGGCTCCATCGCGGCCCATCTGGTGGCGGCAAAGGCCGGCGCAAACATCATCCGCACCCATGATGTGTGGGAAACCGTACAGGCGCTGCGCGTGGCAGCCGCGATCGAGGACAGGCGATGACTGATACAATCTTCATCACCGGTGTCGTCATCCACGCCCGCCATGGCGTCATGGAACATGAGACCGAAGTCGGGCAGCGCTTCGTGATCGATCTCGAACTCACCGCCGATCTGTCGGAGTCCTCGCGCACCGATCGCCTCGCCGATACGGTGTCCTATTCCAATGTGGTGGCAACCGCGACGGCCGCGTTCAAGAATGCCAACTATAAACTGCTGGAACGCGCGGCCGGCGCCGTTGCCGAGGCCGTACTGGCGGCGTTTCCTCGCATCAGTGCGATCAAGGTCACCGTTCACAAGCCGCACGCCCCGATCGCCGCGATTTTCGAAGACGTTGGCGTGGTCCTGACCCGCACCCGGCAAGATCAGTCTCATGGCTGACGTTCTGATCGCGCTTGGCGGCAATGTCGGCGACGTCCGCGCAACATTTCAAAAAGCGATCGCCAATATCTGCGGCATGACGCAGGCGGCATTGCTGGCACGGTCGTCCGACTACGCCACGCCACCCTGGGGCGATGAGCAGCAGGCCGGCTTCATCAATGCCTGTATCGAAATCGAAACCAGCCTCGATCCCCACGCATTGCTGTTTACGCTGCACAAGGTCGAAAAGAAGTTCGGCCGCGATCGCGCCAACGAGAAACGCTGGGGTCCGCGCACCCTGGACCTCGATCTGATCGCCTATGACGACGTTTCGATCGAAAAGCCGGAACTGACGCTGCCCCATCCCCGGCTGCTCGAACGCGCCTTCGTGCTGGTGCCGCTGGCGGAGATCGTGCCCGATCGTGTCATTGCGGGACACAGCATCACCGCCGCGCTCGCGCAGCTATCCACCGCGGGAATCCTGCGGTTACCCGACCTCGGCTGACCAAAAGGGACCCAAAACAACCGTTTGGCTTGGCGGTCGGCACGTGGCAATTTCCTGCTGACAGCGGGAATGGCCCGAAGGAACGACCTGCCGAATGACATCTGTAACCGACCACCTGCGGCTGGCAGCGGATTTTGCGCCGGCAACCTATGACGATTGGCGCAAGCTGGTCGATGGCGTGCTGAAGGGCGCGCCGTTCGAGAAGCTGGTCGGCAAGACCTATGACGGCTTGAAGATCGAACCGATCTATCGGCGCGCGCACGACACCGCGCCGGTCGCAGGCCGGCCTGCGGCCGCGCCCTGGAAGATCATGCAGCGGATCGATCATCCGGACGCCGCGATGGCGAACGCGCAGGCACTGCACGATCTCGAGAACGGCGCCACCGGGCTGACGCTGGTATTCGCTGGCGCCAATGGCGCCTACGGCTTTGGGCTCGAACCATCCGCGGAAGCGATCGAGAAGGTTCTCGATGGCGTTTTCATCGATGCGGGCATTGCCATCGAACTCCAGATCGGCCCGCAGTCGCGCATGGCCGCGATTCACGTCGCCGAGTATGTCAAGCGCAAAGGCCTCACCCCCGCGGCCTGCGATATCCGGTTCGGGCTCGATCCGGTCGGCGCCTGCGCGGTCTGGGGCTCCAGTCCCTACACCTGGCCCGAGATCGTGCCCGCGGTCACCGGCGCCATCAAAGGCCTCGCGGGAATCGGATTCAAAGGTCCGTTCGCGGTTGCCGATGGGAGGGTGATCCATGATGCCGGCGGATCGGAAGTACAGGAGCTGGCGTTCGTGTTGGCGGCCGGCGTCGCCTATCTGCGCGCGCTGGAGGATGCCGGTGTTGCGCTGGAAGCTACCCAGGGCATGATCTATGCGCGGCTTGGCGCCGACGCCGACCAGTTTTTGACGATGGCAAAATTCCGCGCGCTGCGATTGTTGTGGGCGCGGGTCGAAGCGGCCAGCGGCCTTGCGCCGAAGCCGATCCTCATTGCCGCCGATACCGCATGGCGGATGCTGACCCAGCGCGACCCCTATGTGAACATGCTGCGCGCGACCATGGCGACGTTCTCCGCAGGGCTGGGCGGCGCCGACAGTCTCAATGTACTGCCGCATACGCTGGCGCTGGGATTGCCCGATCCGTTCGCGCGGCGCGCGGCGCGCAATACGCAGCTGGTGCTGCTGGAGGAATCCAATCTCGCCAAGGTCTCCGATCCGGCCGCCGGCTCCGGTGGCATCGAAACCTTGACGCAGCAGCTTTGCGAGGCCGCGTGGTCACTGTTCCAGGAAATCGAGCAAGCCGGTGGCGTGTTCGCTTCCCTTGAGCAAAACCTGATCCAGCGCAAGGTCGCGGCGACACGGGCGGTGCGTGAAGCCAACATCGCCAGGCGCAAGGAAGTGCTGACCGGCGCCAGCGAATTTCCAAACCTGCACGAGGCTCAGGTCTCGGTTCTGGCAGCGAAGCCGGTAGCGCTTGCGCCCTATGGCGAGGCCAAATTCAAATTCGACGCGCTGCCGCCGATGCGGCTGGCCGCGCCGTTCGAACGCTTGCGCGATAAGTCGGATCAAATTCTGAAGGACAAGGGCGTGCGGCCAAAGGTTTTCCTCGCCAATCTCGGCACACCGGCCGACTTCACCGCGCGCGCGACGTTTGCGAAGAGCTTTTTTGAAACCGGGGGAATCGAGGCAGTCGATAGCGAGGGATTCACCGATCCGGCCGCCCTCGCCACAGCGTTCAAGGCTTCCGGCGCGGCGCTGGTATGCCTGTGCTCATCCGGCAAAACCTACGCCGGGCACGCGATCGCCGCCGCAAAGGCCCTTCAAGCCGCCGGTGCAAGGCATATCTATCTGGCAGGGCGGCCCGGCGAGCAGGAAGCAGCACTCCGTGCTGCCGGCGTTAACGATTTCATCTTTGCCGGCGGCGATGCGCTGGCGATGCTGCAGGAAGCCTATCGGTTGATGGAGTGAACATGTCATCGGCGACCAAACCCGTTCTGACCGGCGGCTGCCAATGCGGCGCCGTTCGCTTTGCGCTGTCGGCGGCGCCGGTGAAGGTCAGCATCTGTCATTGCCGGATGTGCCAGAAGGCGGCCGGCGCGCCGTTCGCGTCCTTCGCTGACATCGACCGCGGCGATTTCGCCTGGACCCGGGGTAAACCCGCCGCGTTCCGCTCCTCGTCCCTTGCCGAGCGTGATTTCTGCAGGGATTGCGGCACACCGCTAAGCTTTCGCCGCATCGATGGTCCGAGGATCGAGATCATGACCGGTGCGTTCGACCGCCCCGACCAGCTGGTACCGACCCAGCAATTCGGCACCGAATCCCGGCTCGGCTGGGTGGTGTCGATCGCCAACATGCCGAGCCAGACCACCTTGCAGAACTACGGTCCAGACAAGCTTAACGGCATCGTCAGCCACCAGCATCCGGACCATGATTGAGGGTCATAGAATGACGCTTATGACCGTCTATGATATGCTGCATCCAACCCCGTCCCGTCATGCCCGGGCTTGTCCCGGGCATCCACGTCTTTCCCTCGTTGAAGAGACAGGACGTGGATGGCCGGAACAAGTCCGGCCATGACGAATGAGACCATTGAAATGAGCCGCATACCGAACTTTGCGAATATCGCATTTGAAAAGACCGCCGGCGCCGAACCCGTAGGCGGCGCCGAGCCGTGGCTCACGCCCGAAGGCATTCTGGTAAAACCCGGCTACGGCGAAGCTGACGTAAAAGGCATCGACTTCCTGGAGACCTGGCCGGGCATCGCGCCTTACCTGCGCGGCCCCTACCCCACCATGTATGTCAACCAGCCCTGGACCGTCAGGCAGTATGCCGGCTTCTCGACGGCTGAAGACTCCAACGCGTTTTATCGCCGCAACCTCGCCGCCGGGCAAAAGGGCCTCTCGGTCGCATTCGATCTTGCCACCCATCGCGGCTATGATTCGGATCATCCGCGCGTCACCGGCGACGTCGGCATGGCCGGCGTGGCGATCGATTCGATCTACGACATGCGCACGCTGTTCTCAGGCATCCCGCTCGACCAGATGAGCGTGTCGATGACCATGAACGGCGCGGTGCTGCCGATCCTCGCGCTGTTCGTTGCGGCTGCCGAGGAACAGGGCGTGCCGCCGGAGAAACTCTCGGGCACCATTCAGAACGACATTCTGAAAGAATTCATGGTGCGCAACACCTACATCTATCCGCCGGCGCCCTCGATGCGGATCATCTCCGACATCTTTGCCTACACCTCGCAAAAAATGCCGAAATACAACTCCATCTCCATCTCCGGTTATCACATGCAGGAGGCCGGCGCGACCCAGGACCTCGAGCTCGCCTATACGCTGGCCGACGGCGTCGAATATCTCCGCGCCGGGCTCGCGGCCGGACTCGATGTCGACCGCTTTGCACCGCGGCTGTCGTTCTTCTGGGCGATCGGCATGAACTTCTTCATGGAAGTCGCCAAGATGCGCGCGGCGCGGCTGCTGTGGGCCAAGCTGCTGACGCAATTCAACCCGAAGGACCCGCGCTCGCTCAGTCTGCGCACGCATTGCCAGACCTCGGGCTGGTCGCTGACCGCGCAGGATGTCTACAACAATGTGATGCGGACCACCATCGAGGCGATGGCGGCGACGCAGGGCCACACCCAATCGCTGCACACCAATGCGCTCGACGAGGCGCTGGCGCTGCCGACCGATTTCTCCGCTCGAATCGCGCGCAACACGCAATTGTTCCTGCAGCAGGAGAGCGGCACCAACCGCATCATCGATCCCTGGGGCGGCTCGTATTATGTCGAGCGGCTCACCCACGATCTTGCTGCGAAGGCCTGGGGTCACATCCAGGAGGTCGAGGCGCTCGGCGGCATGGCGAAAGCGATCGAGGCCGGCGTGCCCAAATTGCGGATCGAGGAAGCCTCGGCCAAGACGCAAGCCAGGATCGATGCCGGCAAGCAGGCGGTGATCGGCGTCAACAAGTTCAAGCCAACAAACGAAGCAGCGATCGATGTGCTGAAAGTGGAAAATTCCACGGTGCGCCGGCTGCAGATCGACAAGCTGTCGCGCTTGCGGAAAGAGCGCAACCAGAAGGACGTCGACGACGCACTGGCGGCGCTGACTCGCAGCGCCGGCGAAGGCAACGGCAACCTGTTGGCGCTGGCCATCGATGCCGCGCGCGCCAAAGCCACCGTCGGCGAAATTTCCGATGCAATGGAAAAGGTATTCGGGCGGCACCGCGCCGAGATCAAATCCATCACCGGCGTCTACAAGCGGGAGGCGTCCACCATGTCCAACCGGGTCGAAAAAGTACAGGCGCTGATCGATGCATTCGAGGATGCGGAAGGACGCCGGCCGCGCATCCTAGTGGCCAAGATCGGCCAGGACGGCCACGACCGCGGTCAAAAGGTGATCGCCTCGGCCTTCGCCGATGTCGGCTTCGACGTCGATATCGGACCGCTGTTCGCCACCGCCGACGAGGCGGCGCGGCAGGCGGTCGAGAACGATGTGCATATTCTGGGGCTATCGTCGCTGGCGGCCGCGCATCTCACCGCGGTGCCGGAGCTGAAGGCTGCGCTGAAGAAGCAGGGCCGCGACGATATCATGATCATCATCGGCGGCGTGGTGCCACCGCAGGATTACGACGCGCTGTACAAGGCGGGCGCCGAGGCGATCTTCCCGCCCGGTACAGTCATTGCCGATGCCGCCGAAGAATTAATCCACAAGCTCAATGCAAGACTGGGGCATAGCGAGGCGGCGGCGTAAGCGGCGGTCGCGAATTGCGTCTCGGTGCTGGAGCCGGCGAAGTAGGCGGCCTCGTAGGGTGGGCAAAGGCGCGCTTGCGCCGTGCCCACCGTTTCCTGAGTTGCCGAAGAGTGGTGGGCACGCGGAGTTTATCATCGGGCGCGCATTCGCGCGACCCGTTGGCTTTGCCCACCCTACGGACTAGACCGTAGAAATGGCGCGACACGACAGCGCTGCGTGCATCGCATCGGAAGCTTTGTAGGGCG
>DATHHQ010000299.1:0-3180 GCA_035490095.1 Bradyrhizobium sp.
GTTGAAAGACTTGTGAGCGATCAACAGCGAGCGGACGAGAGATGTTGCAGCGTACGGCGAAGTCGTGTGGTCCTGACGCCCGACGCTGGCGTCAAGTTCGCGGAGTTAAGTCGGCCCAACCGGGCTTAGACAAGACATATCCGCGGGCGACGGTGGCAAACAAGCCCGATCGCCGGGGAGAGCACGAAGGAAACCGTTAAAACCATTGCGTGCGGGAATGTCGGGTGATTCCGGTGTACTCGTTTTTACTCGTGTGCGTTCTACCACTACCAAGTGCACACGAGGCCGCGGGTGCAACGGGCATCCGGCATTCCCCACGCCCTCTAAGGGGGCGGAAGATCCAGCAACGCCTCGGGCGCATAGCGTCGCGAGGGCGAAGTTGTGTCTGGACGTCATTGCGAGGAGTGCGGCGACGAAGCAATCCATTCTTTCTTTGCGGCGAGATGGATTGCCTCGCTTCGCTCGCAATGACGGGCCTCGTGGGCGGATCCTGACCAAGTCGCCTTCTCAAGAGGCGCGCGCTGCTCTATCGTGCGCCCAACTGAACAGGCGCCGCGGAGGAAACCATGAAGACGATGTTTGGCAGGCTGGCCGGGGCGCTTTTGGCGCTGTTTCTGATGTCCGACCTGGCGGCCGCGCAAAGCAAGATCACCATCGCGGTCGGGGGCGGCGCCTGCCTGTGCTATCTGCCGACCGTGCTGGCAAAACAGCTCGGCGAATTCGACAGAGCGGGGCTTGCCGTCGAACTGGTCGACCTGAAGGGCGGCTCGGACGCGCTCAAGGCCGTGCTTGGCGGCAGCGCCGACGTGGTTTCCGGCTATTTCGACCACTGCGTCAATCTCGCCGCCAAGAAGCAGGAGCTGCAGTCCTTCGTGGTTTACGACCGGTATCCCGGGCTGGTGCTGGTGGTGTCGCCCTCGCACAATGCCGAAATCAAATCGATCAAGGATCTTGCCGGCAAGAAAGTCGGCGTCAGCGCGCCGGGCTCGTCGACCGATTTCTTTCTCAAATATTTGCTGAAGAAGAACGGCATCGATCCGACCGGCGCTTCCGTCATCGGCGTCGGTCTCGGCGCGACCGCGGTCGCGGCGATGGAGCAGGGCCAGATCGACGCGGCGGTCATGCTCGACCCGTCGGTCACCGTCCTGCAAGGCAGCCATCCCGACCTGCGCATTCTCAGCGATACACGGACGCAGAAGGATACGCTTGATGTGTTCGGCGGCGAATATCCGGGTGGCGCGCTCTACTCCACGACGGCGTGGGTCGCTTCGCATGAGAAGGAAGTGCAGGCCCTGACCAATGCGATCGTCAATACGCTGACATGGATTCACACGCATTCGCCGGAGGAGATCATGGCGAAGATGCCGGCTGAAACGGTCGGCAAGAACAAGGAGCTTTATCTCGCGGCGCTCAAGAACACGATCCCGATGTATTCCGAGACCGGCAAGATGGATCCGAAGGGCGCCGATGCCGTGCTGGCGGTATTCAGCGAGAGTTCGCCCGAAGTCGCCAAGGCCAATATCGATGTCAGCAAGACCTGGACCAACAAATATGTCGACCAGGCCAAGAAGACGACGGGGATGAATGCGAAGTAAAATGGCATGACGCTGCCGGTCATTCATCGCGTCACGCAGCTTGATCTGAAGTTTGAGCCGTGGTCGTGGCCGTTCGCCGACGAGCGGCGCGCCGACATCGCGGCGCATTTCGCCGTCAAGCAGCGTGAAAAGCCAAAAATGTGGAACGGGCCCATCCTGCTGGCGCGCAACCCGGTTTTCACCGGCAACCGATTCAGCGCCAGTTATTTCGATATCGATTTCGCGAGCTTCCTGGCGTGGCGCGACTGGGGTTTTCCTGACAAGGGCGTTTTCAACGGCTTCGGGATGGGCGCGCTGCGCTGCTCCGACGGCGCATTCGTGCTGGGCGAAATGAGCCAGCATACCGCGAATGGCGGGCGCATCTACTTTCCATCGGGAACGCCCGACCTCAATGATGTCAGCGGTGGCGCGGTCGATATGCCAGGCAGCGTCGGCCGCGAAGTCGAGGAGGAAACCGGTCTCACATCAAACGATTATCGGCCCGGCGCGCACTGGGATTGCGTTGTCTCTGGTTCTGCGATTGCGTTGATCCAGATATTGGACGTCGATGGTTCGGGCGAAGCGCTGCAGGCCAGGATTGAGGCCAATCTCGCCCGGCAATCTCAGCCCGAGTTTGCCGCGATCCACCTCGTGCGCGCGTCGTCGGATCTCACCCCGGCGATGCCGCGTTTTGTCACGGCGTTTATCGAGCAGCAACTTGCAGCTCAGTGACGTCATTCCGGGGCGCGAGCAAAGCGAGCGAACCCGGAATCCAGGGATTCCCCGATGTGCAATTGCACATCTGAGGTCCACGCGAAGCCGCGTGTCCCGGAATGACAGCGCTCTGGCGCAGCACGCGCGCGATAGCAGAACTGATGGACCGAGAGGCGGTGCGGAATGACAAGCGAACCCCAACAATTCGCAAGCGACAATTGTTCTGGAATTTGCCCGGAGGCGTGGGCGGCCATGGCCGAGGCAAACCGGGGCCACGCGCCCGCCTACGGCGATGATGTCTGGACCGCGAAGGCATCGGATGCCTTTCGCGCGCTGTTCGAGACCGACTGCGAGGTGTTCTTTGCGTTCAATGGCACGGCAGCGAATTCACTCGCTTTGGCTTCGCTGTGCCAGTCCTACCACAGCGTGATCTGTTCGGACGTCGCGCATGTCGAGACCGACGAGTGCGGTGCCCCGGAGTTTTTTTCCAACGGCTCAAAGTTGTTGGTGGCGCAATCTGCCGGTGGCAAGCTGACACCCGATGCGATCCGCGCCATCGCGACCAACCGAAGCGACATCCATTTTCCCAAGCCCCGGGTGGTGACGATCACGCAGCCGACCGAGACCGGACAAGTCTATGGTCTGGACGAATTGCGGGCCATCTCGGCGGTCTGCCGGGAACTTGGTCTCAGTCTTCACATGGATGGCGCCCGCTTTGCCAATGCTTGCGCCAGCCTTCGATGCAGTCCGGCCGACATGACCTGGCGCGCCGGCATCGACGTTCTCTGCTTTGGCGGAACCAAGAATGGAATGGCCGCCGGCGAAGCCATCCTGTTTTTCAACCGGAAGCTTGCAGAGGATTTCGACTATCGATGCAAGCAGGCAGGGCAGC
>DATHHQ010000300.1:0-5072 GCA_035490095.1 Bradyrhizobium sp.
ATCCACCACGGCGAAGGCCGGCGCGGCCCGACCGATCTGCGCCAAACCATCGGATACGCTGTCGCAGGATGTGACGGTGAAGCCGCGGGTTTCCATGGCGCGCGAGAGCCGCTCCAGGAACGGCTTGTCGTCCTCCACGATCAGGAGCGAGCGGTCGGTGTGGTCGGTCAGTTCGGCGATGACAGTCACTGGTTCGGATATCTCCATGTCGGACATTATGACAGACGATACGACATATGGCGTGGCAACGCAGTACTGCCAAGGTCGCACAAGTAGGTCAACCGTCATAGTAATTCCATGCGACCCTAAGTCGCTGGTTCAGCTGCGATTTCGTTGGCCTCGAAGCGGCTGCGCGGCCACGCGATCTGAACCACGGCGCCGTGATCGGGAAAGGTCCGGTTGCTGAAGGAGACCTTTGCACCGGTGCGCTCAAGCAGGGTTCGGGCGATAAACACCCCGAGGCCGAGGCCATGATGCTCGCTTTGGGCCTCGTCGGCGCTGCGCCGCCGCGACAGATAGGGTTCGCCGATGCGGTTCAGCATGTCGGGTGCGATGCCCGGCCCATCGTCGGAAACGACGATCTCGACGGTCTCGGTGTTCCACCACGCGTTCACCTCCACTGTCGTGCGCGCGAAATCGACGGCGTTTTCCAGGATATTGCCGACACCATAAAGGATCGCCGGATTGCGCGTGCCGACCGGCTCGCGGGTGCCGGCGACGGCGATCCGCACCTTGATGTTGATGCCAAAGTCGCGATGCGGCGCCACCAGTTCTTCGATCAGGGTGGACAATGGCATCCGGTCGAATGGCGCCCCGGTCGAGGACAACTGCGTGATCTTGGCCAGAATGTCGCGGCAGCGCTGCGCCTGCTCGCGCAAGGTCTTGAGGTCGGAGGCCAACGGACTGTTGTCATTCACGTTCCGCTCCAGTTCGCGCGAGATCAGGAAGATGGTCGAGAGCGGCGTTCCGAGTTCGTGCGCGGCGGCGGCGGCAAGACCGTCGAGCTGCGTGAGATGCTGTTCCCGGGTCAGCACCAGCTCGGTAGCAGCCAGCGCGTCCGACAGTTTGCGGGCCTCCTCGGTGACCTGGAATGCGTAAAGACTGGTGACGCCAATCGCCACCAGGATCGAGAGCCAGACCCCGAACAGGTAGATTGGCGGCAGCACCAGCGGCTCCTCGCCCTCCCACGGCAGCGGCATATGGAAGAAGACCAGCGCGGAGGCGCATGCGATCGCGAGCGCGCCGAGCGCGATCGTCAGCCTGATCGGCAGCGCCGTCGCCGAGATCAGCACGGGGGCAAGAAACAGAAATGAAAACGGATTCTGCAGGCCGCCGGTGAAGTACAGCAGTCCGGCCAGTTCGACGATGTTCAATGCCAGCAATGCCGCGGCATAGCCCGGTTCCAGCCGCCGCATCGGGTTGAAGGCCGTCTGCAGCACCAGGTTGAGCAGCGCGGACAGGCCGATGATGGCAACGCAGGGGATGACCGGGAGGTCGAATTCGAGGCCCTGCACCACAATGAAAATGGCCGCGAGCTGGCCGAGCACCGCGAGCCAGCGCAGCCGCAGTATCGTATCCAGACGGACATAGCGGCGCGGATGGCGCAGATCGGGGGCTGCAATTTCGGTCATATCGGGAGCTTATCCGCGCAAGGCGCCGACCACAAATTCGCGCTCTGGGTCCGGTCCGGGTTATTGCCAAAGTCTTGCGCTTGCCGTCGCGATGGCCCAATGAACGGCCCGCATGAACAATCGCGACGCCGTCACGCCTCCATTGGCTTCGAACGATCCGGCCGAATCCGCCGCGATCGAGGTTGCGCGCTTGGTAAAGCTCTACAAGACCACCCGCGCCGTCGACGATGTGTCGTTTCGCATTGCGCGCGGCAGCATCACCGGGCTGCTCGGCGGCAATGGCGCCGGCAAGACCACGACCATCGCCATGATCATGGGCCTGGTGCTGCCGACCTCGGGACGCATCCAGGTGCTGGGCTGTTCGATGCCCGAGCAAAGCGCTGACGTGCTCGGCCGGATGAATTTCGAAAGTCCCTATGTCGATATGCCGATGCGGCTGACGGTGCGGCAGAATCTCACGATATTCGGCCGCCTCTATGCGGTGGAGAATTTGCGCGAGCGCATCGACAAACTCGCCGCCGATCTCGATCTTGGCGACTTCCTCGATCGTGCCAATGGCAAACTCTCCGCCGGGCAGAAGACACGCGTCGCCCTGGCCAAGGCGCTGATCAACCAGCCCGAACTGTTGTTGCTGGACGAGCCAACCGCGTCGCTCGATCCCGATACCGCCGACTGGATCAGGCAGCATCTGGAGACCTATCGCAAGACCCACGGTGCGACCATCCTGCTGGCCTCGCACAACATGCTTGAAGTGGAGCGGTTGTGCGACCGCGTCATCATCATGAAGCGCGGCCGGATCGAGGACGATGACAGTCCGGACAACATCATGGCTCGCTACAACCGGGCAACGTTGGAGGAGGTGTTTCTCGACGTCGCCCGCGGCCGCGTTCAGGAAAGTGCGCCATGAGCCAGCTCGTCAGGCACCGGGGAATCTCGCCGCATCGGATCAATGCGATGATCTTGCGCTATTGGTATCTGCTGATGTCCTCGTGGCCGCGCCTCTTGGAATTGATCTACTGGCCCGCGCTGCAGATCATCACATGGGGGTTCCTGCAGAACTACATTTCGCAAACTTCCGGGTTTTTCGCGCGCGCCGGCGGCACGCTGATCGGCGCGGTGATCTTGTGGGACATCCTGTTTCGCGGACAGCTCGGCTTTTCGATCTCGTTCCTCGAGGAGATGTGGGCGCGCAATCTCGGCAACCTGATGATGAGTCCGTTGAAGCCGATCGAGTTTCTGATCTCGCTGATGGTGATGAGCCTGATCCGGCTCGCGATCGGCGTCGTTCCGATGACGCTGCTGGCGATGTTTTTCTTCGATTTCAACTTTTACGGCATCGGACTGCCGCTGATCGCCTTCTTCTGCAACCTGATCTTCACCAGCTGGTCGCTCGGCATTTTCGTCTCGGGGCTGGTGCTGCGCAACGGCCTGGGCGCGGAAAGCATCGTCTGGACGCTGATGTTCGGCGTCATGCCGCTGGCGTGCATCTACTATCCGGTGACGGTGCTGCCGCATTGGCTGCAATATGTCGCCTGGACGTTGCCGCCGACCTACGTCTTCGAGGGAATGCGGGCGCTGTTGATGGACCATGTGTTTCGCGCCGATCTGATGATCCAGGCGCTGCTGATCAACGTCGTGCTATTTATTGCATCATTTGCGATATTTCTTGTGCTTTTGCGCAGTGCACGGCGGCACGGTTCGCTGATCCAGGGCGGCGAATAAAGTAATTTATCCCCTAATTTGAGGGATCTTTGGCTTCCCACCGGCGTAGAGATACCTATCTGCTCATTGACGCATTATTACGCATTCGGCACTATGCTGCGATGCAAAATAGACTTGAGGGATAAATGCCGATAGGTGAATTTGGCGGTGCACCTCCGCTGGTGGCCGAAGGCAGTCCGGCGCTGACGACGCCGATGTACTGGATGTACGAGATGGCGCAGGCGTCGCTCAATCCGGCGCGGGCCGTGACCGACGCGACAAAAATCCTGTTTCAGAATCCGCTCAATCCGTGGGCGCACACCGAGTTAGGCAAATCCGTCGCCGCCGGCTGCGAACTGTTCGAGCGGACGACCCGCCGCTACGGCAAGCCCGAATGGGGTCTCAACGACACCGAAGTCAGCGGCGTGCGCACGCCGATCGAAATCCGCTCCGTATGGGAAAAGCCGTTCTGCCGCCTGCTGTACTTCGATCGCAAGTTGACGCGGCCGTTACGTGCGCCGCAGCCGCGCGTGCTGATCGTCGCGCCGATGTCCGGGCACTATGCGACGCTGTTGCGCGGCACCGTCGAAGCCTTTCTGCCGACCCACGAGGTCTACATCACCGATTGGTCCGATGCCCGGATGGTTCCCCTGACGCAGGGGCGCTTCGATCTGGACGACTATGTCGATTACATCATCGAGATGCTGCACATGCTTGGCGGCAACGTGCACATCGTCGCGGTGTGCCAGCCTTCGGTGCCGGTGGTGGCGGCGGTTTCCGTCATGGAAGCCGAACGCGATCCCTTCGTGCCGGTCTCGATGACGCTGATGGGCGGTCCGATCGATACCCGCCGCAATCCGACGGCTGTGAACAATCTCGCTGCCGAGCGCGGCATCGACTGGTTCCGCGCTCACGTCATCACCAAGGTGCCGTTTCCGCATCCAGGGGTGATGCGCAACGTTTATCCGGGCTTCTTGCAGCTCAGCGGCTTCATCAGCATGAATTTCGATCGGCACAAGGATGCCCACAAGAGGCTGTTCAGCAATCTGGTGAAGGGCGATGGCGATCTGGTCGACAAGCACCGCGACTTCTATGACGAATATCTCGCCGTCATGGACCTCACCGCAGAGTATTATCTGCAGACGGTCGACACCGTGTTCGTCAAGCATTCCTTGCCCAAGGGCGAGATGACCCATCGAGGCAAGCTGGTCGACCCGTCCAAAATCACCCGCGTTGCGCTGATGACGGTGGAAGGCGAGAAAGACGATATCTCCGGTCTTGGGCAGACCGAAGCGACGCACGCGATATGCAGCAAGATTCCCGATGATCGTCGCGTGCATTATGTGCAAAAGGGCGTTGGACACTACGGAGTCTTCAACGGTTCCCGATTCAAATCGGAAATCGTGCCACGCATCTCCGATTTCATGCTGTCGGCGGCGAATGCGAAGCCTTCAGTACCCGCAGCGGCGGAATAATCGTCGATTTTTGATGGGGCCGGTAACCCTCTGAATAGGCCCACGGAAAGCTTGATTCTCGGCTTTTTGAAAGAATGAGTATGACCTCATTCTTTCAAAGGGGTTCCGGAGAGTATTTTTGGCGAATATTTCTTGTTCCGGGCCCATTCTGTAGGGGTGAATGGCCGGTTAGCCCCTGTATATTGGGCAAATGATTTGTTTTTGCGCCGAACGATTTCACTGGCGGCGGATATGGCAGAATCCGGGCGAACTCCTGATGCCTGGA
>DATHHQ010000301.1:0-7636 GCA_035490095.1 Bradyrhizobium sp.
TCGCATCGGCCCGCATTCTCAAACGCATTTGTGATCAGGCGCGTCGGGCAGAGCCGCACAATTGCCTACAACGAGGCAAAAACTCACAGGCTACTGTCCACTCTGATAGAGGCCTGCGCCTCCGAGGGGCGCGGGTTGCTATCTCGAACGAGGAGCAATCCGATGTGTGACTATAGTCTGCACGCTGTAGCGACGCGCCCCGCCCGTGTTGGGGAGACGCTCATCACCACGACATTCCGCGGGACTTCGACCCGCGGTTTCGCCTCAGAAAGTGAGCCCGCGGTAGCGGTCTGCATGCTTCCTGGGACCGAACTGGCGTTCGCCCAAAATGTCAAATACGACAACCGATGGATTTGGACGAAAACCCTGAATTTCCGGGTGGGCAAATTCGGCGCGATAGAGCCCGATGTTGCGCATCGTCACCATGATGCGATCGAATTTCCAGATGGCAGCCATGTGCTCGTGACGCAGCTCTGCGAGGGGCAGCGAGCGACCGTGTTGCAATTGCCGGTGACTGATCGGGTGGCGGGGCACACGCCATCGGTTGCCAGTACAGATACAGCAACGCCGGTTTCCGTTGACTGAAGTTGATTAAAATGGTCGTTTGTATATCCCCCGGCGGTTGCGGCCGGCGGGGGCGTGCCGAGTACCATCCATGGATATTGCCCGCAGCGAACCGCAGGCGACACCCACCACGGACCACCGGGACGACGCGCGCGCCGATGAACTGACTAATCTGAGGCTGGCGCTGGCGACGTTCGCGTTGCAGCTCGACGCCTTCGAAATGCGCACGAGCAGAGTAGCGCACGGACCAGGCGCGAGGGCCGTCAAGAAGGTCACATGGCGACAGGTCGGGCGAGTGACCGAACCGGGCCGATACATGTTCAGGTTCGGGTGGCTCACGATTGCGGCGGAAGATCTTGCTGTCTGGGAACAGCTTCCGAACGCGGCGTTTACGCTGGTCAGGACGGCGGCCGAAATCGAGGAATATCGTCTGGGCGCATTCGAACTGCGGGAAGACCTCGCGCTTAGTGAGAAGTGAAGCGCGTTTTTCCCAAAGTATGGCTCGGCGTCCCGTCAGTCCTGACCCCTGCAGGTCGGCTTCCAACAGCGCACATCCGGGGGATACCCGCCGAGCGATGGCTTGGCGGCCGGGTCGCCAACCGGTAACGTCCAAACTGCGCCGAAGGCGAGCGGGATGATCGCGGCTTGAAACTGTGGCGTGGGTCTCTACCGTTCGTTTGGCTTAGTGCCGTTTTGGAGAATCGATGATGAAGAAGGCAGTCATAATCTTGGCTTCGGTTGCAGCCCTTGCGGTGACCTCGCTCTCGGTCCCCAGCTCGGCCGAGGCTCGCGCACACCGGCATCGGCATCATAGCGGTTATGCGCTGTATTATGACTATAGTCATGGCAACACGCTGTCGGCGACGAGTTACGTCTACCCGGCCGCGAATTGGGGGCCATTTTTCCACCGGGTGCGGCACTTCGGTCCCGTTCCCGTTGTCCCCTACCAGCCGGCCGCCTGGTAGAGACTGCCGGTTCGCCGGAATTGCCGAACCTGGCGCGGGCTCTTTGCCCTCGCCTGCGCGGCTTGCGAATACCTCGCGCTTCGGTCTCTCACCGCCCGATAACCGTGCTGCCAGCCCGCCGGCATGAACCGGCGTCTTCATCGCATCGTCTAAATGGTCGGCCGAGTGTTGTCCGGTAAGTGACCTGGTTCACATATTGCCCCGCCCCGACTCGGTTACCAACGCTTACTGGTCTCATCATGCCAGGCGGCGAGCTTTGGAGATCGCAAATGACTGCAGTCGCAGACGTCCTTGCGCGCGAACTTCCTGCAACCACATCGAGGCAACCAAACACGAATATAGACGTTCTCCTGTCGGCCAATAAGATCGAGCGTCTGGGCACCAACGTGAAAGAGTATCTCATTTTGGGCACCGATAAGCGGGATGCCGAACAGCAAAGAGACCTCTGGCTGTCAGAAAATCCGTCTATCAGGGTGATCAAGATTCACAGAGTGAAGCGAGAGCCGCAGACCTTGCTGACGCTCATCGGCAGCAAACATGTTCCGCGCGTTTCGATCTTGGTGGAGTACGAGGAGATCGAGGTCCCGGCGGCGAACGTCGCCGCGGAATGAAGGCCGTTCACGGCCGGCGACTCCATCGGAAGAAGGCGACGAGCAGAAATATGGCGACAGCGGCGGCTATCAAAACTCCCGTCCGAATATCTTCGCGGGCGATGCCGACTTGGGTGTGAAGGACGTGACGCAACACTGCCGCGGTCACCACCGCCGCGAGGAATATGCCGAGCAGGTACCTCATCCGAAGCTTGGTCGGGTCCATTACGCAGAGTAACACCCGCACAATTTACCTTTCAAGACACCCTGACGCCTAAGGTCACTTTCCCACGAGCGAATATGCGCGCGAACGGAATTGGAAAATCAGTCCTCAGCCTGCAGGTCGGCTTCCGATGGCGTCGCATCGACAGGGCGCGGGGCCGTGGGGCGCGTCATGAGGTTTGTTTCAGCCTCGATGTCGCCCGCGGCCGCCGGCGACCACGGCCGATCGACGCCTTTTGGCTTCACCGCATCGACCGCAAATCCAGTTGCGGTTCGTCGCAGCGCCATCGCGCCCAGCCTTCGCAACCGATCCCGATCGATCACCGGCGACGCACATGAAGGCGGCGCCTGCCTCATGGTCATCACCAGCGCCGCGCGCTCGCAATCGTCAGCCAGCGCGTCAGGCCGCAGCGCCAGCGTGACGAAGCCGCCGTCGGCCGCCTGCGCCACACAACCCGCCTCATCGCACGAGACGCCCTCGGCAAGCGAAGCATCCGTGGGCTGCCGGGGGTCGGCGTCAGCGGCCAGCCATTCTTTCAGCAGGAACACGTCCTTGGCGGTCCGCATCAGATGTAGCCGTCCGTCCTTGCCACGAACCCCGACATTGCGCCCGTCGGCGGAAACCAGGACATCCGGTTGCGGCGCCGCCAGCGCCCAGACCACCGCGAGCACCACCGCGGCCGCGCCCAGCCAGCGCAGTGGCGTGCGTAGCAGGCCGAGCAGGATGATCCCGGCACTCGCGGCGATCAGTGGGCCGATTCCGAATCCCGCCATGCGGCCGATGGCGCCGGGAAGCGCGGCGACCCATTGCGTCACCACGATCATCCAGTCGATGCCGGCTCCCATGATCCGCCAGAACACGCCGTCGAGGCCGAACGGCATCGCCAGCAGGCCGAGCAGGCCCGCCGGCATCACCACCGCCGACACCACCGGCATCGCCGCCAGATTGGCGACGACGCCATAGGGCGTCACCCGGTGAAAGTGAAAGGCGGCATAGGGCGTCGTCGCCAGCCCCGCCACCAGCGACGCCAGCGCCAGCATCATGATCTCCCGTCCGCCCCATAGCGCCACGCGGGCGGAGGCCGAGTTATCGGGCGAGGCAAACAGGCGGGGCATGCCGATCTGCACCAGCGCCACCAGGCCGAGCGTGGCCGCGAACGACATCTGGAAGCTTGACGCCGTAAATTAAATATAGCAACAAAATCATAGCGTTATATTGCTTTTCGAGCAACAGTCCGGGACTTTTTCCGGGACTTAGCGACAGCTTCCACCGCACTGGCCACATCGGCGTCAAGGACATGGGCGTAGCGGAGCGTGCTCTTGATGTCGCGGTGGTTCAGGGCCTTCTGCACGAGCTTGAGATTGCCGGTCTCACGCAGGAGCTTCGTGCCGAAGTCGTGCCGGTAGTCATGGAAACGGAAGTCCTTCACGCCCGCCTTGGCGCGCATCCGCTGCCACGCCGACTTCGCTCCTGTGATAGTTAGCGGGTAACGCTCGCCGCGCACCCTGCCCAGACGCTTGTTTCCGTAAACGGCAACATAGGTAAAGACGTACTCCGGGTGCTGACCCTGAAGCGGGAACAGAATTTCCCGGATTGACTCAGTGACCGGAAAGACCACTCGTCGCCCGCCCTTCCCAAGCCGAACGATCTGGCGCGTCGCGAAATTCACCTCGGACCAGCGCAGGGTGATGCACTCCTTCTGCCGCATGCCGCTCGCCCGGACGAAATCGAAGAACGGCTCGTAATCGGTCCGCATGGCGTCCTCGAAGGCCACCGCCTCTTCCTCCTGAAGCTCCCGGACCCGCTCCTCGGGCTCAGGCAGCAGAAGCTCCGTCCATTTGGGCTCGCGATCGAACTGCGCCCCCTCAACCTTCGCGAAAGAGAAGAACCGCTGCAGCACCTTGCTGCTCGATCTATTGACGGTGCTATTGGAAATCAGCGGCGCATCCGCCCGGCCCTTGATCCGGTGTCCGCGACGCCATGCAACCATCTTCTTGGCCGCACTGTGGTCGATTTCCGTCAGCGATCTGGACTTGCCGAAATAGTCGACGAGCCGGGCGAAGTTTGTTTCCGTGGCCTCGGGATCAGCATCGTATTGAGCCTGCTCATTCCAGAGCCGGGCGACGACATCATCAATCAGCAATGAAGCCTTGGAGCGCTTCATTGCCTTCACCAGCTCCTTGGCCTTCTCCCGCTCTACGGCCTCAAATTTTTCGGCTTCTTTGCGGACCGTGCATTCCGTTGAGCCGTAAAACCGATGGCCACGGAGCACGAAGTCGAATTGATAGTACGGACTTTTCTTAACCTTGAAGACGGACACGGAGCTTCCTCGCGCGCGCGGTTAGCCTCAACGAACTCGTTCAAATCCGCGTCGGTAAAGCGGTAGCGCGGGCGCTTTCTGCCGCGACCGATGTTGACGTATCGCAAGCGGCCGTCATCGACGAGCGCCCGCACATGATCGACAGAAGCACCGAGCCGCTTCGCTGCTTCTTTGAGATCGAATAATTTCACGACGCATCCCAAAGCCTAACATCGTCGCCTTGCCTCGCGCAACGGGCCGCACGCTTAGGCTATGGACAAAGCAGCGCGATGATGTCGCAATGTCCGAGCTGCCGCAATCCGCGGAATTCGCGGGCCAAGCGACTGATGTCGTTGGCGGGACGAGGCACTTTTCGTTCCTCGTCCATCGCCACTCCCTCGTCAGGTCCATCGAACGAAAAACAACGAGTAAGTGCAGAACGGAAGCCAGAAAGTCGAGCCGTCGTAGTGGAGCGTAAAGATACTTGCGGCCGGCGGTTTGGCGCGCATCGCCGACATGCCGCAAAGCCCGGCTGGCCGAATGAGTTATTGCCGTGGAACTGGACGCCGTGTGCGTCGACACCCTCCGCGCAAGCGGCGTAAGCCTACCAATTAAGTTTGGTCGGAGCGTCTGACGTCCGCCACATCGTTAGTCGGGTATTGCTCTGCCCAGTGGCCGGTATCGACGTTCCCTCTGATCGCAATGACAGGCGCAATCCGTTGGAGTCCGGCGATAACGTTCGGCGAAGCGATTGCACACCCGCTGCAGAAGGCTGCGTGCCTCGGCGGTCCGGCCCTGAGCTTGCTGCAAGCGCGCAAGGCTTGTGGATGTTCGCAGCTCCCATGACAGGGACACCTTGCCGGCGCGCCCAATCGAGCGAGCGCAAAAGCGCTCCTCGGTCGCTGTCGCGGCCTGCGGCGCACCCTCCAGCAGGATGAGATATGCTGTTTGCGTATGAACGGCCGCTTTGCGCCAGAAGCGGCCATTTGGCGATCCACGTGATGGGTTCGATCGTGCGCTTCTTTGGGCAAGTGGGCCTTGTTCACAAGGACCGCGACCGAGACTGACAACGACGCTTAGAGGTCATATCGGGGGTACTTTTCATTTCACCCCGTATAAGGACCGGCTACAATTCGCTTGTGCAAATTCGGAAACCGCACTCACCCGCGGTACTTTCCGCAAGTCTCTGTGTGCGAGAAGAAACATTGGATAATTCAATTCGGATAATGGACCAGCGACACAAACAAGCTCGTTGTTCAGCCGCGTAAACAGCCGGTAGCGGCGCGATACCCGCGCCGGACGACTTGATCGCGAGATGCACACTCGAATCTGGAAGCAGCTTTTCGACGCCAAGGCATGGCGCAATGAAAACGTGTGCATTGCGAACGCAAATTTAAGGATCGGAACGTGCCTGCACCACCGTCTGTGGCGGATTTGGACAGTAGAGGATAATGCTTGCCGATTGGAAGACGAAGTCGTGCCGCGCGCCGATTGCGTTCCGTTTTTTGAAACTCAATCTCTTTTTGTTCAAATTTGGCAAGCTCATCATGGACAGCCTTCATGAAGTGCTTTTTTCCGACTTGGGTACGGGCAGCCATAACGATGGATCTCCGTTGAGTGGTGGCTCCATTGCCTCGGCTAAGCTGGCGGCTGCCTAATGGGTTTTGGGGTTTCGAACGTGAGAGTAATGGTCGATGTGGCGAGACTCTCCATCGCCGCTTCCTCTTCGTTTAGGCGCCTTTCAATAAATTGGCGCTCAAGCGCTGAAAGCTCGGTCTTGAGCAACCCACGATAGCGGTTAATATTATTGCGGTATGTACGCTGACGGGCAAATTTCTCTTCGATCGTCATGGTTATCCTTTGATGTTCGTTATGCGTTTTCCTTGTTGAAAGGCGAATTGGTCTCTCAGAGAATGAAAAGACCACTGATATGAGCAGCGGCCTCCGGGCTCAAAAATGACACGGAAAATACGAAAAGCTCCCGCCCCGGGTGCACCCTCATCGTAAGCCCAATCAGGCGACTTTGTGGAGTCGAAAGTTGGACGCGGTCCAGAAGCGCGGGATTCTGACCCTGGCAGCTCCGCACCGGACACTTAGTCTGCAAAGTCCATGTCGAGGTTCAAGCAATCTCGGCGTGGCTGCCCTGCACTTCAGCCCTAGCAGCGTTGCAGCCCCAGGCTAGGCTGTTCCTTTTTAGGAACAGTACATGCGTCATTACAGCGCCTTCCAGCTTGATCCGACAGGGCATGTCGCGGGTCGGATCGATCTTAATTGCATTGACGATCAGGACGCCATGCGACAGGCGGAAATGCTCGTGGACAGCTTCGGCCTCGAGCTATGGGAGGATGATCGAATGATCGCGGTTTTCAGGAAGAAGAAGCCGAACTAGTTGCAACGTTTCAGCCAGCGGGGGTTCTGAAACACGATGGCGATATCACGCCGCGGGATCAGCATGCGACTGAGCCTGACCGTGGCGCTCATCCTGTCGGTGGTCTGCGAAATTCTCGCCGGCCTCGATGGTGGGACATCGGGTGCTGCTGTCGGCGCGGTCGTTCCGGTCGGCAGACTTTGTTCGCCGGAGTTATGCGCCCGGAGGGCGTTCGACAGCCATCTATCGCGCGCCAAATGGATGACGGAGCACGGTTACCGGCTCCTGCTACGTGGTGGAGCGTCGGTCTAAAATGACAGCCCATTCGCCAGCGGATATCGTGACTAGATCGGCAACGTGCGACTTGCTACCGTGTTGGGGCGAGTAGCAACGCGTCTCGATCGGGCGGGCTCATCCTCCCTGATCTCGGGCTTGTCATGGAGAACGGCGTTCAACAACGATTGGTGCACATCGATTTTGCCGTTATAATCGATGAGGCCCAATCTGCGAAACTTGTTCATGAAGAAACTAACACGGGATCGTGTCGTGCCGATCATTTCAGCCAGCGTTTCCTGCTTAAGGGTAACCGGCACGATCGGTGGACTACCTTCCTTCCCATAATTCGCT
>DATHHQ010000302.1:0-2421 GCA_035490095.1 Bradyrhizobium sp.
CTCTGTTCCATCGTTCACTCCCTAGGTGTCTTACTTCTCGACCAACGCCTCGGCCCGTTCGGGGTGATGAGATCCATTCGGATCGTGGCTTCGATCATAGCGCGTTCTGCAAGATGTAGTGGCGCACTGTCTGCATAAAGCGGGGCCAAAAATCCCTTCCGAGTTAGTGGAAAGAACAGGATAGTGAACGATACGCTCCCCATTGCGCTTCGACCATGCATGAGGCTGCCCCGTACGACGAACACCTCAGCAGAATTGAGTCTAGTCACGTGAATCTAAAGTTCGCGGCATAACGTCTGCTGGGTTTTCTGGCAGAAGCGTTTGACCGAAGCGAGGATTTGGTCGGCTGATTTGACCCATTTGAAAGGCTTGGGGTTTCGTTGTGCCTGTCGATGAAGGTGCGGATGTCGGCCTCGAGCTGCCTGACTGAGGTATGAACGCCGCGCCGGAGTCGCTTTCTAGTGAGCTCGGCGAACCAGCGCTCGACCTGGTTGATCCATGATGCCGAAGTCGGCGTGTAGTGGACATGATAATGGGGACGGCGGGCGAGCCACGCCTTGATCTTGAGCGTCTTGTGGGTGGCGTAGTTGTCCATGACGATATGGACCTCGAGCCCTTCGGCGACGCGAGCATCGATCTGCTTGAGGAAGTTCAAGAACTCGGCCGCCCGGTGTCGCTTGTAGCACTTGCCGATGACGAAACCCGATGCGATATCGAGCGCTGCGAACAGCGAGGTCGTGCCGTGCCGCACGTAATTGTGCGTCCGGCGCTCGGGTACGCCAGGCATCATCGGCAAAACCGGCTGCTCCCGATCGAGCGCCTGGATCTGGCTTTTCTCGTCAATGCTAAGGACAAGCGCCCGGTTGGGCGGCGAGAGGTAAAGGCCGACGATATCGCGCACCTTGTCGACGAACAGCGGATCGGTCGACAGCTTGAAAGTCTGGCTGCGGTGCGGCTGCAGGCCGAACGCTGCCCACATACGGCGGATCGTCGTATGCGAAAAGCCGGTCTCGGCCGCCATCGAACGGATCGACCAGTGCGTCGCGGCCGCAGGTGTGGTGCGCAACGTCCGCTCAATCACGGCGGCAACCTGATCATCGTCGATGGTTCGAGGTCGGCCGGGGCGAGCCTCGTCGAGCAGACCGTCACAGCGATCCTTTAAGAAGCGTCGCCGCCACTTGCCAACCGTATGCTCGTGGAGGCCAAGCTCGGCGCCGACCGACTTGCTGGCTAAGCCGTCTGCACATCGCAGAATGACGCGACATCGCTCGGACAGCGATCGGGCAACACGGTGGCGACGGACTTGCCGCTCCAGATAGGCCCGCTCCTGCGCACTCAGCACTAACGGTGCGATCGGCCGGCCTCTCGCAAATGCCTTCGCCATCAGCGCTCTCCTTCCATCGCTCAGAGCGCTAGCTTATAATGTGGTGAACTTCAGTTCCAGATGACTAGGGTCCAGACTCATAAAATCCACCAGACGACAGCAGCAACGAGGCAGACGGAGGCGAGAAAGTTTCTCGCCAACCTGTCGTAACGAGTGGCGATGCGGCGGAAGTCCTTAAGCCGACAGAAAGCATTCTCGATGCGGTGCCGTTGCTTGTAGGCTTTCCTGTCGAAGCTGAAAGGTTGCTTGCGGTTCGACTTGTTGGGGACGACAGCCCTGGTGCCGCGACCCTTCAGCCATCGCCTCAGCGGCGCGCTGTCATAGGCCTTGTCGCCGAGAAGCTTCCTGGCCGCTTTGGTGCGACGGATGAGGCGCGGGGCGGGTGGACAATCGTGCGCCTCGCCGCCGCTCAGGAGAACGGAAAGAAGGCGGCCTTTAGCATCTGCGATTGCGTGGATCTTCGTATTGCGCCCGCCGCGCGAGCGTCCAATCGCCTGTTTCTGCTCCCCCCTTTTCCGCCCGAGGCCGAGCGGTGCGCCTTGATGTGCGTGGTATCGATCATCTGCGTCTCGGTCGATCGGCCACGAGCGGCAAGCTCGCGGAACAGTCGTTCCCACACGCCGCGCTCCGCCCAGCGGACGAAGCGATTGTAGATTGTCGTCGCCGGACCGTACTCCGGCGGGCAATCGCACCACCGGCAGCCGCTCGTCAGCACATGAAGGATGCCGCTGATCACTCGTCGATCGTCTGCGCGATCCTTGCCGCGCACGTCCGTGGGAAGGAGAGGCGCGATGCGCCCCCACTGGTCGTCGCTCAGCCAGAACAAGTTCCGCCGCATCTTCTCTGCTCCTTTTGATGGCAGAGAATCAGTAACCGATTCTAACCTCAACCGATTTATTGGGTTTCGACCCTAATTGGCTAACCGTAAGAGATGTTTTCGGTCCACAAGAAATTCCCGATCCATCACCGCGCGGAGACTGTGTCGTGCAAACCGACACCGGACCGCAGAACAACGCGGCTGAATGGTCGCCGATTGT
>DATHHQ010000303.1:0-14807 GCA_035490095.1 Bradyrhizobium sp.
GCGCCGTCGAAATTGCAGCTTCTGACGACGTCCGCGATGGCGCGAACCCGGTCTGACATTTTGCCGTCGCGCTCGCCGAAACCAAGCGACTGCATCGGGCCCAGCTGGACCACTTCGCGCTTCTCGTTCAGTGTCACCGCAATCACGCAGAGGCCTCCGAGCACTTGGCTCGCGCCAAATTTTTTGTCGAGAACGTCCAGATGACGCATGCCGTTGAGCGTCGGGATGATCGAGGTCCTCTCGCCTACCGCCGGCGCGAACGACTTGATCGCATCGTCGAGGTCGTAAGCCTTGCAGCTCAACAGCACGACGTCAAACTTGTCCTTGATGGTGTCGGCCTGGACGACAGGCGGATTCTTCAGCGTTACGTCTCCGTTCGAGCTTTTGATCACGAGGCCCGCGGCGGCAAGCTCCAAGGCGCGGCGCGGCCGCACCAGAAAGGTGATGTCGCGGGCGGCTTGCAGCATCCTGCCGCCGAAATATCCGCCAATGGCCCCGGCGCCAACGATAAGAACGCGCATCTCTCAATTCCTCTTGTTGTTGGATAGGTAACGATCTTGCCAATTTTCTCCGAACGGGCGGATTTTCATCTCAAACGTCCAGGCGCTTTTGGGCTGTTGGTAGAGCTGCCAATAGGCGCACTGTCTTGCTCATCGTCACAACCCCACGCGCAAGAACCCATAGCCCTTGCAGACATTGCATCGTTCGTCAGGGTATGCCGTGAAATCACCCAAAGTCGTGTAAACGGTATTCTTCTCAAAAAACTGTCCTTCTTCATCTAATTCCCCACAGTCATGGCAAATAATGTAGGCAAAACCATCTTCGGTTGGCCAGGTCCGCCCCTCGTAAAAGGCTTCGGGGTCCGCGTTCTCGTGATGCTGATACGAGATCATGGCGGGCACTGCTTTCGCAGGATCGAGTTTCAGTCGCAACATCTTGGCGTTTGTGTGTGTTGCGACATTTCGGCTCCTCTCGATCTCCCGCAACCGGTCAGCGCGAGACTGCGCAGCGCCGACAAACTCGGCGACGGCGCGGGTAACGGCTTCGGGCTGCTCCAACGGCAGAAAGTGTCCCGCACGAGGCAGGTCGATAACCCGGACGCGCTCGCCGAATTGCTTGCGGAGCGCGTGGCCATTGCCCGGCGGAGCCACTTCATCATCGAGGCCCTGGATCACGAGAAGGGGAGCTGTTCCGGCGCCCCACCAATCGTCGAGCGCCACACCCTGGCTGGTCGCGAGGTGGGCGACATGCACCGCCGGCCAGCACTCGACGTGCGCAAGTATTTTCGGATCCGACCCCGGCGACAGCCAACGCGCGCCCAGCACAGTGACGCAATCGCTGCCGCTCATCTTGGCTTCGGTAGCGCTGCGAAACGGGTTGCCCAGTGGTGTTGAAGGTCCGATGAGACCGCCCGCCGCGAGCAAAGTCACGCTGCGCACCAGCGAGGGCCGGTCGACCGCCAAACAGCGAGCGACCCGGTTACCGAAGGCATGGCCGACCAGGTGCGCCGGACCGCAATCCAAAGCTTCAAGAACCCCAGCCACATCGGCGGCCAAATCGTGCAAACTTATGCCGTCGAGCGAGCCGCGACTCTCTCCAGTACCGCGCATGTTAACAGAGATGGTTTGCAACCCTCCGGCAGCGAGCACACGCGCCAAATCGTCAAAATAACTGATGCTGCAGCCGGCATTCGCGAGCAACACGATGGGAATTCCGGACCCGTAAAGGGTGCATTCGAGCGTCGCGCGGCCGACCTCGATGTTTCGATGCTGCTGCAAATCTCACTCTCCCGCGAGTCGGCTGACGTTAGGTGCCCAAAGTCTCGCGGCGGCCGATCACCGTCCTGAGCGCCTACTATCAAATATAGTGGAACCAAGCCGCTGTTGCTGGCGGAAACCGGACTCCATCACCGAAAGAGTATCTAGCAGAGGAGCGGCAGCGAGTATTATCGTGTGTATGTGGCTCGACTTTGCGGAATGTGATCGGGCGTACTGGCTCGCCGATACGATACCCGGAGCAAAGTCTACGTCGTTGGACAGCTCAAATTCACTGATCGTGCGGCATATGAACGCTACGCTGCGCGTTTCAGGGGCGTGCTCAAGCAATTCGGAGGAGGGCTGTTTGGCAGCCGATGAGCAGCCCGAAAGACGGCGGCGTCATGGCCGCACGCCAGTGATCACCCGAACATGAGTCGCGGCATCTCATGGATGGTTGATGCGACCAGACCCAGTGTTGAAAGGAAGGACACGATGTACTACGAAGCCGTCTCACAATGCACGCGAATGCTAAAAAATATCGGGACTTGGCTCGACAAGGCTGAGAAGCATGCGGCGGCCAAGAAGTTCGATGTCAACATCCTGATCACAGAGCGCCTTGCACAGGACATGAAGCCGTTCATCTACCAAGTCCAAAGCGCTTGCGACTACGTCAAAGCCGCCGCGGCTTGGCTTTCAGGACAAGTGCCGCCCAAGCACGAGGACAACGAGCAGACGATCGATGATGCGCGCGCCCGCATCCAGAAGACTATCGCTTTCGCAGAGAGCGTGAGAGAGGTGCAGTATGCGGGCGCAAGTGACCGTAAAGTCAGCCTTTCTTGGGCGCCCGGCAAGCACCTCTGCGGGAAGGACTACCACTTGCAGATGACAATCCCGAACGTCTACTTCCACGTGGCGATTGCGTACGCCACCCTCCGCCACAATGGGGTCGACATCGGCAAGATGGATTTTCTCGGTCCTGGTAATTGGATCGATGCCTGATCCGCTGTGCCGCCGCTGCTCAAGACTGTTGGCTTAAACAGTCACCCAGGAGCGTGGAAATGAACCAAAAGGAAAGGGCCAAACGCTTTGCTCAACTCCACGTCAAAGGAGCCCCGTTACTGCTCTACAACGCGTGGGATGCAGGTAGCGCACAATCTGTTCTGGAGGCCGGCGCGAAAGCGATCGCGACAAGCAGTTGGTCGGTCGCCGCAGCGCAAGGCTACCAAGACGGTGAAGCGATCCCGATCGAATTCGCCGAGCAAATAGTTGGACGTATCGCGACAAGCGTCGATGCTCCTGTCACCGTGGACTTCGAGGCGGCTATAGCGAAGACGACAGCGAGCTTGCGGACAACATTTCGCGCCTTATCGATCTGGGTGTAGTTGGCGTCAATTTCGAGGATCGGGTCGTCAAAGGCTCGGGGCTTTATAGTGTCGATCGACAAGCCCGGCGGCTCGGTGCGATACGAAAAGCGGCAGCGCAGAAGCGCGTCGACTTGTTTGTCAACGCCCGGACGGACGTATTTTTTGAGCACGGTGAGGACGCAGCCCAAGCAGTTGACGAAGCGCTAGAAAGGGCTAAGACCTACGCAGATGCAGGGGCGTCGGGCTTCTTCGTCCCTGGCCTGACGGAAGATGCGCTGATCGGACAGCTCTGCGAAGCCGTCACGTTACCTCTGAATGTTATGGTTATGGACGGCGTGCCCTCGAATGAACGTCTCTCCAAGCTGGGCGTCGCGCGCATTAGCTACGGTCCAATCCCATACATCAGCGCGATGAATGCACTTCAGCAAGAGGCGAAGAAAGTCCTTTCTTAAACGACGACTACTAAGGTTTAACTCCAATACTTCGCCATCAACGCATCTGCGTCGGCCAGAGCCTGCCCTCGCCGGTCGCGCCAGTGTTTTAGGAAAGCGAACATTGGGGGCCATCCCCCCAAGGGTACAGCGCCGCACAGCGGCGTGTCCTCGAACAGATGCTTCCAATAGTTCGGGAAGCTGACGAACGCGTTGTCCACTCCTTGCCCCCGGAAGACGTTTGGCCGCACGCAGCGCGGGCAGTGTGACCCCTGGTCTCCCTCGCAAAATCCATTCTCCGAACCTACTGCTAAAAGCTACGGTTTGCGCCGCGATTAGGGGACTAGCCGCAACAGCCTTTATCGCGCCACCCATTGTTTTTGCTGTCGATTCGAACAATGGGATACAGAGGAGAATAGTGTAGTGGCGGAAGAACCGTCCTCCGAACCCACGGCGGAAAACTACAACTTGCGCGTAGAGTTAGCCCGCTATCGCGGAGTTCTTCGGTGGTTTTGCGGCAGTTTCGAACAATCGGATACAGCGGAGAGCTGTGGCGTAGCGTGGCGAAGAGGGAGGGATTCGAACCCCCGATCCCGATTTGCTTGCCTGCGATCCGTCCTATTTGTACGCCACAGCAACCCGCCAGCCATACCTGCGCTCTAGATCTCTTTCTTAAACCTTACGATCTATTGCCTGGACCCTATCATGGTCCGGGGCGGAAGTATGAGCGGCAAGGACGAAAAGACGCGGATCATGGCATTAGGATCGCCAGATAGTCGGAAAACAGCAGGTGACACGAAGCGCATTCGCAAAAATCGCAGCATGCCGCCGCCGGCAAAATTTGATATCGATACGCTGCCCGGGGGCTCCAATCTGACGGCATTGGAGGCGGCAGCGGTCATCCGGCGCACGCCCGGAGCGCTAGAGCAATGGCGGCGCGATCCGAACCATCCACTGAAATGGCGCTACGTTGACGGCCGCCCGCTCTATCGTGTCGATGCGGTGCGCGACTATCTGGCCAGATGCGATAAGACCACTAAGCCGTCTCAGCCGCATAATACTCGCGGAGACGGCCGAGCAATTCGGCCTTGATGGGGTCGAGCGGATTCGTTCGCTGCAGGCGCACGACCTTGCCGACCCGTTTCGCACCGAGCAACTCCGCGATGTAGTCATGAGCCGCTTCGAACGCCATCTTGCGGATGATCCACCGTTCGTCGTGATTGTAGACCTGATCGATTCCGCCAGGCTTTTGCCCGACACACAGCCGCTGGATTTCGTTGTCGTAGCCGCAGCGTGACATGACGGTGCGCAAGCTGCGCCTTAAGTCATGCATGGTGAACTTGGCGACACCTGCTTCCTTGACCAAACGGTTGACCATCTTGGTGAAGCCCGACATCTGGCCGCCGGTCTTCGGTGACGGGAAGACATAATCGGACGTCGCACGCTGGAAATGTTTCGCGGCCAGGAGCACCTCGTCAACGATGTGGGTACGCGGCACGTCGTGGTGCAGGCCCATTTTGGTCCATGCCGCATCGAAGGTGATGCGGTCATCCATGATGTGCTTTTGCCACTCGATCATGGTTGGTTCGCTGCGGCGCGGGCCACCGAGCAGGCACATACGTGTCAACAGCCCAAAAGCCCCGAGCTTTGCCGACGCATGCCAGACCTTGATGATCTCCTCATCGGTCAGCGCGCGGCCCTTGGTTCGGCGCCCGACCCTCTGCGCACGGGTTTCCTTGGGCGCGCGATAGCCGGCGAGCACGTTGTGCTCGACGTAACCTTCCCCGACGCACCATTCGAGGAAGGTGTGCACGTGCTTACGCAAGTCTTTGGCTGCGCCGCGCTTGCCTGTCTTGGCGATCTTGTCCACCGCCGCCATGATTTGCCGTCGCGTCAACTCGGCAATGGCGAGATCGAAATAACCCTTGAGACCTCGTCGCAGCGCCGACATGGCCGGTTTCCAGTTAACGACCTGGCGTCCGGTCAGGGACGTTTCATACGGGCCATCTTCAATGATCAGGGTCGCCAAGGTGGTGCCCTGCTTTTCGGCCAGCTGTTGCCGCCTGGCCTCGCGCTTGGCGTCGTTCGGATCGACCCCCTTGACCACCTCGCCGGCGGCGATGGTGGCGGCCTTGCGCGCGGCCTTCTCGTTGAACTTGGGCCATGCGCCCAACGTCTTGCGTTGGGTGCCCCTCGCCCCAGGCTTGGTGAACAGGTAGACCCAGGTCCGGCCACCAGTCGCGCGCATCCTGATCGCAAGCCCTGGCTGCTCTGTGTCGTGCAGATAGTGCTGCGACTTGCCCGGCGGCAGCGTGGCCGCACGGATCACCGCGTCAGTGAGCCTCAGGTAGTTCGTCGTCACTTCAGCTCTGAGACCCTTTTCGCTCGTTTCCATCGTTTGTGCGCTTACTCCTTGTGCCCTGGGACACGTCGAGGGGGGACCCAAGAAACGGATCACAAATCGTTCCCTCCACGTTCCCAGCTCTGTTGTGCCCCACGGGAAAATTCGCGAAAGGCACAACAGGGGCATACAAAATGTGGTAAGGCCTGCTATGGCCCACTATGGGCCGATATGGCCACAAATCCCTGCATTACAAGGACTTTTCTAACTATACTATGGCTGGATTAGGTTGGCTAGGGTCTACCGATTGTGGTTCACACGGGAGAGGTCCAAGGTTCGATCCCTTGTGCGTCCACCACAACCATCGATAAAATCGGATGCTTTTTGTGCGCGTGGCAAAAGCTGCGCAAAATCGTTCCGGCTAGATCCCCAGCAGCCAAACCGCAACGATGGCCCCGAGCACGGCCAAGCCGGAAATCGTCCAGCCCGTCACGTAAACCCCGGCATCCGTCTCCGGCCTGTCCACCATCGTATCATGCCAATGGGCCATCGCAGCCTCCTGGAGATTGCCTCTGGTAGATAGGTCTCCGCCAGCGGCTCAAGGTTCAAACATGCTCTACTAATCGCTGCGGTGGCTGGCGGGTTCCACAAATCAGGTTCGGAGACGGAATCACATGCGCGGCATCAGGTGCGAAAGAACACGTGCCAGACCCCAGCCAGAGTGAGGAAGGCAAGGCAAAGGCTGATGACCAATAGCCAAAGCACCGACGGGCCAGGTTCGTCCTGACGCGCTTCTGTTGGCGTTTCGACGATCAGGCCGCGTTGCTTCCTTGCCATCAGATTTTCGGCGCCAGATCGGCCCGGTCGAACACCGGCGTTTTCTCGACATCGTCCGGCGTGGCGCCAGAGGGCGTATCCTCGGCGGCGTGCCGTAACGCTTCGGTCGAGGCATCCAGGCCATCCTCGGTCTCGTTGGCCGCACTGCCGGAGTCGTGCGGCCGTGCTGGAACCTGCCTGCCGCCATCCGTGCCCGGATGGTCCGCCGGATTCTTCCGTGCCATGGTTTGTCTCCCTCAAGGTCGAGATACCAATCTGCCGGGAGGCTGCCGGTTCCGCAGTTAGCTGCTTGCGAACCCGGCACGGATAAGAGGTGCGGGCATTACAGGCCCGGCCCCGACGCAACGCCGGGACTTTCGCGCTGACGGGCTGCCGGAAAAGAAAACGGCCCGCCGAAGCGAGCCGTTTTTTGTTAATTCGAGCATGATCCGGAAAAGTGGATACCGGTTTTCCCTCGCGACAAACGCGAAGCGTTTGCGCGGAGATCATGCTCAAACAAAAAGATAGAGCGGGGTGACGAGTCGAAGAAAAGTCATCCCGCTCTAGGTATCGGTGTCGCTGGTTTGGTCGTGCGGCTCTTTGGGATGCTTGTCACCCTTTGCGGGAGCCTGGCTCTGCTGGCCTGGCTTCTGACCGCCGCCTTGCTGCTGGCCGGGCTTCTGACCCGGCGCTTGATTCTGCCGGCCGAGTTGGTTTTGGTTCGTCATGGTATTTCCTTTCATGGGAAGACCAACGGCCCGCAGTTCAGGTTCGTTCCTGACAAACAAGAAATGCTGCTCGCCGTGCCGCAACTATGTCAGCCTGACCTATTCAGGTTTGCGTTTTCTCATTGATGCCCTCTCCCGTCGGCGACTGCGCCGCGTTGCATCGCGATTGCTCCGGCGTGACACCGCGAGGAAAATGTCCCAAGTTCCGCGATCATCATACGAACACACAACCACCGCCCAATGAACAAGCGGGAACCCGTGTTTGGAAGCAACCATTGACGACACGCATCATTGATTCACTGTTGAAACAAACAAGGGAACCTTTGATGTCGAATGCAGATCAGAATAATGCGAATTCCGCGCAGCAGCAGAATCGTAAGGAACAGATCGGTGCAGCGGATGTATCGACCAGCGCCTTCCCGGCCGGCTTCCAGGCGATTGCCACGGCTTACGGCGACTACACGAAGAAATCGTTTGAAGACACCAAGTCTTTTGTCGAGAAGCTCTCGGGCGTGAAGTCGTTCGACAAGGTGGTTGAAATTCAAACCGAATTCGCCAAGTCGGCTTTCGAGACATTTGTTGCCGAGTCACAGAAAATCGGCGCGCTGTACGGCGATCTTGCGAAGCAATCCTACAAGCCGTTCGCTGGCTTTGTCGCGAAGATGACTCCGACAAATCAATAGGTCTTACAAGACCCATCCGGCACAGCTAACCGGCCCTCGCGGCCGTAACGAAATCGGGCACCAAACCCGATTCCAGATCACACCGACTTGAAGCAAAAAAACCCCGCAGTTTGCGGGGCTTTTTTTCGAAAATCACTTAACGCGCCAGCCGTATTTCCGGCGACCGTGCGCCCGGTCAGGCCAAACCCGCATCCTTCAAGCGTCCGGCCAACCAGCCCGACAACGGCCGGTCGTGCACGCCGCCGACATAGACCTCCGACGCGGTGACGTTCTTCTTGCCAAGCGCGAGCAAGACTCCGATCCGGTAGGCGAACCATAAATGCGGATCGGTCAGCGCCCGCAGTTTGTGCTGATCGTGTTCCGGCGGCTGATGATTGCTCGCCTTGCGAACTTCGATGGCGAGTAGATTATTGGGCATCTCGCGCTGGTGCACGACGATATCGGGATAGATCGATTTTCCGATTTCATCGTCGGTGCTCACAATCGTTCCCTTCGGCAGCCGTAGTGTTCGTTCTCCCAACCTGTTGTAGTCGCAGTCGACTTCCCATCCCGGAAATTGCTTTTCGACCTGCACCGCGAGCCGGTGCGTCAGCGTGCGTTCACCGAGATCCCTCTCGAACAGATGGGTCTCGCGCGCGTAGAATTCGTTGAGCGCGCCTACCATCTTGTTCAACTCGGCTTGCATCTCGGCTTGCATGTCGTCTCCGTCAAAACATCTTAGAGCCTGACCGGAAATGCATCGAGCTTTTTCGGGAAATGATTCACGCTTTCATCATGGCTGGGCATTGCCGTCCAAAGGACGGCGTCGCTTCCGCTCGCCTATGCCCGGCCGTCCACATCGTTCCTGCTGCTACGCTGTTAAGCGTTGGATGGCGGGACCGCAGACAAGTCTACCAGCCTGCGCGAGGCAGACCGCTATGCCCGGGCATGACGACGCAGGCGGCGCTGGTGGCAATTCGACGGTCGCGCTCGCCGTCACATCTGTACTTCGATCAGCCGCGGCCCCGGCTCGGCGACGCCGTCCGCCAGCGCCTTGACGAAATCGTCGACATTGGTGACGGCGCGGCCTGGCACACCCATGCCCTTGGCAAGCGCCACCCAGTCGAGCGTGGGGCGGTCGATCTTCAGCATGTCGAGCGCGCGCTGTCCCGGCTCGCCGGCGCCGACGCCATCGAACTCTCCCCGCAGGATCTGATAGATGCGGTTGGCGAACACGATGGTCAGAACATTGAGGCCCTCGCGGGCCTGCGTCCACAGCGATTGCAGCGTGTACATCGCGCTGCCGTCGCCGACCATGCAGATCACCTTGCGATCGGGGCACGCCACCGCGGCCCCGGTCGCGACCGGCGTCGAAAATCCGATCGAGCCGCCCATGTTTTGCAGCCAGTCGTGCGGGTTGGCGGCGGCGGTCGGCGGAAAGAAACCGCGGCCCGTGGTGATGGACTCATCGACCACAATGGCATTTTCCGGGATCGCCATCGCCATCGCCATCGCGATCGAGGCGTGGGTCAGCGCGCCGGTCGGCTTTGCCAGTTCAACCAACGCCTGCGGTTTGGCATCGATCGGCTTGGCGCCAAGCGCGGAGGCCAATGCTTCCAGCGCAGCCACCGAGTTCTCGCCGCCCGACGTCATGCGATGGACCTCGCATCCGTCGGGCTTCAACATGCTCGGCTTGTTCGGATAGGCAAAAAACGCCACGGGATCGTTGGCCTCGACCAGAACGATGTGGCGGAAATCCTTCAGGATCGGCAGCGCCTGCTCGATCACATAAGGAATCCGGTCGATCGAAAACCGCCCGCGCCCCCGCGCCATGCGTGGATTATAGGTCTGGCCCAGCACCTTGCAGCCGGTCTTGCCGGCGATTTGCGCTGCCAGCGCCAGCCCGTGCTCGGTCAGCGCACTGCCGGTGAGCAGCAGCAGTGTCTGCGCGCCGCCGCGCAAGACCTTGGCGGCGTTGTCAACGGCCTGCGACGAATAGCTCGCGCGCTGGGATTCGTTCGGGACCTGCGCGATGCCGTCGGCCTCGTTCCATGCGGTGTCGGCGGGCAGGATCAGCGTGGCGATCTGCGGCGGGCTGCTCTTGGCCGCAGCAATGGCGGCAGCGCCGTCCTTGGCGACTGATTTCGCGTCCGGCGAGGTGCGCACCCATGCCGACATCGGCCGCGCCAGGCCCTCGATGTCGGAGGTCAGCGGTGCGTTGAATCCAATGTGATAGACGGCATGCTGGCCGACGATGTTGACAATGCCGGAATTCGCCTTGTTGGCGTTGTGCAGATTGGCGAGGCCGTTGGCGAGCCCCGGTCCCAGATGCAGCAGCGTCGATGCCGGCGTGCCTTTCATGCGGAAATAGCCGTCCGCCGCACCCGTCACCACGCCCTCGAACAGGCCGAGCACGCAGCGCATGCCCTCAACCCGGTCAAGGGCTGCAACAAAATGCATCTCCGAGGTGCCGGGATTGGCGAAACAGACGTCAACGCCGCCCGCGACCAAGGTCCGCACCAGACTTTCCGCACCGTTCATCATTCCACTCCCGTTCGCGCCGTTTTTCAAAAAAAGCACTCTTGGCAGATCAATCATCCCCAGCGCCGTTCGTCAAAGGTTTCGCCGACATTGCAGCCATCGCCAAGGGCGTGATGGCTTTTTTACCGCAGCGCCTGAAAATCGGCGGCCTCACGTCGCCGTGGCTTGCGAAACCGCGTCAATTATGGCCTGTCTCGCAGCGAGACTGATTTGTCCCACGAGGCAGAATATGATCCGGGCTTTTGCTTTGCTTTTTGCGGCGGTGGCATTGCTGGCCGGCGCCGGCCATGCGCGCGCCCAGGGATTCCAAGGATTCCAGGGCGGTTTCGACATGCGCGATATCATGGGAGGCGGCCCCAATTTCAGCGTCGGCGCGTCGAACCCGATTCCGCGGCAGACCGTGAGATTTGAAAGCCAATACAGGCCCGGCACCATCTTCATCGACACCGCCGAGCGGCGGCTTTACCTCGTGCTGGACGATGGCCAAGCGCTGCGGTACGGCATCGGCGTCGGCCGCGACGGGTTTCGCTGGGGCGGCGTTCACCGCATATCGGCGAAGAAGGAATGGCCGGCCTGGACGCCGCCCTCGCAGATGCTAGCGCGGCGCCCCGATCTGCCGCGCCACATGCCGGGCGGCATCGACAATCCGCTCGGCGCCCGCGCCATGTATCTGGGCTCGACGCTTTATCGCATTCACGGTTCCAATGAGCCGGAGACGATCGGCCAGGCGGTATCCTCCGGCTGTTTCCGCATGACCAACGACGACGTCACCGATCTTTATAGCCGCGTCGCGGTGGGAACCACTGTCGTCGTGAAGAACTAGGCCGGCTCCGCGCTGGGGAACCCGCGCCGCTCGATCGGCGGCCAGTCAAGCCTTGTACGTCAAGCCTTGTACGTCAAGCCTTGTACTTCAAGCCTTGCACGCGCTCGCCGATTGCTGCAGCGTCGATGCAATGTGTGCTCTCGACTCGTCTTCGCATCTGTTGCGGACATTCGCGGTTGTGCTCGCCGGCATCGCGTTCAACAGCGTTGCCGGGCTGCCGGCTGCGTCGGCCGAAATTCCCGGCATTGCATCGCGCCAGCGTACCGAAAAGAGGACGTTCACCGACAACGAGATAACGGACGGATTCTTCAAGACCGCCTTCGGCGCCGAGTATCAGCTTGCCGGACGGGTCGACCGGATCAGAAAATACGATGCACCGGTGCGGGTCTTCGCCGATGGCAATCGTCCGGATCGAAAGGCGCAACTGGCCAAAATCGTGGCCGATATCGCCGCGCGGGTTCAGCATCTTGATATCGCCATGGTGGAAACCAGCGACCGCGCCAATATCGTGGTCAAACTGGTGCGCGACCGCGATCTCTATCGCACCATCTCGACATTCTACGGCAGCGAGCGAGCCCGGGAAATTCGCAGCTCGCTCGATCCGCAATGCCTGTCCGGCTTTCGCAAGAACGAAAAATTCGAGATCGAGCACTCGGACGTGATCCTCACGGTCGACAACGGCGATTTCATCTTCTTCGACTGCGCCTATGAGGAACTGCTGCAGTCGCTCGGGCCCATCAACGATACCAGCTCGGTGCCCTGGACCATGTTCAACGACAGTGTCTCGATGGGATTTTTCGACGTCTACGACCAGTACATTCTGAATGTTCTGTACGATCCACGCATCAAGGCCGGCATGACCGTCGGGGAGGTCAAGGCCGTGCTCCCCGAAGTGCTGGCCGACGTCCGCATCTGGGTGAAGAAGGTCAATAATCTGGCCGAATAGACGACACGGCGCCACCCCAGCGTTGACCGTCACCATCCGCGAAAGCGGGTGGCCCAGTATTCCAGAGCGTCGCAATCAATCGCCGGCGCTCTGGAATACTGGGCGCCCGATCAAGCCGGGCGATGACGCCGTGGCACCCCACCTTAAATTAATTCCTTGAACTGCAGATTGCCTTGAGCGACGCCCATTCAACCGCTGTCAGCAGCGGCGGGCCACTCGGCGGCTGATCCTCGTTGCTCATGCGCGCCAGGCGGTCCTCCGTCAGCGGATGGCTCGCCAGGATCGACAAGCTCTTGTCGCCTTCTTTCCCGGTCACGCGAAACATCAGTTCGCCCATCGGCTTTGGCGAGCGGCCAAGCCTCTGCATCGCATCGATTGCAAATGTATCGGCATTCTGCTCCGCCTCGCGCGAATAGGACGCGGTCACCAGCGAGCGCGAAGCAAAGATCAACGCGCCGGATCCGGTGATGTCGCCGAACAACAACCCGATCAGAAACGACGTGCCACCATTGTAGATCAGGTTGCGCGTGCCATCGCGATGGCTGAGATGACCAAGCTCGTGCGCCAGGATGCCGGCGATCTCATCGGCGTTTTCCGCCTTGGCGAGCAGCCCGTTGAATGCATAGACCTTGCCGCCGGGCAGCGCGAACGCGTTGGGAATTGGGCTCGATAACACCTGCGACTGGATCGACGTATCCAGGCCAGCGGACTCGCGAACGGCATTGACGAGCTTGGTGAAGGCAGCCTGCCCTGATGCGTTATCGCAAATCTTGCCGCCGAACATCGTCTTGACCTGCCCTTCCGCGACATCGCCCAGCCGGCGTTCGAAGGCTTGCGGCACCAGGGGTGTCAAACGGTCCGCAGCGAGCGGGACACCGAACAGAATCACCGCGACGATCGAAACCGTCGCCGCCAATGACCAGCCGACAATTCTCGCAATGCCGTGCCGGCCGGGAACGTTTTCATCGAGTCGGACGCAGCGGGAGGTCAGCTCCGCCGCAACCGCCGCGTCACGGATTTCAAGCCGCGCCAGCCCCGGCGCCGTCAGACAGGTTACGCGCAGGGTACCGGATGGGCTGTCGGCAAGGCGGACATCGGCATAGGACCACGCGGCAAGCGTGTGTTCATACTCTCTGATTTCAAGCCGGTCGTTGAACTCCAGCGTCACGAGGCGGCGGCGGCTCGAGGTCCCGTCGAAATAAATCGCAAAGCCGCTGGCTGCTGACGACGCCGAGGTGTTTTGCGGTCCACTTTCCATTGAAGAGGTGCTCATGCGCTAAAAGCCGGCGACATCCAGCCCGTCGGCAAAGCCCTCACCCAGCGCATTGGCGAGTTCGCCCCTCGCGGATACATTCGCCGCCGCCTCGATGTTGTGGACGGTGGTCGAGGCCAGCACCCTGACCCAGAGATCGCGCAACAGATAGACACGCATCGCCACATTGATCGCCAGCGCGAACAACAGATAACCCAGTCCCGCCAGCACCAGCAACGGAATGCTCTTCAAGAACACCTGCGGCGTGAAGAACTGATCGAGCGGCGTGCCGCTCATGCTCGCCACCAGAACGGCGCAGAGTCCCAGATAGGCGGCAAACACGACCGCGAGCAGGAGAACCCAGCCAATGACTTTCCAGTAAAGGCCGATCAGCGCGCCACGGCCCATCGTCGATTCCAGACGCACACCGCCAAACCGGATACCCGAAAGCCACCAGCGCCACTCCACCGCCTTGAACGCGGCATAGACAAAGGGCGCGAGCGGCGACACATAGAGGGCGATCGGCGCCAGGAGCCATAGCCACCAGCCACGCTTGAAGAATTCCCAGCCGCGTCCTTCAAAGCTGCCCTGAAGATCGCCGTAATAGGAATGCCGCATCTTGTAGCGCTCGAGCGCCGCTTCACGCCATGGCAATATCAGGCCGAGGGTGAGTATCATCAGCAGGCCCCAGAGCGCCGCCCGCGCCGCATAGGCCCAGCCCGAACCGCTCATCCAGAACCGCACCCCGCGCCACACCGTGCGGGTCAGGCGATAACGCCGGGCGCGGTAGATCGCGAATTGTCCGAACAGGTAAAAAAATGCCAGCAAGGGAATGCTGGCGAACGCCCTGATGCGTTCGGCTTCAAGGCCCGCGAGGAAGTAGGCCAGATAAACCGGCACAATGATCGCCAACGCGATCAGAAATCCGATCAGCAATTCCCTGCCGCGGCCGGTGTATTCCGCCGCATCGCCGTCGATATGGGTGTTCGACCACAAATGGCGGCGGATATCGGTGGCAAGCCAAAATCGATAAAAGCCGACGGTAATGAGTTCGAGCCCGGCACCGCGCGTCGCCAGCCGAAAAAACTCACCGCGGTTGCCTGAAAACAACACCGGCGCCGGCATCGGCGGCAGATGCGGCGGCAC
>DATHHQ010000304.1:0-2380 GCA_035490095.1 Bradyrhizobium sp.
GCTTGACGCCGGCCGCGGCGAGTTCCTTGAAGTCTTCCTCGACCATCTCGTGTTCGATCACGGGCGCGCCGGCATGAACCTTCACGCCGCCGGGGCGGAGCGTCCAGAACGCGCGCTGCGCAAAAATCGCCATCGCCTTCACGCCGACGACGTCACGGGGGCGGCCGGGCATATGAACCTCGCCCGCGGAAATCATGGTGGTGACGCCGCCATGCAGAAAGCTGTCGATCCAGCCGATCTGATTTTGCCGCGGCGTCCAGTCGCCGGCCACGGGATGAACATGGCTGTCGATCAGGCCGGGTGCGACGGTCGTGCCATTGGCGTCGATGATGGTGGTGGCGCCTTCAGCATCGATATCCTTGGCGCGGCCGATTCCCGTGATCTTGCCGTTCTCCGCAACGATCGTATCGGCATCCAGGATCGGCTTCTCTATGGCACCGCTAAGCAGCAGGCCGATATTGCGGATCACCAGCTTGGTGGGGCCGGCTGCCTGAGGTTGATCATGGGCCATGGATTTATTCCCTGTGGTTCAATGCCTTCAACGTTGTTGAGCTCAACTTGAGCCCGGCTTGACCGCTGGATCAAGCCGGATTATTTGTTTGCATACAAATGATTGCGTTGGCAATCTCGGCGCGGTCGCCCGTTGGTGGTTGTCATTCCGACCAATGCCGTTGCCGGCGGCCAAGGTTCGGCAGCGCGATCGCGACGGTTGGCAAATGCCTGCTGATCCCGCGTTTGCTTTGCGCTAAAGGTTTGCGGATCAATCATGACGCAGGTGCAACATGTCCATCCGGCTCAGCGACGATGATTTGCTGCTTGTAATCGACGTGCAGAACGATTTTTGCGCCGGCGGTGCGCTTGCGGTCGCCGACGGCAATGCCGTGGTGCCGGTCATCAATCGCCTCACTGAGCGCTTTGGCCATGTCGTGCTGACCCAGGATTGGCATCCGTCAGGTCACAGCTCTTTCGCGACATCGCATCCGGGTTCGGCTGCGTTTGCAACCATCAGCATGCCCTATGGCGAGCAGACGCTGTGGCCTGACCATTGCGTCCAGGGTACGACCGGCGCGGCCTTTCATCCGCAACTGGCGACGGAGCGCGCGGAGCTGGTGATCCGCAAGGGTTTCCGCTCCGAAATCGATTCCTACTCCGCGTTCCACGAAAACGATCGGCGCACGCCTACGGGCCTGGCAGGCTATCTGCGCGAGCGCGGTTTGCAGCGGATCTTCCTGGCGGGGCTCGCCACCGACTATTGCGTCTACTACTCCGCCATGGACGCGCGCCGGCTCGGCTTCGACACCGTCATCATCGAGGCTGGCTGCAGGGCGATCGATCTGGCGGGCTCGCTCGGCGCCGCCTGGGCAGCGATGGCCACGGCCGGCGTGCAGCGTGTCGAAGATCTCGGCTAGCGCCGCGATCCGCAGTTATGCAGTCCGCGTTGTCCGGTTCGGCATCCCACCGGCTGCAATGATTTCTGCGCTCAATTGCTCGATCGTCATGCGATGCCGCATGGCGGTCCGCCGGACCAGCGTAAACGCGTCGGATTCGGAAAGATCGTGAGCGCGCATGATTTGCAGTACCGCGGCGAAGACGATGCGCCGGGACCGAATACGATCCTCCAGTTTTTCGAGATGTGCGGCTTCATCAATTCTTCGCTGGGCGGAATCGAACGCAACCACCAGCGCGGTGTAAAGTCCAGCCGAGCGCAGCGGCTTGATGAGGAAAGATGCCGGCTGCAGGTCAAGCAGCCACTTCAGCCGGCTGGGCGTCTCCGTTCCAATTAGTGCGATGATCGGGGCTTGGACCTTCCACGCACGGGCAGGATCAGACTTGATCGGAATGCTGTCTGCATCCAGGACGACGACATCAACGGATTGATTCGGTGGCGGCGCCTCGTCGGGATCATGTTCTGCAACTGTCATGCCCAGGCGGTCGAGCTGGCGGCGCAGGATTGAAATGTCCCGCTCGTCTCTCATCACCATGAGAGCGCGCCGGCCGCGGACGGAGAAGGGTGATGGTCTTGTCATTTCACGATACGCAGATGGTTTGACCGCTTCGTCATTGCATCATTGCTCCTTTCAAGCCTCGTGCCAACCGCTGCCAGATCGAGGTTCGAAAGATAGGGGTCGGGGCGCTCAGGGGCATCGGCTTCCCAGAAGATCTTGAACTGACATCCGGGTACAGCGCGTGCCAAACGGGGGGTCAGGAAGCAGTGATTATTGTCGGGATCGACCCAAATCGGGCCTTGCGGGGAATCATAGCGATGATTTGCCGCAGCGCGGCGGACGGCGCCGACCTCCACCGAACCGGCGCGGCGGATGGCGCGGGCGAGCAGCATGACGCAGACATATGTCGACAGCCCATCGACGCAGGGCTGGCT
>DATHHQ010000305.1:0-3945 GCA_035490095.1 Bradyrhizobium sp.
AACGCCATCTGCACGCTGGTGATCGGATTGATCGCGGTGGTCATCGTGGCGGCGTCGTTCGCCTCGAAGCTGTCGAGCGAGCAGGGCGAGAACGCGGCGCCGTTGTAACCTCGTCGCAGTCACGTCACGATTTCACCGCACCTGCCGTCAGGCCCCCAACCATATAGCGCTTGAAGGCGTAGTAGATGGCGGCGGGTGGCAGCGCGTAGATGAAGCCGGTGGTCATCAGCAATTCCCAGGGCGAATCGTCCGCGGCCAGGAAGTTGCCGAGCGCGACCGGCAAGGTGATGTCGGTGTCCTTTGACAGCAGCAGGAACGCGTACAGATATTCATTCCAGGCGAGCAACAGCGCATAGGTGCCGATCGCCACCAGTGACGGCATCATCAGCGGCACATAGACCAGGCGGAACAGTTGCAAGGTGGTGGCGCCATCCATGACCGCGGCCTCGTCCAGCTCCACCGGCAACTTGTCGGAGGCCTGCTTGAGCACCCAGATCGCGTAGGGCGATGAGATCGTCACCATCGCCAGGATCAACGCCCAGTGATTGTTGAGGAGGCCATAGGTGCCCATGGTCCGGTACATCGGAACGGCGAGGAACGCGGCCGGGATGAAATAAGTGAACAGCGCGAGATTCATGACCCAGCGGCCACCGGGGACGCGCAGCCTCGAGATCGAGAATGCCGCCGCGGTCGCGATGAACAGCGTCAGCACGCCGACCGAAACCGCGATCACCGTCGAGTTCCAGAACTGAATCCAGAAATCCCGCAGGAAATAATGCTGCTGGTAAAACACGATGTGGAAATTGTGCAAGGTCGGATGCGCGGGCCAGAGCTTGCCCGCGAACGCGTCTTCCTTCGGCGAGATCGCGAACAGGAACATGTGATAGATCGGCAGCATCGTCCAGATAAAGACGGGGATGCCGATCAGCAGCAAGCGTGCCTCGGTGCCGACATCGCGCAGGGAAGGGAGCTTCATCGCGACAGCCGTTTCATCATGAAATAGACCAGTGGAAGCACCAGCGGCAGCGCGCACACGATCGCTGCCATCGACAGATCGAGTTGGTCGAGCCGCAGGTAACGGATGCCCAGCGTGGCGAGCACGTGGGTGAGATCGGCGGGCCCGCCGCCGGTCAAAAGATAGACGCTGTTGAAATCGCCGAGCGTCCAGATCATCGAGAGCAGCGTGCAGGTGATGTACAGCATCTGCATCGAGGGCCAGGTGATGAAGCGGAATTTCTGCCACCAGGTGGCGCCGTCGACTTCGGCGGCCTCGAACAGGTCCTGCGAGATCGCAAGCCGTCCGGTCATCAGGATCAGGGTCCAGAACGGCAGCGATTTCCAGATGTGCACCATGATCGCCATGGTGAGCGCGACGGTCGGATCGTTGAGCCAGTTCGGACCGTCTTCACCGGTGAGCTTGAAGATGATCTGATTGATCATGCCCCATTCGGGATTGAACATGAAGCGCACCGACAGGATGGTCGGAATCGAAGGCACCGCCCACGGCAGGATGAACAGCACCGACAGCCATTTGATCCACGAGCGTTCCTGGATAAAGAAGCCCGACAGGAACAGCGCCACCACCATCTTGAAATTGATGCCGATGACGAGAAAGATCAGCGTGTTCACCGCCGCGCGCGCGAAGATCGGATCGTGATAGAGCGCAACGTAGCTCGACGGATGGCGCGCGAGCCAAAGCCCGTAGCAGACCGGATAAACCACGAACGCCAGGAACACCAGCAGGTACGGTGCCAGCAGCACGATGCCCCAGATCTGCGGGGTCGACAGGCGCTCCGACAGCGGCGGATTGGGTATCGCTTGATCGGAGGTCGAAAGCGTGATCGCCATGTACCGTACTCTACTCTTGGGAGATGCCGGCCGCAGCTACATCGTCGTCCCGGCGAAGGCCGGGACCCATACGCCGCGGCGGTTGTGTTGAGCGACGCTGCTCGTCGGCTTTGGCACAACAACACAAGCCTGGGGTTGTGGGTCCCGGCCTTCGCCGGGACGACGGGGAAAATGCTGTAGCGGCGGCCGGCATCGTTGGCTTTAACCCGCGACCTGCTTGATGCGGGCGATCAGTTCGTCGACCGCCTTGTCCACCGGCACCTTCTCGCTCACCACCCGGTTCATCGCCTTGGCCCAGACGTTCTCGTTGTTCAGGATCGTGAACTTCCAGTTCTTGGTGAAGTCGAACGGCGTGGTGCCGCCGGTGAACTGAGTGTAGACTGCTTTCCGGTGCCGGTCAGCCTGCCAGAACGGGCTCTGCTGACTTGCGGTCGTCACCGGGAACCAGCGGCCCAGTGCACCCTCGATATAGGGCCGGACGTTTTCTTCCTGGAGCAGGAACTTGACGAATTCCTTGCCCTCCGCCTTGTTCTTCGCGGTGGTGAAGATGAGCCCGGTCTTGACGTCGGAGCGGTATTTGATCGGCGTGCCGTCCGGCTTGTTGGGGAACGAGGCGGTGATAATGGTTTCCTCGTACGCCTTCTTGCCGGCGGCGCGCTGTTCCGGGGTCAGCGCCGCATTGTTGTAGTCGTCGAGCCACTTCGCCGCGATCGAGATCGTGAAATTGTGCGTCATCACGATGGTCTTGTTATGGAAGGCGACGTTGTTGTCCGGATCCTTCCAGGTGGTGGAGGAGGGCGGCGTGCAGCCCCGGATGTAGGTATCGGTGTAATCCTTCAGCGCTTTGATCAAGCCGTCGCGCACCTTGGGATCGTCGACTGTCAGCTTGCCGTCGTCATCGACCAGCCTGACGTTATAGGCGTCCATGAAGGTGTAGAACGACTGGAACGAGTCGGTCGATTCCACGCCCATCGGCTGGCCGACGGCGTAGCCGCGGGTGCCGGAGGCCTTGCGATACGCCGGCTGCACCTTGTCGCACCAGAACGACCAGTAATCTTCCCATTTGGTCGGGATGTCCGAGACCTTGAAGCCGGCCTGTTCCAGCAGGTCGCCCCAGATCTGGACGTGCATGCTCTGCTGTTTCAGCGGGAAGCCGTAATAGGCTTTCTTCTTGGCGACGTCGTTGTAGAGCAGGGCGGTCTCGAGCGTGTTCGGCGCGAACGCCGATTTCATCGGCACCAGGATATCGGAGAGATCCTCGAGCTTGCCCTCGAACGCCCACTTGCCCTGCGCCTGCACGTCGTAGCTGTCGGAATAGGCGACATCAGGCACCGTGCCGGAATCCAGCGCGGCCACCGTCTTCGGAATCATGTCCTGAATGGCGTATTGCGACAGTTCGACCTTGATGCCGGTCTTGGCCTCGAACTTCTTGATGGCTTCGAGCAGCGCGTCGTCTTCGGACTTGTAGAAGCCCTTTCCCCACCAGACCGTGATTTTCTTTTCCTGAGCGATCGCGGGCGCTGCGGCATATAACAGCCCCACAGCAGCCATCGCGAATGAAAGCGCACCAATTGCCTTGAATCTCACGTTGTTCTCCCTGATCGACCGAGTTTTGTTAACCGGTTGGGTAAAAGACTAGCCCATCGCCGCGGCTCGATCTAGATGGTGCGTCTATGTCTTGTGTATGAGACGTTGGCTCTAGGCAGGTAGCGCAGCGTAATCCGCGGACCCTCATACTCCGCCACCGGGTCTCGCCTTCGGCGAGCCCGATGACAGGCTCCAGCGGAGTATCCAGTACGCCGCGGCTTCTCGACTTCATCACTGGCGCCTCGGAATACTGGATCGCCCGCCTTCGCGGGCGATGACGGCTGTGAGCGTGGCAGGCTCATATTCATGAGACGTACGTTCGCCCTCGCGACGCGAAGCGCCCGAGGCGTTGATAAATCTTCCGCCCAAAGAGGGCGTGGGGAACGCCGGGTGCCCGTTGCACCCGCAGCCTCGCGTGCACTTTGTATTGGTAGAACGCACACGAGTAAACGAGTACACCGGAATCACCCGACGTTCCCGCACGCAATGGTTTTAACGGTTTCCTTCGTG
>DATHHQ010000306.1:0-13849 GCA_035490095.1 Bradyrhizobium sp.
ACGTAGCTGGTGTTGATCTTCGGGAAATCCTTGCGGAATCCTTCCATAATGCCGGCGGTGCCGGGCTCGTTCTCGTGACAATAGAACACGAGCTGACCTTCCTGCTCGGCCTTTTCCACGTCGGCGTTGGTCATGAAATCATGAATTTTGGTCGGTGATTTCAACGGCGTCTGCGCCAGTACGCTGGGTGCTGCAATCCCGAGAAGCGGCATCGCGGCACCAGCCTTGAGCAGGGTGCGTCGCGTCACATTGCTTTTTTTGCTGTCGGACAATTCGCTCTCCCGTGTGGCTTGTTTCTTCTTTTTTGCTTGTGACGTGCAGTCTGAACCACCGCATCGAGTTTGACAACTGATGCATTTTGACGCCGCATGCCAGCGCGTGCTGCTTGCGCTCACGGTGGCCGGCGGCCGCGCCGATTCAGGGTGCGGGCCCAACCCGGAAGCCCGATCTTGCCGGGCGAAGCCGCACGCAGGCACGTCCCGATGGCTTGCCTGATTGTTTGAACCATGAAAGGTTTAGCGGATGTAATTCCGAGCGGCGTCTGTTGGCGTCGAAAAAGTGGAGTGGGCATGATGCGGATACCTTCGAAATGGATCGTGGCGGCCGGGGTTGCGGTCGCGGTTCTGACGAGCGCGAACTCATCGCACGCGCAACAAACGATCCGCGTTGGCTGGACCATTCCGGCCGAGGAATCGAAATACTGGATGATGCGGCGGCCTGCGGAATTCCCCGATCTCGGCAAGACCTACAATATCGAATGGACGCAGTTTCAGGGCACCGCGCCGATGACGCAGGCGCTGGCGGCGGGGGCGCTCGACTGCGCGACGCAGGCGCCGTTATCGCTGGCGAACGGTGTGGTCGGCGGAAACCTGAAAGCTTACATCGTGGCCCAACACGTCTTCGAAAAGCCCGGCGGCTTCTCGGTCTATTGGGCGGTTAAGGACGATTCGCCGATCAAGACCATTGCCGATCTCAAGGACAAGACCGTCGGCATCTCGGTGATCGGCGGCGGCACCTATGGTCCATTCGCGATGCTCTTGAAAAAGAACGGCGTCGACCCGGCGAAAGACATCAAGCTGGTCGAGGTCGGCTTCGCCGTCTCCGAGGACGCACTGCGTCAGGGGCGGGTCGATGCCGTGAACATGAACCAGCCTTTCGCGGCGCGCGCTGAGGCCAAGGGCGGCACGCGCAAGCTGTTTTCGCTCTCTGAGGAAATGCCGAACATCGTTCATATTCTCGAGGCCTGCCGCGCCGACTTTGTCGACAAGAATCCGGATCTGGTCAAAGCCTATGTGCGCGACATTACCTCTGGCATGAAAAAAGCGCTGGCCAATCGCGAGGAAACGCTGAAGGTCGTCTCCGAACAGTTGAAGGCGCCGGTGCCGGTGCTGGACACCTATCTGCTCAAGGACAATGATTTCGGCCGCGATCCGGGAGCTGCGCCGAATTTCGACGCGATCCAGAAGATGCTCGACATCTATGCAGCGACCGGAATGCTGCCGAAGATGGACGTCGCGCAATTCAAGCACCCGACGATCGTGGCACCGCTGCAGTAGGCGAGGTGCTTCAACGAGTCGTCCCGGCGTTCGCCGGGACGACCTCCTGAAGGATTATACGCATGAAGTTATACGCATGAAGAAGTGGCGATCACGCGTGACGACCGATGGTCTCGATCGTGCGCCGCACCGCGCCTTCATGCGGGCGATGGGGTTGGACGACGAGGCGCTCGCCAGGCCGATGATCGGCGTCGTCAGCATGAAGGGCGAACAGACGCCCTGCAACATGACCCACGATTTCCAGGTTGATGCCGCCAAGGCGGGGATCGCGGAAGCCGGCGGCACGCCGCGGGAATTCACCACCATTTCGGTTTCCGACGGCATCAGCATGAATCACGAGGGAATGAAGTTTTCGCTTCTCTCACGCGAGTTGATTGCCGATTCAATCGAAGCTGTGGTCCACGGCCTGGCCTACGATGCATTGATCGGTTTCGGCGGCTGCGACAAGACGCTTCCCGGCGTGATGATGGGAATGATCCGCTGCAACGTGCCGTCGATCTTCATCTATGGCGGCAGCGCGCTTCCCGGGCGGTTCGAGGGTAAGACTCTCACGGTGCTGGATTCCTACGAGGCGGTCGGCGGCTTCATGACCGGAGAAATCGATGAGGCGACGCTTGCGGGCATCGAGCGGTCCTGCCTGCCGACGATCGGCGCCTGCGCCGGACAGTTCACCGCCAACACCATGGCGATGGTTTCCGAGGCGATGGGGCTGACCATCCCCAACGTGTCGATGATCCCCGGCGTCTATGCGGAGCGCGCGCAAGTAGCGCGCCGGGCCGGACGCCTGGTGATGGAGATGCTGCGACGAGGCGGACCCTTGCCGCGCGAAATCGTGACACGGAAGTCGCTGGAAAACGGCGCGGCCATTGTCGCCGCTACCGGCGGATCGACCAATGCGGCGCTGCATTTGCCGGCACTTGCCAACGAGGCCGGCATATCCTTCACGTTAGACGACGTCGGCGAGGTCTTTGCTCGAACACCTCTGATCGGAAATTTGCGTCCGGGCGGAAAATATACCGCGAAGGATGTCTACGATATCGGCGGCACCGCCGTGGTCGTCCGCGCGCTGATCGAAAGCGGTCACATCGACGGCAGTTGCCTGACGATTACCGGCCGGACGATTGCCGAAGAATACGGCGGCGCCAATGCGCCCGACGGCGAGATCATCACCTCTGCAGGCGCGGCGATCAGTCCGGACGGTGGCGTCGCGGTCTTGAAGGGCAACCTTTGCCCTGACGGAGCCGTCATCAAGGTGGCTGGCCTCAAAAAACTGGTGTTCGAAGGTACCGCGCGCGTGTTCGAGGATGAGGAGGAATGCGTCGATGCCGTCCGCAACCGCAAATACGCGGCAGGCGACGTTCTCGTCATCCGTAATGAAGGCCCCGTGGGCGGTCCCGGCATGCGCGAGATGCTGGGGGTCACCGCGCTGATTTACGGACAGGGAATGGGAGAGAAGGTCGCGCTTGTCACCGACGGGCGCTTTTCCGGCGCCACCCGGGGGATGTGCATCGGTTACGTCTCGCCGGAATCGTTCATCGGCGGCCCGCTGGCGCTGGTGCAGGAGGGGGATCGGATTCGCATCGATGCGGGTGCGCGCCGCCTGGATTTACTGATCGACGACAATGAATTCGCGAAGCGACGGCAGGCCTGGAAGCAGCGGCCGCCGCGGCACCGGGCAGGGGCGCTCGCCAAGTACGCGCGACTGGTCGGTCAGGCGCCCGGCGGCGCCGTCACCCATGACGGCGCGGCGGAATGGCCGTGGTTCGACTAGCGCTGATGTGGCTCATTTGTTCGAATTGTCCCACCTCATTTCCTGCGCCGGGAACCGTTGCGCCGTTCTTGATTAGCGGGCCTCGGTGCCGTATACGCCTGCTGGGGGCATCACATGACGCTGTTTGCAAAGATATTCACGACGAAAACGCTGTTACAGATCATTCTCGTTTTGACCGCTACGGTCATGATGAAGGCGATCAGCGCCCATTATGATTTCAGCTGGGCCACCGCGTTCGCGCAGGGGTAACTTTTCACCGGCAGCTTCGCGCCGCTCAGGTTACATCCAGATAACGATTGAAGCGGGGATCGCGCCAGACCTCTGCGGTTATGCACCCGGCGAGTATATCGGCGGCATCCCAGACATCCTGAAAGCGAATGTAAAGCGGCGCGAAGCCAAAGCGCATGATGTCGGGCGCCCGGAAGTCGCCGACCACACCGCGCTCGATCATCGCCTGCACCACCGCATAACCCTTGTCGAAGGATATCGCGACCTGGCTGCCGCGCAAGGATGGTTGGCGGGGTGTCACGATATCAAGGCCCGGCAAAAGCGCCGTAACGCGTGCCATGAAAAGCTCCGTGAGCGCGAGGCTCTTGTGTCTCAAATCGGCCACCTCCACGCCCTCCATCGCGTTGAGAGCCACATCGACGCCGCGCAGCGAAATGATCGGCTGAGTTCCGCACAGAAAGCGTTTGATACCTTCGTCGGGCCGGAAATCACGGTCGAACGCAAACGGGGCAGCATGCCCCCACCAGCCTGATAAAGGATGTCTTGCGGCGGCCTGATGAGCTTTTGCGACGGAAATAAATGCTGGAGAGCCGGGACCTCCGTTCAGATATTTGTAGGTGCAGCCGACTGCAAAATCGACCGCATGAAGGTCGAATGCGATTTCGATCACGCCGATCGAATGACAGAGGTCCCACACCACCAGTGCACCGGCGTCATGAAGCTGTTTGGTGATGGTGGCCATGTCGAGCAGCGCGCCGGTGCGATAATTAACATGCGAGAGCACGGCGACCGCGACCGTTTCGTCGAGCAGGGCGTCGATCGAGGGGCCATCCGTACCGATCAATCGTCGCTTCATCGGACGGCCCGCGGATTTCATCGCGCCTTCGACGATATAGAGATCTGTCGGGAACGACTCATCCTCGGCAATGACCACGTCGCGGCCGGGCCTCAATCCGATTGCGGCATGGACGGCCTTGTAGAGGTTGATCGATGTGGTGTCGCAAACCAGCGTTTGACCCGGAGCCGCTCCAAGCAGTGCTCCGACGCGGTCGCCGAGCCGGACGGGCATGTCGAACCATCCCGCGCTGTTCCAGCTCCTGATAAGGTCGTGGCCCCACTCCTGTTCGATCGTACGGTTCAAGGCGCTCGCCGCGGCTCGCGGCATCGGACCGAGCGAATTGCCGTCGAGATAGATGAGGCCGTCAGGAATCATAAAACGGTCGCGCAAACCGCGAAGCGGGTCTGCGGCATCCCGAGCGACGCACGCGTCACGCGAAATCATGGAGGCTGACGACATCATGAGAGCCTCGCGATCAAACACCAAATGACATGCCGGATCATGGAGCGCGCGTTGGTGACGATTTCAAGTCCAAAAGCGAACTCGTGAACTCAAGCATAAGCCTGCTCCCGAAACAACGGCAACTGCTCGTTGCCGGCCGCGTGCGAGAGCGCACGGAAATCACGGTTGACAGCAAAAGCCTTATCATTTTAAGTTTAAAATATCGTCCGCAGCACATCGGACATGGGCATGCGCGACAATGTCATCGACTCGTCAAAAGGCGTGAACGCGATGAGTCAGCGTAAGGAAATATCCTATTCAGGCTATCTCGAGCTCGACAAGATTCTGCAGGCGCAGCAGCCGCTATCCAGCGCCCATGACGAGATGCTGTTTATCATCCAGCACCAGACGTCCGAGCTTTGGATGAAACTTGCGATTCACGAACTGAGCGCGACTTGCCGGTTGATCGCGGCGAACGACCTGCAGCCGGCCTTCAAGACATTGTCGCGGGTATCCCGCATCCTTGAGCAGCTCAACTCGGCCTGGGATGTGCTTCGCACGATGACGCCAAGCGAGTATACGGAATTTCGTGGATCGCTTGGGCAGTCGTCCGGCTTTCAGTCCTGGCAATATCGCATGATAGAGTTTCTTGTTGGCAACAAGAATGCTGCGATGATCCATGCTCACCAGGACGACAAAGCCGTTGTTGAGTGGCTCGAAGCGGCCCATCGGGCGCCGAGCATCTATGATCTCACCATACAGCTTTTGGACCGCCGCGGCCTCGCTATCGATAAGGCCATCATCGAGCGCGATGTATCGGTATCGCATATCGGAGACGAAAGCGTTGTACGCGCGTGGTTAGCGGTCTATCAGGATCCGGCCCGTTTCTGGGAATTATATGAACTCGCCGAAAAGCTGGTAGATTTCGAGGACTACTTCCGCCGCTGGCGTTTCAATCACGTGACCACCGTCGAGCGGATCATCGGATTCAAGCGAGGGACCGGCGGCACGTCAGGTGTTTCTTACCTGCGAAAGATGTTGGACGTGGTGTTATTCCCGGAGCTCTGGCAGGTGAGGACCCAATTGTGAAGGGCCTGATTGACATCTCGCCTGCGCTGCGCGCCGGCATGGGCGTGTTTCCCGGCGATGCTGATTTTGCGGTCAGCCAGACGTTCACGATCGGGCCGGACTGTCCGGTCAACGTTGCCAGCTTCTCGATGTCAACGCACTGCGGCGCGCATGTCGATGCACCCTTGCACTACGATCCCGCCGGAGCCAGTGTCGATATGCTGGATCTCGGCGATTTCATTGGCCCCGCCAGGGTCATCGATGCCCGTGGGAAAGACCCGCTTTGTGGTTTTGAGGAGATCGCGTCCGCGCTCGACGGCGCGCCACCACGACTGCTTTTGAAATTGATGGATCGGGGCGATCAGTTGAGCTGGCCGACAGGTTTCCGCGCGCTGGCTCCGGAAACAATGGAGCGCCTGGCTGTTCGCGGCATGCGGCTGATCGGCGTCGACGTTCCGTCGGTCGATCCGGAGACGTCGAAAAGCCTCCCGTCGCACATGGTTTGCCGCCGGCACGATGTCCGGATTGTCGAGAACCTTGTACTGGCCGACGTCCCACCGGGTGACTACGAATTGATTGCGCTGCCGTTGAAGCTCAGGGGTCTCGACGCCGCGCCGGTGCGCGCGGTGCTCAGGCGATTAGGCCCCCAATGAGATCGACGCAGAGTTGCTTCCTGCTCCAAGGATCGTCGGTCTCAGCACTGTGCGGAGCATATCAGGGATTGCCGTACGCTAGGGAGTTCCGGAAAGTGCGCCGGCGCCAGTGATGCCCCAAATCGACATCGCCAAGCCGCGCAAGTTTCCGCTATGCTCGGGACGTTGACGGTCCAAAACCGAGAAACCAACTGTGTCTGACGGACCTGTGTCGAAACGAAAAGCAGGAATGAAGGTATTGCCATCGCTGAGGGGCGTTCAGGCTGAAGCCGCGCCGGCGCGGGGGCAGACAGTTGCGATGATCGAGATCGATCGGGTCTCGCAGGTTTTTCAGACCTCCGGGCGTCAAAACCATCTGGCATTGTCGGAGATTTCGCTGACAATCGAGGATGGCGCCTTTGTCTCGATTCTCGGCCCGTCCGGCTGCGGAAAATCGACGCTGCTCTATATCGTCGGCGGTTTTGTCGCCCCGACCGAAGGTGCCGCCAGGATGAAGGGCAAGGCGATCACCGGGCCCGGTCCCGATCGCGGGCCGGTGTTCCAGGAGTTCGCGCTGTTTCCCTGGAAGAGCGTGCTTGGCAACGTGATGTATGGTCCTCGCCAGCAGGGCGTGAAGCATGCAGAGGCGGAAGCCCAATGCCGCGCGCTGATTGAAATGGTTGGCCTCAAGGGCTTTGAGAATTTCTACCCCAAGGAATTGTCCGGAGGCATGAAACAGCGCGTCGCGCTGGCGCGCACGCTGGCCTATCACCCCGCCGTGCTGCTGATGGACGAGCCCTTCGGCGCGCTGGATGCGCATACCCGCACGCGGCTGCAGAACGACCTGCTCAATATCTGGGAACGCGACCGCAAGACGGTGCTGTTCGTCACCCATTCGGTCGATGAGGCGGTGTTTTTGTCGGATAGGGTCGTGGTGATGACGCGTTCGCCCGGCCGCATCAAGCAGATCGTCGATATCGATCTGCCGCGCCCGCGCCGCCGGGCGGAACTGCTGCTCGACCCGCATTACCAGAAATATGTCGTCGATATCGAGCGCATGATCGATGACACCAGTGAACACGAGTTGCGCCCATGAGTACCCTCCGTGCTCTTCTCGCGCGATCGGCGCCGCTGCTCGCCTGTCTCGGCCTGCTCGGTATCTGGCAGGTTGCGTCGCTGATCCTGAGCACCGACAGTTTTCCGACCGCCTGGGAAGCGATCCGCACCATTCCTTCCATCCTTGGCGATAAGGAATCCTTGATCAACATCCTCGCATCGCTGCGCCGCATGGCGATCGGCTTTGGCCTCGCCGTTGTCGTTTCGATTCCGTTGGGATTGATGATGGGCCGCAGCCGCGGGGTGGCGTCGTTTTTCAATCCGCTGCTGATGGTCACCTATCCGGTACCGAAGGCGGCGCTGATGCCGATCATCATGCTCTGGCTCGGTGTCGGCGACGTCGCGAAGATGCTGGTGATTTTTCTCGGCGTCAGCCTGCCCGTGATCTACCACAGCTTTCAGGGGGCGAAGGCTGTCGAGGAAAAGATGCTGTGGTCGGGGGCTGCGATGGGCCTGTCGGCGGCGCAGCGCATGATCCGGATCGTGCTGCCGGCGGCGCTGCCGGAAATCCTCACCGGCTGCCGTACCGGGCTGGTGCTGGCGCTAATCACCATGGTCACCAGCGAGATGATCGCGCGGCAATCTGGCGCCGGAAATATCCTGTTTAACGCGCTCGACATGGGACAGTACGATACCGTCTACGCGATGATCATCATCATTGGCGCGATGGGTATCGGTCTTGACGCCGCGTTCGAAAAGATACGCGGCAGGCTGGTAAAATGGTCCGAGCCGGGCTTCGATATTCCCTTGAGCTTCGCATGAACGCGCGCGCTGTCACGACGGATGTTCTGCTTGGGATCGTGCCGATCGCACTGCTGGTCGCATTGTGGCAGGCGATTGCGTCGTTCGGCTATGCGCCGGCGTCGCTGCTGCCGCCGCCCGGTCTGGTGTTCATGCGCCTCGCGCAGCAACTCGTCACCGGCACGTTTCAACATGAGATCGGCGCCACGCTATTCCGGTTGTTCGCCGGATTCTCGATTGCGGTGATTCTCGGCGTCAGCATCGGACTTGCGGCGGCGGCCAGTCCGGCCGTCAATTCCGTAGTACGTCCGATCGTGCGGGTGCTGGCGCCGTTGCCCAAGGTCGCGCTGTATCCGGCACTGCTGTTGTTGCTCGGTTTCGGTCACGAATCGAAGATTACGCTGGTTGCGGCGGATGCGTTGTTTCCGATACTGCTTTCGACCTATTACGGCGCGTCGATGGTGGAGCAGAAATTGATCTGGTCGGCGATGGCGGCGGGCACACCTCGCCGTCAAATCCTGTTCAAGGTGGTGCTGCCGGCAGCGGTACCGTCGATCCTTACCGGCTGCCGCATTGGCCTTGTGATCTCATGCATCGTGGTGTTTCTCGCCGAGATGATTACCTCGACCGACGGCCTCGGCCATCTCCTGGTGACGGCGGCCCGTACCTTTCAGGCGGTCGATATGTTCGTCCCGTTGATCACGATTTCGCTGCTGGGACTGATTCTCAACGGCTTGTTGCAGGGGTTGAGGTCGTACCTGCTGCGAGGGTTTCCGGAGGTCTGATGCAACGGCTGAAGTGGAGATAATGCATGCTGGCGGATCGCATCGAAGCGAAATGGATCGACGCGTTCTGCGAGATTTTCGAGCGCTGCGCGGTCAAGTCCGGCGACACCGCTGCGATTCTTTCAGAGACGCAGTCGCGCGCGCTCAACGTCCACCTGGCCGAGCTTGCCCTGTTGCGGATGGGCGCCAAACCGTTCCATATCATCGTACCGACACCGCGCAACCGCGAAGTTGTGCCGATTCGCTCCACCGGCGCCAGCGTAGCGATCCAGCGGCTCGCGCCTGTTGTCGCTGCGTTGCAGCAGGCAGGCTTCGTTGTCGATTGTACCGTCGAGGGGCTGATGCACGCGGTGGAAACGCCGGAAATACTGAAAGCCGGGGCGAGAATTCTCAATATATCGAATGAGCATCCCGAGGCGCTCGAGCGCATGGTGCCCGATACGGCATTGGAAAAGCGCGTCCGGGCGGCGGTGAAAATGCTGCGTGGAACCAAGCGGATGCGCGTGACCTCGAAAGCGGGGACCGAACTCGAGGTCGACATGGTCGGCGCCTCCACGGTTGGAGTCTGGGGCTGGACCGACAAGCCCGGCACGCTGGCGCATTGGCCCGGCGGCATCGTCGTCAGCTTTCCCAGGAGCGGTACTGTCAATGGCACGCTTGTCATGGCAGCTGGCGACATCAATCTCACCTTCAAGCGCTATTTGACGTCGCCGATCCGGATGAGGCTGAAAGACGACTACGTCACCGATCTCGAAGGCGAGGGCGCCGACGCGATGATGATGCGCGCCTATCTCGCGGCATGGGGCGACCGCGAAGCCTATGCGGTGTCTCACGTCGGGTTCGGCATGAACCCCGGCGCACGCTACGAGGCGCTGGCGATGTACGACCAGCGCGACACCAACGGCACCGAGCTGCGCGCCGTTGCCGGCAACTTCCTGTTTTCCACCGGTGCCAACGAATTCGCCGGGCGCTATACCGCCGGGCATTTTGATTTGCCCATGATGCGTACGACGATCGAACTGGACGGCGTCGCCGTGGTCCGCGAAGGGGTGCTGCAGGATGTGTTTGGCTAATCCCGATCGAGTACCGGCGGTCTTGCCAGCCCAAAATGCCTGAGCAGATCGACCAGTGCCGCAAGACGTTGTTCGCGATAGGCATCGACATCGAGGCCGGAATAGTCGAGGAAGCCGGCGCCGCTCCGCATGCCGATGCGGCCGTCGTGCATGTTGCGTGAGATCACCTCCGGTGCGCGATAGCGGTCGCTGCCAAGCGCGCCCTCGAGATAGCGGCTCGCGTAATAGAGAATATCGCCGCCGCCCCAGTCGATGAATTCCAGCAGGCCCATCACCGCGTAGCGGAAGCCGAAGCCGTAGCGGATCGCCTTGTCGATATCCTCGGCACTGGCGACGCCTTCCTCCACCATCCGCGCCGCCTCGTTCATGGCGAGGGCCTGGATCCGCGGCACGATGAAGCCGGGCGTGGCGGCGCACACCACCGGCACCTTGCCGATGCGCTCGAGCAAGGTCTTGACCCGCGCGGTGACGGCCGGGTCGGTTGCCGTCCCCGGGGAAATCTCGACCAGCGGGATCAGATAGGCAGGGTTCAGCCAGTGCGCGTTGAGAAACCGCTCGGGATGCTCGACCGAGCCTGAGAGATCGTCAACCAGAATCGTTGATGTGGTCGAGGCGATGATGATGTCAGGCCCGACGCATTTCGAAGCCGCCGCCAACACCTCGCGCTTGAGATCGACCACCTCAGGCACGCCTTCGAACACGATGCCGGCGTTCGCGAGCGCGGCAGCCATGTTTTGCGCGGGCACCACGGAGACCCGCGCCACCACCGCGTCGGCATCGCTTTCCGCCAGCAATCCGAACCGCGCCAGACTTGCCAGCGTCTTGCTGACTTCGCCAAGCGCCTCGGCCTCGAGGACCGTGAATTGGTCCTTGGGTCGCGCCTTGATGTCGATCATGGTGACGGCGTGGCCGGCATAGGCGAACGCGACCGCAATGCCGCGACCCATGCGGCCGGCGCCGAGACAGGCGATCATGGGGCGAGCGGCGGTCATTGCTCAAAACCCTCGTGCAACAGGGTCTGCAGTTCGTTGCGGTCGAGGTGGCCGATGCCGAGACTTGCCAGGGTGCGCCCGCCCGCCAGGAAGTCCTCGCCGCAGATCGCGCCGCCAACGGCGAGAAATGAAAATGCCAACGGCGTGGCGACCCCGGCCAGTTCAGCAACCGACACCAGAAACGACAGGCCGAGGCGCAGATCTTCCCGCATGTAGCGATGCTCCGTCAGCACGATCCGCTCACGCCAATCGCCGGAATCGGTCAGGCGATCGTGCAAGCCGCGGCCATACATCCATTGCTCGCCCTCGCTTGCGTAGTGATGTGCCAGCGGAAAGTGCGGGCCGCCATAACCAAATCCCTTGCGTACCGCGATGCGTTCGGCATCGAGCGCGTCGGTGACCCGGCGGATCGCAGCCTGCGTGCCCTCCTTGTGAATGTCCCAGCGCTCGAAATGTTCGATCGGACCGGCATTCATGACGATCAGCGGCGGATGGATAATCGGCCCGGCGTTCATCAGCGCCGCCGACAGTGCGTCACCGCACGGCTCGATTACGCCTGGAAACGCGCGTCCGATCACATCGAGCGCATGATCGTTGGCTTTCAGCGGAAACACGCCGACCGGCAACCGTTTGGCGCGGATGGTGATGGCGACTTCGAACGGTCCGTGCTTGCGCGTCAGCCATGGCAGCGTGCCGGTCTCCGCAAAGCTTGCCGCCGCGCCATTGCCGGTGTCACGCGCGGCGCTCGCGAAGATCATCGAGCCGAAAGTCGCTGGCGGCAGGAACACCACTTGCCCGTCGGTTAGATGCGGCGCGATTAGGTCAGCGATATTGCGCTGCGCGAAGGCCGGGGCAGGGCACAGGATCAGCTCGGCGTTGCGGACCGCTTCGGCAATGTCAGTCGTCACCAACGCCAGTTGCACGTCGTGTCGGCCATTGGCGTCCTTGAGGATAATGCGCGAGCCCGCCGCGCGATGATCCGCCACTTGTGCTGCGTCGCGCCGCCACAGTCTGACATCGTGGCCTTGCAGCGCAAAATCGCCAGCGGCCGCAAAGGAGCCGTTGCCGCCGCCAAGCACCGCGATCTTCAAGACGCATCTCCTTGCGCGGGCGCCGGCTCGTCGAGCTGTCGCAGTATGAAATGCTGGACCTTGCCCAAAGCCGTGCGTGGCAGATCATCGACAAAGATGATATCGCGCGGCACCTTGAAGCGGGCAAGCTGCGTCAGCACATGCGCCTTCAAATTCTCCGCATCCACGAAACATCCCGAACGCCTGATGACGTAGGCCACGGGAACCTCATCCCATCTGGGATCGGGCCGGCCGATCACGCCGCATTCGCTGACATCGGGATGTTCCAGCAGCACGCGCTCGACCTCCGCCGGATAGATGTTTTCGCCACCGGAGATGATCAGGTTCTTCTTGCGGTCGTGCACCCAGAAATAGCCTTCGGCGTCGCGGAGGCCGATGTCTCCGGTGCGATACCAGCCGTCGTGCAGCGCTTCCCGGGTCGCTTCCTCGTTACCCCAATATTCCGAGAATACGTTGGGGCCGCGCACCGCGATTTCTCCGGGGGTGTCCGGCGGCAGCTCGACGCCGGAATCATCGATCACAGCCGCCTCGCAGCACAGACCGGAAAGGCCGGTCGAACCCGCGCGCGAAAGATCGCCGCCGAGGCGCGTATAGACTGCGATCGGGCAGGTTTCGGTCGAGCCATAGACCTGCAGCACCGGCACCCCGCGCGCGACAAAGCGTTCGATCAGATGCGGCGGCACGACGGTCGAGCCGGTCGAGACTGCCTTCAGGGAGGAAAGGTCGGTGGCGAGCCAGTCGGGATGGTCGGTCACCGCCTGAATGATCGCGGGCACCAGCACCGTCAAGGTCGGGCGGTCGCGCGCGATGGTGGTGAGCGTTGCGTCTGGGCTGAAACGCGGATGGATCGTCACCGTGGCGCCGTGATGCAGCGCCGGCGTGGTCTGTATGTTGAGGCCGCCGACGTGAAAGAAAGGCAACACGGTGAGTATATGGTCGTCCGAGGTGAGGCCATGCATGTGCTGGCTCATCACGCCGTTCCACAGCAGGGCTTCCTGTCGCAGCACCGCGCCCTTGGGCCTTCCGGTAGTGCCCGAGGTGTAGACGATCAGCAACGGACAGGTGAGATCGATATGCGGATTGCGGCCGTCGCCGCGCGCATCCGCCAACAACTGGTCGATCGCGCGTCCTTGTGGAGGAGAAAAATCGAGCCCGACGACGCACGTGTCGGACAGGCTCCCTTGCAGCGCAGGCAGAATCGCCGCGAAGGCCTGTTCGAGCGCCAGTACCTTGACCGAGGCGTCCGACAGGATGAACGACTGTTCGGCCACCGCAAGCCGCCAGTTCAGCGGCACCAGCATGGCGCCGAGCCGTGCGCAGGCATAGAGCAACACCAGGTAGTCCGGCCGATTGAGGCTGAGGATCGCGACGCGGTCGCCACGGCTGACACCGAATTCGGCCTTCAGCGCGCGCGCCGTCTGCTCGATCCGTGCACTCAACGCCCCGTAACTCAGAATCTCGCCCTCGAAAATAGTCGCGGGCTTGTCCGGCGTGAATGCCGCGTTGCGTTCGATGAG
>DATHHQ010000307.1:0-12503 GCA_035490095.1 Bradyrhizobium sp.
CTCCTGCTTGGCGGCAATGTGGCTGGCGACGGAGCGGGTGCGTCCGCCTGCGCCGCCCACCACCACGCGGTCGCCGATCTTGGCATCAGCCGAACAACCGAGCGGCACCGGATCGAGATCGATGCGGCCAAGCGCTTGCACCAGGCCGAAGCCGCTGACGGAATCAGAACCGAGCGCGTGACCTTCCACCACGCGGCCGTCGCCGAGATGGAGCCAGACCGCTTCGGCCTCGGTGATCAGATAGCCGATGGTCAGTATCAGCCCGTTGTCGATCAAGACGCCATTACCGGCGCGCTCGGTACCCAGCGTATCCGCGCTGAAGGCGTCGCCGGGGATGATCGAATGCAGGCCGACCACCGACGCAAGCACGCGATCGAGATCGAAACTGTAGTCGCCGGCGCGGGGCTGCGACGCCAGCGGCACTTTCCATTCAGTCAATGAGGCCATGAGGGTCTCCTGCTCGACGATTGCGCCAGTGCGCTTAGCGCTCCGGCATGATCGGAATCCAAAATGGTCAAGGCATGACCGTCTTATGAGACTTATAACAGTGAAACGATCGCGGATCGAGATCGGAAGTTCGTCAGTTCCGCCACTCCTCGAAGTCCCGCTTTACCGCTGCTGCTGCGGTCTTCGCGGCGGCGTTGAGCCAGCCGTGCGGACGTTTCTTGAGATCGGCCCGCAGTGTGGAGGCGCCGGACGCTCCAGCGGCATGGATCGATGCGAGATCGAATCCCATCGCTTGCAGAACATTGACCCTGATCGAGCCGCCGGCGTCAACGAGTTCGATTTTGCGGGAATCGGCGGCGATGCGTCGGAAGATAAACTTGTCGTGCACGTCGAGAAACGGATCCGGAGCACGGTATTTGCCATTTGCCAAAGCAAGGAAGTGAGACGCTTTGGATTTTCCGCCATTGGCCCAGGTCCACGCCGACGGCACGAGTGCCTTGGCCTCGCGCAGCACCTGGCCGCCGCGCCAGAAGGCGACCGCAACGAAACGCGGCCGTCCAAGGCTGCCAGTGCCGGCGATGCGCGAACAAAAGCGGATATTTTCCGCGTCCTTCGGCAGGCTCGCAACCAATGCATCGGCAATCTTGCGCGGTGGGGTCGCTTTTGGATAGCCGGCAACCTCTTTCCAGAACTTTATCGACTTTTCTTCGGTGTCGGCGGCGTAGGGGCGCAGCCACGTTTCCCCCTCGTCGAGCAGTGCTGGCTGCGGTTGGGCAAGACCCGCTTTGTAGCCTTTGAGCAGGGCCGCGGCGGCCGCCTGATTGCTGACCGTGAGATCGGAAAGGCGGATGCTGGCCGCGAGACGGATTAGATCGAGTGAGTACGGCATCACGGCGGCTTCGTCGAAATCGTTGACGCCCCAGACCAGGCGTCCGTCCGCGTCGCGCCAGGTCCCGAAATTTTCCAGATGCAGATCGCCGACGGAAAGCACTTGCGTCGCGTCCATCAATTTCGGACACCAGTCGCCGATTTTCCTGGCCCAGCGGAAATAGGTCGCCCTCAAGAATGTAAAGGCGCTCTTCTTCATCCGGTGATGCTTGTAGTCGACGTCTTTGGTGACGACGTCGCACTGCTTGCCCAGCCAGGCTTCGTAGTCAGCATTATCCTCGCGAAAAGACATCTTTTCCCCTGCGGTTCGATTGAGCGCGAGATCGCGCTTGCGTCAATCGGCGCCATCCTACCTCAGGATGTATCATCTTGAAACCTCGCCCTGCGCGCGGCCCGCTCCGGCCGCTTACTCAGCTCGCTTTGCCTGATCACGCGGCGGCATCATCTGGAATGCGCGGCCTTCCTTCAGCCACGCCGCGCGCTCGTCGCGCAATAGCGTGCGGCGGACTTTGCCGGAATCGTCGCGCGGGCCGACGCTGACGATCTCAAAACTTTCCGGATGCTTGTAGCGGCTGAGCCGCTGGCTGAGAAATTCGCCCATGCCGTCGGCAACCGCCTGCGCGTCGGTGGTCGCGTCAAGCTCGAGGATGGCGTGCACGCGTTGCCCGAATTCTTCATCGGGCAGGCCCACCACGACGCAGGAGCGCACGTCGGGATGTGCCGCCACCGCGGCCTCGACCTCGGCCGGATAGATGTTGGCGCCGCCGCGCAGGATCATGTCGGCGAGCCGGTCGCCGAGATAGAGATAGCCGTCGGCATCGAGCCGGCCGATGTCGCCAAGTGATTCCCAGCCGTCGGGACGGCGCTTCGGCGCGGCGCCGAGATAGTGATAGGTGCTGCCCGGGCCGTCGTTGGGCAGGAAATAGATTTCGCCGGTCTCGCCGGGCGGGACATCGTTGCCGTCCTCGCCGATGATCCTCAAGCTTGAGGTTTCGCCGATTTTGCCGACCGAACCCCTGTGTGCGAGCCATTCGACGCCGGAAATCACGGTCGCGCCCTGCCGCTCGGTGCCGCCATAGAGTTCGTAGATTCGCTCCGGCCCCAGCCATTCGATCCATTTTTCCTTCAGCCATGGCGGCATTGGAGCCGCCATGTGAAACACGATCTGCAGGCTCGACAGGTCGTAGGCGTTGCGCACCGCCTCCGGCAGCGCCCAGATCCGATGCATCATGGTCGGCACGAAATTGACCCACTGCACCCGATTTGCGGCGATCAGGCGCAGCGCCTCCTCGGCATCGAATTTCACCATGCCGGTGACGCGCCCGCCCGCGAACAGCCCGAAATGCGACAGGATAAACGGTGCGTTGTGATAGAGCGGGCCGGGGTTGAGCAGCGATATGCCGCGCGAGATTCCGAGCGAGGCTTCGGCTGATGTATCGAGGACCGCGGGCTGATGGTCGAGGATCACCTTGGGCCGTCCGGTCGAGCCGCCGCTGGTCATCGCCTTCCAGTAACGCGCCACCGGGCTGTTCAGCGGTTCGTCCGACACGCCTTCCGGCTTGAAATCGGCGGGCACCGAATTCGGTGCATTCCAGTCGGCTTCGCCACCGACCACCAAGGTCGGTTTGAGAATTTCCAGCACTGCAGCGGCTTCGCCGCGCGGCAGCCGCCAGGACAGCGACGTCGGTGTCGCACCGCACTTCCACACCGCAAAGGTGGTCTCGAAAAAAATATTGCTGTTGGGGAGACCGATGGCGACGAAATCGCCGGGTTTTACACCCCTTTCGGCAAAGGCGCGGGCGCGGCGGTTGGCGCCGCGCTCGAGCTGCTCCCAGGTCAGCGTGTCGTTGCCGTGGCTGACCGCAACCGTGTCCTTCGGCTTGCGTTCGGCATACCAGTGCGGCACGTCGGCGATGGGAATCAGCATGCGAGCGTATCCGTTACAGGGCGTCTTAATGCCGCTCTTGTGCTTCGAGGTGGCACGTCGCGACGAAAGGCACATCACCAACAGGAACCGTTGTGAGTCAAGATGCGCGCCGGACTGCTGCGGCAATCCATGCCTCCGACGGCCGTCTTGAAAGACGTGTTGTACCGTTCGACAAGGCGAATCCGCGATCGTCGACGCATATCCTTCGCGCCGGCCGCATGGCTGGTGCTCCGAGCGGCGCTAGGCGGGGTGTGGTGAAGCTGATAACGATTTCACTCTCACAGGGATCGGGGACGGGATGGACAACCGCAGCGACATTTGGCTTGGCGTTGACGCGATCAAGCCGCGTTTCATCGCCTTGAGCGACAAGGTCTGGGCGATGCCCGAGGTGTGCTACACCGAGGCGCGCTCCTCCGCCGAACATCTGGCCGAACTGCGCCATCAGGGTTTCCGCATCGCTGAGAATGTCGCAGGCATTCCCACGGCCGTGATGGGCGAATGGGGTGAGGGTGGCCCGGTCATCGCCTTCCTCGGCGAATACGATGCTCTGCCCGGTCTAAGCCAGGAGGCGGATGTGGCGGAGCCTCGTCCGCTCGAGGTGGGAGGCCATGGCCACGGCTGCGGCCACAATCTCCTGGGCTCGGCCGCGCTGCTCGCCGCCACGGCCGTGAAGGATTGGCTGGCTGCGCACAAGATGCCGGGGCGCGTGCGTTATTATGGCTGCCCCGCCGAGGAGGGCGGTGCCGCGAAAACCTTCATGGTGCGCTCAGGCGCCTTCGATGACGCTGACATCGCCATCACCTGGCACCCGTCCAGCTTCTGGGAAGTGGCGGTAACGCCTTCGCTGGCAAACACGCGCGCCGATTTCATCTTCACCGGGCGAGCCTCGCATGCCGCGGCCTCGCCCCATCTGGGCCGCAGCGCTCTCGATGCGGTGGAGCTGATGAATGTCGGCGTCAACTACATGCGCGAGCACATGCCAAGCGACGCCCGCGTCCACTATGCTTTGCTCGACACCGGCGGCATTGCCCCCAATGTGGTGCAGGCCCACGCCCGCGTGCGCTATTCCATCCGCGCCCGCGATCTGCCCGGCATGAACGAGTTGGTGGAGCGCGTTGGCAAGATCGCGCAGGGCGCGGCGCTCATGACCGAAACCAAAATGGAGATGCGGATCATTTCCGCCGTCTCCAATGTCTTGCCCAACACCCCGCTCGAGCAAACCCTTCACCGGATCATGGAGGATCTCGGTCCCCCGCGTTTCGACGAGGCGGACGAGGAATTCGCCGCGAAAATCCGCTCCACCCTGACCGAGAAGGACATCGCTGCCGTCTATCATGCGATCGGCATGGATCCCACCGAGCGCCCGCTGGCCGATTTCATCGTGCCGCTGGACGCCAAGCGCAACCCTCTGATCGGCTCGACCGATGTGGGCGACGTGAGCTGGGTGGTTCCGACTGTTCAGGTTCATGCGCCGACGGTCGCCATCGGCACCCCGTTCCACACCTGGCAGATCGTCGCGCAGGGCAAGAGCCCGGCCGCCCACAAGGCCATGGTGCAGGCCGCCAAGGCCATGGCGGGGCTCGGCGTCAAGGCGCTTAACGAGCCGGACCTGATTGTCGCCGCCAAGGCCGACCTCAAGAAGCGCACCGCCCGCACGCCCTATGTCAGCCCGCTGCCGGACAATGTCGCGCCGCCGCTGGACATGTCCTTGACCTGAACCTGGACCTGATTTGGCGAATACATTTTTCGCCTGAGAGGCAGCGACAAAATCCGCGGGCAAACCCTACGGATCGAGCTCGGTATCCCAGTATAAATAATCCAGCCAGCTATCGTGCAGATAGTTCGGCGGGAACAGCCGGCCGTTGCGGTGCAGCTGATGCACCGTCGGCGCGAACGGGGGTTGCCGCGGAAACATCCGCGCCTGCTGCGGCGTCAGGTTGCCCTTGCGCAGGTTGCACGGCGAACATGCGGCGACGACGTTTTCCCAGGTGGTCTGGCCGCCCTTGCTGCGCGGAATGATGTGATCGAAGGTGAGATCGTCGTTGGCCGAGCAGTACTGGCAGACGAAGCGGTCACGCAGGAACACGTTGAACCGGGTGAAGGCGGGATGCGTGGTTGGCTTGACGAAGGATTTCAGCGACACCACGCTCGGCAGCTGGATCTCGAAGGAGGGGCTGCGCACCGCGCGGTCGTAGTGCTCAACGATATTGACGCGGTCGAGGAACACCGCCTTGATCGCGTCCTGCCACGACCAAAGAGACAGCGGATAATAACTGAGCGGCCGGAAGTCCGCATTCAGCACCAGCACCGGCCAACCACCTTGCGAGACATGTGCGTTCAAGTAACGCCTCCAGAGCATCATCCGGCAGCGTGGAAACCGGTTTGCCGCAAGAAATGCCCCCAGTTATAACTTGCGCGTACTCTTTTCGCAAAACCGGTACCCGCTTTTGCGGAGTACGCGAGCCTTCGGATCAGCTGCGAAGCAGCATGAGTTGACATACTACAGGCAGCGTGACGGGATTGTGAAGAGCGTTGGGGGGCTTATCCGCCGCTGAGCTCGTTTGCGACCGGATTGCGCGGTCGGCGTGAAGACCGCTAAATCGGTTCCCCAGGCACGTTTCGCAGCCGGCGCGGCGCCTCGAAGTAGCGAAAGAGCGAAAAGCACGGGTTAACGTGCACTGCATAAGCACAGCGCGGAGGGCCACATGCGTAGATTGCTGACGGTTATGGTCGCGGCCCTTGTTGGCCTCGCAGGGACCGGCATGGCCGCGGCGCAGGGCTATCCGACGCACGCGATTACCATGATCGTGCCGTTCCCCGCCGGGGGCGCGACCGACACCCTGGCTCGCTTTCTGGGCGAGCGTATGCGCGGAATTCTGGGTCAACCCGTAATCATCGAGAACGTTGCCGGTGCTGCCGGCAGTCTCGGCGTCGGCCGTGCCGTTCGCGCGGCGCCCGACGGCTATACGCTGAGCATCGGCACCTCGACCACGCATATGCTGACCGGCGGGCTCTACGCTCTTCAGTTCGATCTGTTGAAAGATCTCGAGCCGGTCATTCAAATCGGCAGCGAACCGCTTTTGATTGTCGGCAAGAAGAGCCTGCCGGCGGAAGATCTGAAAGGGCTGATCGGGTATCTCAAGGCCAATCCGGACAAGGCGTCGGTAGGCATCGCCGGCGTCGGCGCGACGGGTCATCTCACCGGAATCTCGTTTCAGAAGGAGACCGGAACCAGGTTTCAATTCGTGCCGTATCGCGGCAACGCGCCGGCCATGCAGGATCTCCTGGCGGAACAGATCGATTTCATGATCGAGCCGTCGTCGAATTTCAAATCGCTGGTCGGCGCCGGAAGCGTCAAGCCTTACGCGATCACTGGCCGGACGCGGTTGCCCTCGTCACCGGATATTCCGACGGCGGACGAGGCGGGCCTTCGCGGCTTCTTTGCCTCGCTCTGGTATGGACTTTGGGTGCCGAAGGACACGCCGAAGGATATCATCGCCAAGCTGAATGCCACGATGGTGCAGGTTCTTGCGGAGCCAATGGTGCGCAAGCGCTTCGATGAACTCGGTATCGAGATCACGCCGCTCGCGCAGCAATCGCCCGAAGCCCTGCGCGCGTTCCAGAAGGCCGAATCGGAACGATGGTGGCCGATCATCAAGGCATCCAACATCAAGGCGGAATGAAGAGCGGGGCTTTTCGGCAGGCCCGCCCTCGGATAGCATGATCCGGAAAAGTGGGAACCGGTTTTCCGAAAAGATCAATGCTCCAACAAAAGGATGAGATCATGATCCGATTCAATCTAATCGGATCATGATCTAGCATCGCGAAATCGGCGCATTTAACTGGTTCTTGGCCGTCATGAAGGTCCTCGCCATTCAGACCGGGTTCGTCCGGATCAAGACCGCGCAGGTCGAGGGGCAGGGGCACGGCCTGCCGCGGCGGCTTGCGATTTTTACCGACCGGAACTGGACCGGCTGGCTGCCGACTTACGCATGGGTCATCGATCATCCGGAAGGCATCATCGTGGTCGACACCGGGCAGGGTGCGCATCTGCTCGAATCCGGCAAGTCGCTTCACCCTTATGTCCGGTGGGAAGTCGGGTTCCGCATCGACCGTGAACAGGAGATCGGTCCGCAGCTGCAGGCGCTCGGCATCGGGCCGCGCGATGTGAAACGCGTCGTGCTCACCCATTTGCATATGGACCATGACGGCGGCCTTGCGCACTTTCCGAACAGTGAAATCCTGGTCGCGCCCGGCGAACTGCAGACCGCAAGCGGATATGTCGGCCGCATGCGCGGTTATCTTCCGCATCGATGGCCGTCCTGGTTCGATCCGAAGCCGCTCAATCTGGCAGCCGAACCGTCTGGTCCCTTCGCCAAGAGCCGCCGGTTGACAGAAGCGGGCGACGTCATCGCAGTCTCGACGCCCGGCCACACCGCGGATCATATCTCCATCATCGTTCAGGCCAGCGAGATCACGTATTTTCTGGCCGGCGACACCTCCTATAACGAGGAACTGATGCTCGCCGGCAAGCTCGACGGCGTCAGCGCGAATGAGCAGGTCGCCAGCGGGACGCTTGCGGCGATCCGGCGCTTCACCCAGTCCCGTCCAACCGTGTATCTGCCGACGCATGATCCCGGTGCCGCCGAACGTCTGGCGAACCGGGGATTGGCCGCGGTCAGAGAAGGGCTGCTCTCCAACGCGCCGGCGTGAGCGTGCTTCACGCTAGATTTTTTCCAGCTTCTGCAGGCAGCGGACCACCGCCGGCATTGGCGTATCTGGAAAGCTGGTCTTCCAGTTGGTGACGCCGACTTCGCCGACATAGATGTCGCCCTTCGAATCCAGCGCGATGCCGTGCGGCGCGAGAAATTTGCCGGTCTCGAGGCCGGGACCATTCTCGCCGCCGAGCCGCGCGATACGCTTTCCTTTTGAATCAATGATGCTGAGGCGCGGGCCCAAATTCGGCGCTTTCAGGTTCACCGGCATGCCGGGGCCGAGCTCGCCGATGATGAAGTTAGGCTGCTTGCCGCCGCAGCAATGCAGCGCGCAGGGCCGGTGCAGATTATTCCACTGCGCCTCGTACTTGCCGTTGCCGTCGAACACCTGCACGCGGTGGTTCTCGCGGTCGGCCACATACACCCAACCATCCTGGTCCGTGACGATGTTGTGGACGATGTTGAATTGGCCCGGATCGGTGCCGGGCTCGCCCCAGGTTTTCAGCAGTTTGCCGTCAGGCGTATATTTGTGGACGCAGGCATTGCCGTAGCCGTCCGACACGTAGATCTCGCCCTTCGGCGACAGCGCCGTGTGGGTGCAGCGGTGAAACGGTTCGCCGCTCATGAACGGCGCCGGCTTGTTCGGGATGCCGATCGTCAGCAGCACCTTGCCGTCGGCCGAGCACTTGCGCACCGTGTGGTCGCCATCATCGGTGCAATAGAGATTGTCGTCGGCGTCGATGTGCAGCCCATGCGCGCGATTGAACAGGCCTTCGCCCCAGCTTGTGATGAAATTGCCCAGGCGGTCGAGCACCACCATAGGATGGGCGCCGCGATTGAAGACGTAGACGCGGTCCTTGCTGTCGACCGCGACGGAGGCGACGTCGGTCAGGTTCCAGCCGTCGGGCAGCTTCGCCCAATTCTCCATGACGCGGTAGCGATGCTCGTCCGAGCCGAGAATGGTCGGCATGTGGTTCTCCCTGATGTTGCGGTCATTCCGGGATGGTCCGCAAGGACCAGACCCGGAATCTCGAGATTCCGGGTTCGCGCTTCGCGCGCCCGGAATGACGGGATTCTGTAATTCACACACACGCGGCATCCGTCTCTGCCGCGCGCGCAACCCGCGGCAACAACCCTTCCTCGACCGCCTTGATCTGCAACGCGAGGTATTTCGAGTTGATCCGGCATTGCGCGAGGCCGCCGGCGATGAACCACAGGCCGGGCTGGCGGGTGCGCGTATACATGTTGCGCAACTCCTGGGTCTCGCCAAACCCCCAGATCGGGCCGATGCGATCGACGACCTTCTCGCCGAACAGTTTCCGAACCAGTTCTTCCTGGCGTTTGTATCCGGTCGCCAGCACGATCAGATCGGCGGCAAGCGTCTCGCCGCTCTTCATCCGCGCGCCGTCGGCGACAAAACCCTCGATATCGGAAAATTGCTTCAGGGCGATCTCGCCTTTGACGATCAGATCGGAGCAGCCGACATTGAAGTAGTAGCCGCCGCCGCGGGTGAGATATTTGAACTGCCAGCCGGTGTTGCCGTCGCCGAAATCGAGCTTGAAGCCTGCGCGCGCGAGGCCATCGAGCAATTCCTGGTCCAGCCGTTTCGAGTGCTCGGTCACCATCGCATGGCTTTTCCTGGCCAACGCCAGCGGCATCGAGGTCGCGATGAGATCGTTGTCCTCCAGCGTGCCCTCGTTATACGGCGCGTAGACCAGTTGCGCCGACGGCTCGATGCTGACGACCAGCGTCGAACTGCGCTGAACCATCGTCACATCGGCGCCGCTCGAATGCAGGTCCTGCGCGATATCGTGGCCGCTGTTGCCGGTGCCGATCACCAAGGCCTTTTTGCGTTGCCATTCCTCACCGTCGTTATATTGGCTGGAATGCAGGATGGTGCCGGCGAAGTTTTTCAGGCTGGGAATATCGGGCACACTCGGAATCCCGCTGACGCCGGTGGCCAGCACGACATGCCGCGGATGCATCGTGCGCTTGCTGCCGTCGGCCCGGCGCAACACCACGGTCCAGCGTTCTTCCTTTTCATCATGGCTGCCACTTTCGAACTCGGTACCGGTCCAGTAGTTGAGCTCCATGCTTTCGACATAGGTCTCGAACCAGTTGGCCAGCTTGTCCTTGGGAATGTAGGTCGGCCAGTTCGGTGGAAACGGCATGTAGGGCAGGTGATTGACCTGCACCTGGTTATGCAGCGTCAGCGCATGGTAGCGATTGCGCCAGTTGTCGCCGATGCGCGCCTCGCGGTCCACGATCAGCGTGTCGACCTGCAATTGCTTCAGCCGCGCGGCGATGCAAAGTCCGGACTGTCCGCCGCCGACCACCACAACGGCCGGATCGCGGTCGCCATATTCGGCCGCGGCTTTCCGCAGGTCGAGCCAGTTGGGGCCGCGAAAATCGCGCGAATAGGCGTGGCCGCGGGGCCGCGATATTCCGAGTTGCTCTTCAAAACCTTTCAATTCGTCGAGCGCCGTGAGCAGCGTCCAGGCTTTGATGGTGTCGCTGTCGCCGGCATCCGGAGCCAGCCGCAGAATCCCGCTGCCGCGGCCTTGCGCCGTTTCAAACTTGAAGATCGCTTCGATGGCGTTGGTGCCGGCGCGCATCACCTTGCGCGGCGCGGCCCGATCGGGATCGATCGCAAAACCGGCGGGCCGGGCGCGCCCTGCCTGGGCTTTCAATTCTGTCAGGATGGCATCGGCGCCGTTGAGGGTCTGGATGTTCCAGCTTAGCGCCAGCACATCGCGCCAATAGCTGTCGGGATGAAACAGGGTCTTGAGAAGGGCTTGGTCGCGCGTGGTCAGCGCGGTTTCGAATTGCGCCAGCCAGTTTTCCGTGGCGATCGAAATATCATCGGTTCTGTCCAGCATTCGCTTTTCTCGCACCGGCCGTCTGTGCGGCGTTTCCCTAGGTATCAAGCCTATACCGTTTGGGGTCACGCAGAAAGGGCGGGCTCAATCGGGCCTGGCCGGGCTATCTTCGCAGCCCGCCCCGTTCCGGCTGCACGGGGGTTTGCGGCTGCTCCATTTCGAAGTGTGCGAGCGGCAAAGGCGCGCCGGCCTTGAGCGTCTGAATGGCAATGTTGCTGCGTACCTCACGCACGATCGGCAGATTAAGGAGTTTGCCGACCAGAAAGCGCTGATAGTCAGCGAGATCGGGTACCACGACCTCGAGGAAGTAATCCGCCTCACCGGAAACGAGGTGGCACGCAACAACCTCGGGCATCGCAACGACGGCTTTCTCGAACTGCAGCGCGCGCTCGTTGGTATGCCCGTCGATCTTGACGCCGATAAAGACCGAGAAGCCGAGCCCGATGCGCTCGCGCCGCAAGGCTGCCCGATAACCTTCAATGTACCCCTGGCGCTCCAGGCGCTTGACGCGACGCAGGCATGGCGATGGCGACAAACCGATCTTGTCGGCCAGTTCGACGTTGCTCAAACGCCCATTGGCCTGCAGTTCGGCAACAATCCGGCAGTCGGCGGGATCAAGATCAGGTTTTGGCATATCACCGAAGTCTTCAGGTCAAAAAAGGCACAGTATTGCGTTTTTATCGCCGATCTCAGCGTCTTTCGCAAGGACATGCCTTCGGATCGCGTGCCACGATGACGGCATCAGCCCTCGAAAATCCAGTGAGCCCGTGATGCCCGACCATGCCAGCTACCATTCCCTGCTTGACGCCGTTGAGCGCTACTTCGACCTGATGTTTGACGGTGACGTGTCACGCTTTGGCGATGTATTCGCGCCGAGCGCCCAATTGCACGGATTGCGGGATGGAAGTTTGCGTCTGTTGTCGGCGCAAGAATTCAAGAACGCACTCGCTGCCGGGCCCTCGCCGAAGTCCAGGAACACCCCGCGCCAACAGGAGCTGCTGCTGGTGGATTTCGCGTCTCCCACCCAGGCGCTGGTAAAGGTTCGCGTCAGGATCGATACGTTTCTGTATCTCGACTACCTCTCGTACCATCACGTCAACAGCGCGTGGCTGATCACGGCGAAGTCGTTCCATATCGAGCAGAGATACGATGCGCCAAACAACTGACGCATCGATGTCCGTTGCGTGGAGACGGGGTGTGTCGCGAAGCGTGCGCAGCGTCGTCCGCTCACTCCGCCAGCGACAGCATGTGCCCCTGTTCCGGCGGCACGCGGCCGTTCAATGTATCGAGATAGACTTGCTTCACCGCCGCCGGCCCGCGGCCCTCGGTTATTTTGAGCCATCGGTCAAGCATCGGGGCAAAGCCCGACCAAGCCGCGCCGAAACGCTGATCGATGCCGCCCGGGCCCCATTCTTTGGCACGCTTGCCAATCTGGTCGGGCGCGGAGAACCATGACGGGCTGGCGCCCGGCAATTCCGGCTCGTCGGGCGATGAGCTGCGATGGGTGAGCCCGATGCGTCCTGAGTATTTCATCTGGTCGCCAAAATGCCGGTGCAGCGTGGCGCGCAACTCGCTATTCCCCGCCATGTCCACCAAAGCAACCGGTGAAGCTGATGGCAGCGACGTCACGCGGTCATAGGTCACCAC
>DATHHQ010000308.1:0-3259 GCA_035490095.1 Bradyrhizobium sp.
GGACTTTTTCGCTCAATGATCGCGATCGAGATTCGCTGCCACGTGCTGACGTTCAATCTAACCAGCCAAGATCCCGAATTTCTGGCGAGTCTGGTGAGGTCGCTCGACAATCTCGCGTCGGTTCGGAAAAAAACGTCCGATTCCGTTCCGGAATGCCTCAGGGACTATGCGACCTCCGAGAACGTTGTACACCGGGTGGAGCCTGATGACGTCGGCGCGAAGGCCGTATCGATCCCGGTGCGAATGGTCGTGGCGACGGACGGCAGTGTGAAGCATGTTCACGTGATACGCGCCTCGGCGGCGCAACGGCGAAACATCGAGGAGGCCTTGCGTCAGTGGAAATTCAAATCCTATGTCAGGCAAGGACGTCCGGTTGAGGTCGAAACCGGCATGACGTTTAATTTCAAACCCGCAAATATGTGAAGCGGCGGAGCGAAGTAGCAACATGTCGAAGTCGGTTCCAAGCCGTGCAAGGTCACCGGCAGTGGAGGGCGTGACGGTTGCGACCTCAAAGCACTCGGTAGAGCAATTTCGCCTGCATTTGCTCGAACGAATACCGGATGCCGCGAGGGTGAAATTGCGAGGCGTCAGCTCCGTGGAAGCGGCGCCCGGAAACGGCCTCCGGGAAATATGGGAGAAATCGGAACTGCCGGCCGGAAAGTTCGCCGATGAAGCGGCGAGCTTCTGGAGGTTGCCGCGACTCGGCCTCCAGGAATTGATGAATGTTGTCGGAGCGGTTGAGCATTTCTCGCCGCGATTTTTGCGAGAATCTTCGGTGTTTCCGTTTCGCGTGGGGGGCGAAGGCTTTGGCTTGGCGGTGTCGGACCCGGCCGACGGCGCCGCGATCAGAGCAGCGGAGATCGTCTGTGGACGTTCCGTCGCGGTCGCCGTTGCATCCTTCGACGACATCGCCACGGTTCTGGAATTGCGACTCGATGAACGCACGACAGGAGCGGTAGACGTTGATGAGCCGGAACACCGCTCCGGCGACGACGACATCGACAGCCTGCGCGATCTGGCGAGCGGGGCTCCCGTGGTCCGGGCCGTCAACGATTTGCTTGAGCGCGCCATGGAGCTGCGAGCGAGCGACATCCACATCGAGCCATTCCGGACCGCGCTTGTCGTGCGAATGCGGGTTGACGGGATCCTCCGCGCCGTGCCGTTTCCAGGCGATGCGCCGCCGCAGGCCGTCGTCTCCCGTATCAAAATCCTGGCCGGACTTAACATCGCGGAACGCCGGCTGCCTCAAGACGGCGCCGCACGGGCGCGGGTCGGACGGGTTGAGATCGATATCCGCATCGCCACCATGCCGACGCAGCACGGCGAGAGCGTCGTAATCCGCCTGCTGCCTCGCGATCGCGGCTTGCTCGATTTGAACAAGATCGGATTGTTCGGCCGCGACGAAGCGACGTTGCGCCGTCTGTTGGCCCTGCCGCATGGGCTGATCCTGATCACGGGCCCGACCGGAAGCGGAAAGACCACGACGCTCGCGACCATGCTGTCGATCCTGAACGAGCCGACGCGAAAGATCCTTACCATCGAGGATCCCGTCGAATACGAGATTCCGGGCATCAACCAGTCGCAGGTCAAACCGGCGATCGGGCTGACCTTTGCCACGGCGATGCGCGCGTTCGTCCGCCAGGATCCTGATGTCATTATGGTCGGTGAAATACGCGACAGCGAAACCGCAAAGATCGCCATCCACGCGGCATTGACCGGCCATCTCGTGCTGTCAACGCTCCACACCGAGACCGCGGCTGCGGCTGTGCCGCGCCTTTTGGATCTCGGCGTCGAGGGATTTCTGCTGCGGTCGACGTTGCGCGCGGTCATTGCCCAGCGGTTGGTCCGCATCCTCTGCGACGGCTGCAAGAGCACGCATCAGCTGACCGAACCGGATATTGTCGCCGATCCGCGTTATCGGATTCTGGGTTTTGCAGCCGGCGAGACGATATATCGCCCGGTTGGCTGCGAACGCTGCGGCGGCACCGGCTATCGCGGGCGTGCCGGGATTTTTGAATTGCTGGAGCTGACCGATGAGGTCAGGCCTTTGGTCGGCGCTCAAGCCGACGCCTCGCTCATCGACGGCGCTGCCATTCGCTCAGGTATGACGACGATGTTGGACGACGCTGTGGAAAAATGCCGGATAGGGATGACCGCGGCGCCCGAAGTGCTGCGCGTGACGTCCGCGCGCTAACCGACGGCCATGCGGGTTTGACAATGGCGTGGTAGGGAGAGGATAGATGACACTGCGCGCAGTAAACAGAGGCCGCCGTGCCGATCGACGGGCCGAGGCGGGCTTTACCCTGGTCGAGATGCTCGTCGTAATCGCAATCATCGGGTTGATCATGGGCTTGGTGGGTCCCCGCGTGCTCAATTATCTTGGGGAATCCAAAGTCAAGGCGGCCAAACTCCAGATCGAGAGCTTCGCCAGCTCGCTCGACCTGTTTTATCTCGACGTTGGCCGGTATCCGACCGTCGGCGAAGGTCTTACGGCTCTGGCACAGAGACCCGGCAATACGACGATTTGGAACGGACCCTATCTCAAGACCGGCGCCGTGCCAGCCGATCCGTGGGGGCATATCTACGTTTACCGCGCTCCCGCCGAGCGCGGGCCCTACGAGATCGTGTCGTTGGGATCGGATGGCCAGGAGGGCGGGACGGGCACGGCGGCCGACATCAGCAATGACGGCGCCGCCGCGAGTCGACCATAAACAGCTTTGCATTGTGGATCGGCCTGGGTCTCCAGACGGGGGATCCACGAATGTTCGTTGTGCGACCCGTCACCGCCGTGCTGCTGGCTATCGCAATATCGCCTTGGCTCCTACCGCACTGTCATCGCTCTGGGAGCGGCACTAGAGCGGGATGAGACTAGGTTGGGGCCGTGACGACGGACCATTTTCTTTTCGTGCCCGGGACGCAAGCCGCACGAGCGCTGCGAGCGGGGGCCCATTCTACTTTGCATGGGGTTGTTTTCGCGATTTTGTGTCTGGGCTCCGCGGTGTACCGCCCATAGCGTGTCGAAGACGCGCGTGAACGCGCTTATGAGGCGCTGCGCTGCGTCCGGGACGCGAGATCGTTAGTGCTTCGCGCTCACGGCGAATCGATCCAACTCCAATGCATCATGCTCTAGGGTCTGTTTGGATTCATCTTGAATTTATTACGGCGGCGGTGAGATTGATCATTGCTTCGAAGCTGATGTCAGTTTTGTCGGCACGCATGGCGATCCGCTTGAATTCCTTGAGCTTGCAGAAGAAGTTTT
>DATHHQ010000309.1:0-5033 GCA_035490095.1 Bradyrhizobium sp.
AACGGCCGTTCGCCGATCTTTCGGTCCAGTTCAAGAAGCGGCAGAAGTTGATCTGTGATTGGTGGCAGGTCGTGCCGGATCGACTGACTGCTTGAACGTTCGCGGAAAAGCCTCTCATTGCAAAATCGCACGGCTATCGGCATGCCTGGGCGGCAAAATCGCTGCTTCAGGTTGAACTTTTGCGGGGCCATTTCCATTCTATGGCTGTATCCATAGGAGGCTCCAATGCGCAGGATCGCCCTTATCGCGGCAGTCGCGGTTACCATGCTACCACTGGCAGGATTTGCCCAACAGGGAACGGTTCCCTCGGCTTCGACCGTCGGGGTCGCGCCAGCAGGGTCTCCGGGCCCCGACGTTGTTCCGGAGCCGGGCGGCCCGTTGAATCCAGGGACGCAAACCGGCCGGGACGTGGTTGCCAGCGACGGCATTTCCACAAAAACGGTGAAGGCCGTTCCCTGCAGCAGCGTCGCCCGGGAAACCGACGGCACCACCACCTGCATCGGGATTCCGGATGCACCGGAGCGAAGGCGCTAAATCGTTTCGGATGTCAGACGACATCCTCTGTTAGTGCCGGAGCGGCGATCCCGCCCCGGAGAGGCTTCGCCCGATCATTTCAGCGGCGCGCGAAAATCGATCGCGCGCAGGATCACGCCCGGCGGGTTGCCCTCCAGCTCGACATCGCTGAATTTCCGCGCCGCGCGCGCCTCGATGCGGTCGCGCAATCGCAGGAATTGCTGCTCGCGCTGCGCCGCCGGCGTTCGCGACGAACCCTCAAGCTGGTCCATCGCGTCGGTCGAGATGGCGCAGGCGACGCTGGCCTCGTCATTCTTCATCGTGAACAGCACGACCATCCGGTTGAAGTCGTATTCCTGAAAGCTGCCCTGGGTGAGCGCCATATCGTGAACCTCCTTGCTGTCAGAACTTCTTCTTGACCGGTGCCGGATTGAGCTCGGCAATTTTCGAAAGGCAATCTTCCTGCGTGGTGTGGGGGCCGGTGACGAAGGTGCCGCTCACCTTGGTGCTGTACCAGCCGGAGACGACACCGAGACGCAGCGACTCTTCGGTTTTGACGTGACGAGCGGAAAGTATTTGCATGGAGATTCCTTGACTGTGAGGCGTTGGCATTAGTGATGAGCGCAGCGAGTGGTTTGGATGGGCGTAGGATGATGGTTCATCGCGATGCGACCGCGTCGGCCTGCTGCGCGTCGGCAAGATCGACCGAAGTGATGGAAAGCATCTCGATCGACTGGTGGTGCGGCGGAGCGCCGGGAACCATGATCATGGTGGCGACGCGGCGGAAGCAGGGAAACGACAGGCCCTCGATCAACTCGTCGTCGGTCACGACTTCGTAGGCTCCCGCCTGCAGCTGGCGTTCGATGCCCTTGATCCGGAACGGATGCCTGAATGTCACCGTTTCGCGTCGCGACCTCGTCAAGCTCACCATCCTCGAGTTGGCGCGGGCTCTGAGCGATTCAATCAGAATTGAATCGCTTTCGCGCGCTTTCGTCAGCTTTTTTGCAAATCGTCTGTTCGCAGCCTCGGAACACAGCCCAGCATCCGGCGCATGAGGCGAACCGGAATCACGGTGCGCCCTTTCAGTCCGAATAGCCACGATTTTCTTCACCCCGCTGTCCGCGGCCTTCGCCCTTCGATCGGGTACGCCGGATCGTTGTAACCGGGCGTCGAGGGATGGCCGCTGGTCACCAGCCGGTCGATCAGCGCTTCGTCTTCGGCGGTAAAGCGATAATCCAGCGCGCGCAAATAGTCGTCCCATTGCTCTTCGGTGCGCGGGCCCGCGATCACGGCGCTGACGAACGAGCTGTTCAACACCCACGACACCGCGAATTGCCCGGCGGTGATCCCCTTCGCCTCGGCATGCTGCTTTATCTGCTGCGCCAGTTGCAGCGACTCCGGCCGCCACTCGGTCTGCATCATGCGGGTGTCGTTGCGGCCGGCGCGGGTGTCCTTGTCGGGCGGCGCGTCGGGGCGGTATTTGCCGGTCAGCACGCCGCGCGCCAGCGGGCTGTAGGGCACGAGGCCGAGGCCATAGAAACCGCAGGCCGGGAAGTGCTCCACTTCAGGCATGCGATTCATGGCATTGTAATAGGGCTGGCTGACGATCGGGCGGTCGATGCCGAGGCGATCGCAGATGCTGCAGATTTCGGCGACCCGCCACGCGCGGTAATTCGAGACGCCGAAATAGCGTACCTTGCCTTGGCGGATCAGTTCGCCCATCGCGCGCACGGTCTCGTCCAGCGGCGTCGAATGATCTTCCTTGTGCAGATAATAGATGTCGATGTAGTCGGTGCCGAGCCGCTTCAGGCTTTCGTCGGCGGCTTGCAGCATCCAGCGCCGCGACAGTCCGCCGTGATTGGGATCGTCACCCATGGCATTGGCGAGTTTTGTGGCGAGCACCCAGTTCTGGCGGCTGTTGGAAATGGCGCGACCTACCACCTGTTCGGAATTGCCTTTTGAATAGGCGTCCGCGGTATCGATAAAATTGATGCCGGCCTCGCGCGCTTTGGCAACGATCCGCGTCGACGTTGCCTCATCGGTTGGCCCGCCGAACATCATGGTGCCCAGGCACATCGGCGAGATTTTCAGGCCGCTGCGGCCGAGTTGACGATATTGCATCGGTCAAATCCTTTTATTATGCGCAGTCATTTTACGCGCAGTCATTCCGGGGCGATGCGAAGCATCGAACCCGGAATCTCGAGATTCCCCGATGTGCAATTGCACATCTGAGGTCTGGTGCTAGCGCACCATCCCGGAATGACAGGGTCTGTTTCATCGCTGCGTTCGCAATGTCGGGCGCGGCGCTACGTCTCGTTCTTCAGTATCTTAAACACACCGCTGGCCATGACGATACAGCGGTCGCCGACGGTTACCTCCGTGGCCACGAAAATCAGGCTGCGGGTGGTGCGCACCACGCGCGGCCTGGACATCAAAATTTCGCCGATCTTGCCGGAATCGACGAAGTGTGTGTCGAGCTGGACGGTGGCCAGCGTCGGCCGGCCCGATACGTATCGCGCGGTCATGCCGCAGGTGCGGTCCGCGAACGTCATCAACAGCCCGCCCTGCACCAGGCCGCGGCGGTTGTGGTGCTTGTCCTGCGCGACCAGCGCATATTCGTGCTCGGTATTGACAACCCGTTGCCATAAAGGCCCGACCAGATGAAGAAACCCGGTGGTGTCAACGATGGTCCATCCGGAGGATTTGAGTTTCTCCGTGGCCTTGTCGGTCATGTCAGGTCTTTCCAGTCTTCCGCGAAGAATTCAGGTCTCGTGGACATTTCATCAATCGCTGACGTGTTGTAGTCAAGCGGGATGACCAGGCCATTCGACCATGCCACCCGGCGGAATATCGCAGAGCGTTGTGCGGCGTTTGCGCGACTGCCGGCCAGCGAACCCGCGCTTGCGCTGAAACCGGCCGCCGTCGCCATCGCGCTCACCGAGGCCGATGATGCGGCAGGCGGAACGGCCGTCCTGTTGACCCTGCGCGCTGCGGGGCTGCGCGCCCACAGCAGTCAATGGGCATTGCCGGGCGGGCGCTGCGACGAGGGCGAAACACAGGTTACGGCGGCGTTGCGCGAGTTGCACGAGGAACTCGGCCTCGATCTCCGCGAACAAAATGTTCTGGGTCTTCTCGACGATTATCCCACGCGCTCCGGCTATCTCATCACGCCGGTGGTGGTATGGGCGGACGCGAGCGCCGCAATCGCGCCGAACCCGGAAGAAGTCGCCTCGGTACACCGTATCGCGCTTGGCGATATCGAACGGGCCGACGCGTTCGACTTCACCACCATTCCCGAAAGCACGCGGCGCGTGATCCGGTTTCGTCACGCCGGCCAATTCATCCACGCGCCGACGGCGGCGCTGATCTACCAGTTCCGCGAAGTGCTCGCAGGTCGCGAGACCCGCGTTGCCGAGCTGGAACAGCCGGTATTTGCCTGGAAGTAGGCACTTCCCGCGCCGTTGTTCGGAAGTCGGGTTGCGAAGCTCCGATCTTTCGACGACGATGCCGCTCGAAAAACGCAACAACCCAATCGAAGTCGGATATATCCGACTTCGACGGTTTAGATGCCCAACTCGGGTAGACCCGAGTTGGGTGGGAGGCTCTACAACATGCAGAATTGGAAGATATGGCTTTGCGCCGCGGCCCTCGCGTTTGGCTTGCCCGGCGCATCGGATGAGGCGCAGGCGCAATCCTTTCCGAGCCGCGCCATCACGCTGGTGATTCCGTTCGCGCCCGGCGGCAGCACCTCGATCGTCGGCCGCGTCATCGCCGACAAGATGAGCGAGCTGATCGGCGAAAAGGTCGTGGTCGACAATCGTCCCGGCGCCGGCGGCACCGTCGGCACCAAGGCGGTGGCCAAGAGCGAGCCCGACGGCTACACGATCGCGCTGGGATATACCGGCACGCTTGCGATCGGACCGTCGCTCTACAAGAATGCCGGCTACGATCCGCGCAAGGATTTTGCGCCGATCGGCCTGATCGGCAACGCACCGAATTCGCTGGTGGTGCATCCCTCGTTCCCCGCCAAGACCGTGGCCGAGCTGATTGCCTATGCCAAGGCCAATCCCGGCAAGGTCAATTTCGGCTCCGCCGGCGCCGGCACGGTGAGCCATATCACCGGCGAATATTTCGCCGCTTCCGCCGGCATCAAGCTGGTCCACATTCCCTACAAGGGCACAGGCCCGGCGCTGACCGATCTGTTGGGTGGACATATCCCGATGGCGTTCGCGCCGATCCTCGCGTCTCATCCCAGTGTTACGGCCGGATTGCTGCGCGCGCTGGCGGTGACCAGCACGACCCGCTCCAGCCTGCTGCCGGAGGTGCCGACGATTGCGGAATCGGCATTGCCCGGATTCGATGCGTCGCTTTACTACGGCCTGGTGGCGCCGGCCGGCACGCCGCGGCCCGTGATCGATAAACTGAACAAGACGCTGCAGGCCGCGCTCGCCTCCGATGAGGTGAAGAAGCAACTCGGGCTCGACGGCACCGAGATCACGCCGGGCACGCCGGAAGATTAT
>DATHHQ010000310.1:0-5323 GCA_035490095.1 Bradyrhizobium sp.
GATTTCGCGCGCACGACCGTGGAGGTGAACGCATGGTGGAACACCGAGACCGTCGAGATCGTCGTTTCCGATGATGGACCGGGCATCGCACCCGACATGCTGAACCGCATCGGCGAACCCTATCTGTCGCGGCGGCGCAGTGCCGACGAGGCCCAAAACGAGCATGATGGCCTCGGCCTTGGGGTGTTTATCGCCCGAACCCTGCTTGAGCGCACCGGGGCAAAGGTCTCCTTCAGCAACCGGACCTTTCCCGATCACGGCGCCGTGGTTCAGATCGCCTGGCCGCGCAGCCGGTTCGAGGCGAGCGAAATCGATGCTGAACCAGTGACTTAGCGCCACCCTCGATCGCTATGACGGTTGACCTACTTTATACGGTCTTGGCAGCGCAGCACCGCCACGCCATATGCTATACTGTCCGACATGGAGATATCCGAACCAGTGACTGTCATCGCCGAACTGACCGACCACACCGACCGCTCGCTCCTGATCGTGGAGGACGACAAGCCGTTTCTGGAGCGGCTCTCCCGCGCCATGGAAACCCGCGGCTTCACCGTCACGTCCTGCGACAGCGTATCCGATGGCTTGGCGCAGATCGGCCGGGCCGCGCCGGCCTTCGCCGTGGTGGATTTGCGGCTCGGCGACGGCAACGGCCTTGACGTGGTGTCGGCGCTGAAACGCAAGCGCCCCGACGCGCGCACGATCGTGCTGACCGGTTATGGCAACATCGCCACCGCCGTGACGGCGGTGAAGATGGGCGCGGTGGACTATCTTTCAAAGCCCGCCGACGCCGACGACGTTGTCGCGGCATTGCTGGCGAGCGGTAGCGAGAAGTCCGAACTGCCGCACAATCCAATGTCGGCAGATCGCGTGCGCTGGGAGCACATCCAGCGCATCTATGAGATGTGCAACCGCAACGTCTCTGAAACGGCACGTCGGCTGAACATGCATCGCCGTACCCTGCAGCGCATCCTGGCAAAGCGCGCGCCGCGGTAGCTTTTGTCCGGAATCACCGTGACGTCGCGGATCGACATGCGAGCGTGTTGGCATCGCAGGCCCACGCGCGATAATGGGCAGAATTGAATCTGCCGCTTCTTTGATCACCGTAACCGGCATTTTGCGACTTGGGCGTCCCGGGAATTAAGACCGCGTTAGGCATAAGCGGCGATAAACGGGTCATCTGTTACCGTCACCGGCGCACCCGGCGCCTGTTGTCTGGACAGAGGGGACCAGCCAGCAAGGGGACGAGGCCGATGGCCGCTGCGATTAGTCGCATCAGCAACCGAGCGGATACGCCGCCGCAGCCCGAAGGCGGCGACAAAGAGACAGATATTTCCGTCCTGATCGCGCGATTGACCGCCGAGGTCGATCAGATCGCCTGCGAGAAGACCCGGTCGATCCAGCAAATCACCAACCAGATGAAAATGCTGGCGCTGAACGCGCTGATCGAAAGCTCGCGCGCCGGCTCGCTCGGCGCGGGCTTTGCCGTGGTGGCGCAGGAGGTCCGCAGCGTGGGCCAGAAGGTGGAGACCATCGCCCGAGAGTTGGAAACCCAGCTGACCGGGCGAACCGCCAACCTGGTGCACTCGATCCAGGAAATGACCGAGCGATCACGCGGCGAACGCATGGTCGATCTCGCACTCAACGCCGTCGAACTGATCGATCGAAACCTCTATGAGCGCACCTGCGACGTGCGCTGGTGGGCCACCGATTCCGCCGTGGTGGATTGCGCCGCGGACCCAAACGCCGCGAACGTTTCCCATGTGTCGGAGCGCCTTGCGGTGATCCTGCGCGCCTATACCGTGTATCTCGATCTGTGGCTGTGTGATCTCAACGGCAATGTGATGGCCAGCGCCCGGTCGAACCGCTACGGCGTCAAAGGGGCGAACGTCGCGGCGATGCCCTGGTTTTCCGACGCGCTCAAGCTGAAGTCCGGCGACGATTATGTCGCCGGCGACATCGAGCGCCAGCCACTGCTCGGCAATGCCCAAATCGCGACCTATTGCGCCAGCGTGCGCGAAGGCGGCAAAGCCAACGGCAAGCCGCTCGGCGTGCTCGCGATCCATTTCGACTGGGAGGCGCAGGCCCGCGCCATCGTCGAAGGCATCCGGGTGGACGACAAGAAGACCCGCGTGCTGCTGGTGGATTCGAAATTCCGCGTGATCGCATCGTCCGACGGCCAGGGCCTGCTCACCGAGCGCGTTCCGCTCAAAGGCGGCCGCAGCGGTTTCTACACGGACGGCTCCGGCCTGCAGGTGGCGTTTCACCTCACCCCCGGCTACGAGACCTACAAGGGTCTCGGCTGGTTCGGCGTCATCCTCCGTTAGCTCCGCATGCTTTCGAGTTTGTTCCGGGCATCTAAAACTCTCCGTGCCCTTGCGGATCGACCAGCCGATTGATCCGCTGTGCCGCGGCCATGGCGAAGCGGACCATCATCAGCTTTCGGGTCGGCGCCGGCAGCCGATGCTCCGGCGCCTCGCAATGCAGATGGGCGCCATAGGCATCGGCGACGATCAGGCCGGTTTGCTCCGGAAAAATCTCGCACGGCAGGTCCTGGGTGAAGGCAAAAAACAGCCGGTCGCAATGCAGCCGGTAGTCCTGCCATTTCTGGTCGGCGCGCAGATCCTCGATCGACGATTTGATCTCAACGATCCAGATCTCGCCGCGCTCATTTAGCGCCACCAGATCGGCGCGCCGGCCCGAGGGCAGCGGCAATTCGCTGATGCAGGAAAATCCCAGCGACCGCAATAGCCGCGCGGTGCCACGCGCGATCGCCAGCGCCGTCTCCGACTGGCGGCGGTCCGGGGCGGGCACGAGAGCGACCTGGCGGGCGGGCGATTCCATCGCTGAACCTTAACCCGTTTCGGGCCGTCAAACACGCCTGGCCCGCACCGGGCCAGCCGTAAATTCGTCCGCGCCTCGCGCTGTTTTCGACCTTACGGGAACCCGAAGCGACGGGAATCTCGGTTCCGAGGGACGCACCACCGGAGGAGAACCATGAAGCCAGCCAACACCATCGGCGCATTCGCGTTCGCGCTCGCCACCCTGCCATTATCGGCCGCCGTTTCCACGGCCATCGCCAAGCCCGCCGTCGAGGTCGCGTTCGTCCTCGACACCACGGGCTCGATGGGCGGTCTGATCGAAGGCGCCAAGCGCAAGACCTGGTCGATCGCGACCGCGATCGTCGACAGTAACCCCGACGCCGACATTCGCATGGGCCTCGTCGCGTATCGCGACATCGGCGATGACTATGTCACGCGGACCTTCGATCTCACCACCGACATCCAGGATCTCTACGCCAACCTGCTCGAGCTGAAAGCGCGCGGCGGCGGTGACTGGCCGGAAAGCGTCAACGAAGCGCTCGACGTCGCCGTCAACAAGCTGCGCTGGACCCAGGCCAGCGACGTCAGGCGGATCGTGTTCCTGGTGGGAGACGCACCGCCGCACATGGACTACGCGCAGGATACCAAATATCCGACCACGCTGGCGGTGGCGAAACAGAAGGACATCATCGTCAATGCGGTGCTGGCCGGCGACGCCCGCGATACCGAGCGGGTGTGGCGCGATATCGCCCAGAGCGGCAACGGCCGCTTCATTCCGATCCCGCAGGACGGCGGACAGATCGTCATCATCGAAACGCCCTACGATGACGACATCATCATCCTGCAGAAGGAAATCAACGGCACCGTGATCCCCTATGGGTCGCGTGCCTTGCAGAAGCATACCGAAGACAAGGCGCGACAATTATCGCAGGTGGCGGCTGCGGCGCCGTCACAGGCCAGCGAAATGGCGAGCTATCTGAACAAGCGCGCACGGGTGTCGTCGGAGGCGGTCACCGGCCATGGCGATCTGGTCAGCGACGTCGCGGCCGGGCGTCAGAAGCTTGCCGCCGTCAAGGACGACGAATTGCCGGACAATCTGCGCGCGCTGAAGCCCGAGCAGCGCATGGACGAACTCGACAAGCAGATGAAGCAACGCAACGCCTTGAACCAGAAACTCTCAGCGCTGGTTGCGAAGCGCGACAAGTTCGTCGCCGAGCAGCGCGACAAGGCGCCGCCGAAGGCGTCGTCCTTCGATCGCGTCGTCGAGGATACGTTGAAGGCGCAGATCAAAAGGTAGGCTGGCGTGTTGTTGGTCAAGACCAAGCCTCTCGTTCGTCATGCCCGGCTCTGTGCCGGGCATCCACGTCTTGCTTTAACGCAGGCAAGACGTGGATGGCCGGGCATAGGCGAGCGAAAGCGACGCCGTCCGTCGGACGGCTATGCCCGGCCATGACGGCCGGAGAGACACGTAATGAACGGAACCTGAAAAGCCCTCATCGCTTTATTACCCTGCCGCTACCACCGGAGGCGGACCGAAGAGGGCGGCCCCAGCATGATCGACGACCTTTGGTACAAGAACGGCGTTTTCTATTGTCTCTCCGTCGGCACCTATATGGACGCCAATGGCGACGGCGTCGGCGATTTCAAGGGGCTGTTGCGCCGGCTGGATTATTTGCAGGGCCTTGGCGTCACCGCGATCTGGCTGATGCCGTTCCAGCCGTCACCCGGCAAGGACGACGGCTACGACATCGCGGACTATTATGGCGTCGATCCGCGCTACGGCAGTCTGGGCGACTTTGTCGAATTCACCCATGGCTGCCGGCAACGCGGCATGCGGGTGATCATCGATCTCGTGGTCAATCACACCTCGGATGCACACCCGTGGTTTCGCGACGCGCGAAGTTCGCCGGATTCGCAATACCGCGACTGGTATGTCTGGGCCGACAAGAAGCCCGCCAATGCCGGCAAGGGCATGGTGTTTCCGGGCGTGCAGAAATCCACATGGACGCGCGATAAGGAAGCCGGGGCCTGGTTCTTCCATCGCTTCTATGACTTCCAGCCCGACCTCAATACCTCGAACCCATATGTGCAGGCCGAGATCCTCAAGATCATGGGTTTCTGGATTCAACTCGGCGTATCCGGCTTTCGCATGGACGCGGTCCCGTTCGTCATATCAACCAAAGGCGCGAAGGTCCGTAACCCCGTCGAGCAATACGACATGCTGCGATCGTTCCGGGAATTTCTGCAGTGGCGGCAAGGCAACGCCATCATCCTCGCCGAAGCCAATGTGCTGCCCGAAACCGACATGGAATATTTCGGTGATGACGGCGACCGCATGCACATGATGTTCAATTTTCATGTCAACCAGCATCTGTTCTACGCGCTGGCGTCCGCCGATTCCCGGCCCCTGGCCAAATCGCTGGCGGCGACCAGACCACGGCCGGCCACCGCGCAATGGGGCCTGTTCCTGCGCAACCACGACGAACTCGACCTCGGCCGGCTGA
>DATHHQ010000311.1:0-2232 GCA_035490095.1 Bradyrhizobium sp.
CTGGCGACGTTCTCGGCGGTATTGCCCATGTGGTAACCGTTGAAGGCATCCCACAGACCATCCTTGATCATGGTGTCGACGAATTCGACCGGCCCCATCTTGACGCCGCCGCGCAGGTATTGGGCGTGCGGGGCCATGCTCATGGATTCCTGGCCGCCCGCGACGACGATTTCCGAATCGCCGTTGAGCAGCGCCTGGTAGCCCAGTGCCACCGTGCGCAGGCCCGAACCGCATAATTGATTGACGCCCCATGCCGGGCTTTCCACCGGGATGCCGGCGGCGATCGAGGCCTGACGGGCCGGGTTCTGGCCCTGCGCCGCGGTCAGAATCTGACCCATGATCACCTCGGATACCCGCGCCGGCTCGATGCCCGCACGCTCAAGCGCCGCCTTGATGGCGATCGCACCGAGATCGTGGGCGGGCATGGTGGCGAACGCGCCGTTGAAACTGCCGACCGGGGTGCGGGCGGCGCTGACGATGACGACATCGTCTGACATGGACATCTCCTGGGCTTGAGGTCTTGGGATGGCGGAGGCCTGATCGCTGGCCTTGTCTCTCACCTTATCCTGTTAAGCTAGTTGAGGCATGTCAATCTGCCAGAGGGGCTGGCGACGCCGCGGCGCAATTAAAATGATGCTCTTGGCAGTTTCCTGAGCAGTGCCTATGCTTTGGAATTAACCGTGCCGCACAAAACCGTAGCGGAAGTCATTTGAAAATGCTTACTTTGTTGCGATGCGTTGCTCGTTAGCCCTTCGGCGATGCCGTCGGGTTCCCGTCCCCGGTGTGCATGTGTGAGCCCATGGCGAAAACAGACCAACCCACCACGATCAAGAAATACGCCAACCGGCGGCTCTATAATACCGGAACCAGTACCTATGTAACGCTTGAGGACCTCGCGGCGATGGTGAAGGAGGGCGAGGACTTCCTCGTCTACGACGCCAAAACCGGCGATGACATTACGCGCTCGGTATTGGCGCAGATCATCTTTGAACAGGAAAACAAGGCCGGCCAGAATTTGCTGCCGACCACGTTCCTGCGTCAGCTGATCAGGTTCTACGGCGACAGCATGCAGATGGTGGTTCCGCGCTACCTCGAACAGTCCATCGACACGCTGACGCGCGAGCAGGAAAAATTCCGCAAGCAGCTCACCACCACTTTCAGCATGACGCCATTCGCGCCGCTGGAGGAGCATGTTCGCCGCAACATGGAAATGTTCGAGCGAACCTTCTCGATGTTCAAGCCCTTCGCAGCCCCCCGTACGGGAAATGCAGCCGGCACTGAGCCGGAGAAAGCCGCCTCCGAGCCGGCCGCGGAAGAGGACAACATCGACGATCTCCGCCGTCAGATGAAGGACATGCAGGACCGTCTCGAGCGGATGTCGAAAGAGCCGAAGAAGGATGAGCCGAAGAAGGACGAGTGACGGGGTCTAGAGCGGCATGACTCTTCTTCGAATCGTCATCCCGCTCTATCTTTTTGTTTGAGCATGATCTTTTCGGAAAACCGGTATCCACTTTTCCGGATCATGCTCTAGCTCGCTGCCGGAAGCGCAGCGTCAGCCCGTCTATCCCACGGCCGTTGCGAGGACGCGAGCCCGATCAGCCGCCCTTGGATGTAATCGCAGCCCCAATCGCGCAGCATCGCTGCGGACTCATCATCCTGCACCCATTCCGCCACCGTCTTGATTTCCAGCCGGCGCGCCAGATCGATCAGCGTCTGCACAAAGGCGCGATCATCGGCCGAGCGCGCGATGTTCTGCACGAAGGCGCCATCGATCTTCACGATATCGACGCCGAGCTTGCGCAAATTCCGGAACGACGTGTAACCGGCGCCGAAATCGTCGATCGCGATCCGGCTGCCGAAGTTTTTCAACCGCGTGACGAAGCCGCGCAGGTCGTCAATATCCTGGATCGCGACCGTCTCGGTGATTTCAACGATCAGCCGCTCGGCCACGCCGGGATGCGCGCGCATCAGCGATTCGATTGAAGCCCACCAATCCGGGTCCATCGTGGTATCGGGCGAGATGTTGAGGCTGAGCTGCACGTTCGGCGATTCCGCGAGTTCGGCCACCACCAGTTCAAGTACGCGGTGATCGACGAGACGTATCAGGCCAAGCCTCTCGGCCACGGGGACGATGTCCGGCGCCAGCAGAACCTGCCCGTCTTGCCGCTCCATGCGGATAAGGCACTCGTAGAACGCCATGTCGCGCGAACGTGCCTCCACCACCGGCTCGAA
>DATHHQ010000312.1:0-4643 GCA_035490095.1 Bradyrhizobium sp.
CATCATCGTTCCCAGGTTAGCATGACATTCCCTGTTGGCCGATATAAAGCACCTTTGGATATAGCATAGCCCGGTTCCGCCGGAGGCTCGGAGAATATGATGAAAGTGATCGGCCTGGCGGGATGGAGCGGCGCCGGCAAGACGACGCTGCTGACCCGCGTCATCCCCCATCTCCTCAGCCAGGGCCTGCGCGTTTCGGTCATCAAGCACGCCCACCATAGTTTCGATGTCGACGTGCCGGGCAAGGATTCCTGGGTGCATCGGCAGTCGGGCGCCGTCGAGGTGCTGGTGTCCTCCGGCAAGCGCTGGGCCTTGATGCATGAATTGCGCGGCGCCAGCGAGCCGAGGTTGCCCGAATTGCTGGCGAAGATGTCGCGGGTCGATCTTGTCATCGTCGAAGGTTTCAAGTCCGAGCCGCATCGCAAGATCGAGGTGCATCGCCTCGCCAACGGCAAGGCGATGCTGTTCCCTGACGATCCCGGTGTCGTCGGCATTGCGAGCGATGCGGCGGTTGAAACCTCGCTGCCCGTCGCCCATCTCGATGACATCCCCGCCATCGCCGCTATGATGCAGAGGTCCGCGATATCCGTCGAAGACGTGCTGGCGCGAAGCGCACCCGAAACCTGAGATGTGAAATGGCGCAATTGTCCGACGATTGCTTTGCCTTTGGCGGCCCGATGATGTCGGTCGATGAAGCCGTCGGCATCATCGCCGCGCGGGTGACGGCGGTGCAGGATATCGAGACCGTTTCGCTTGCGGCGGCCGATGGGCGCATCCTCGCGAAGGAGATTTCCGCTCCGTTGCCGCTGCCGCCTTTCACCAACTCCGCGGTCGATGGCTATGCGGTGCGCAGCGTCGATCTTGCGCAGCTGGAGGAACAGGCCTTTCCCGTTGCGGGGCGCGTTCAGGCCGGCGCGTCGGCGCAAGGGCCGGTCGAGCCGGGCCACGCTGTGCGGATTTTTACCGGGGCGCCGATGCCGCAAGGCGCCGACACCGTATTCATGCAGGAAGATGTGCGCCTCGATCAGGGCAGGGTTGTTCTGCCGGCGGGCCTGAAACCCGGCGCCAATGTGCGCCTGGCAGGCGAGGACATTCCTGCCGGTCATTCCGCGCTGGCCGCGGGTCAACGCCTGCGGCCGCAGGATGTGGCACTCGCGGCCGCGTTCGGCCTGACGCATGTCGAGGTACGCAGGCGGATCTGCGTCGCGGTGTTCTCGACCGGCGACGAACTGGTGTCGCCGGGGGCATCGCGCGGGGCAGCCCAACTATTCGACTCCAACCGTTTCATGCTGATGGCCATGCTGGTGCGGCTTGGCTGTGAGGTCAGCGATCTCGGTATTCTCAGAGACGATCGCGTTTCGCTGGCGAGCGCCTTGAAGAGTGTGGCTGGTACCCTCGACCTGATCCTGACCACTGGCGGCGTTTCGACCGGCGAAGAGGATCACGTCAAAGCTGCCGTCGAGAGCGTGGGGACGCTCGTTCTGTGGCGTATGGCCATCAAGCCCGGGCGTCCGGTCGCGATGGGAATTATCGGCGGCACACCGTTCATTGGATTGCCGGGTAACCCGGTGGCGAGCTTTGTCACCTTCGTCCACGTGGTGCGGCCGACGGTGCTGGCGCTGGCGGGCGCCACACAACAACATCTCATTCCAATGCCGGTCCGCGCAGCCTTCAGTTACAAAAAGAAAATCGCGCGTCGCGAATATGTTCGGGTCAATCTGCGCAGGGGCGAAAATGGTATACTCGAAGCGGTCAAATTTCCGCGCGAGGGTGCCGGGCTGCTGTCGTCGCTGGTCGACACCGACGGACTGGTCGAACTCGGCGAAGAAATTACGCTGGTCGAACCAGGCCAGACGGTTGGCTTTCTTGGTTATGCAAGCCTGATCTGAAGCCGGTCGTTTCACGCGATGTTGACGATACGACACCCTTTCGCCATGTTCGGAACATGACCACCACCAAGCTCGACCTCACTGGTCTCAAATGTCCGTTGCCGGCACTGAAAACACGCAAAGCCCTGAAAACGCTTTCGCCAGGCGATTTCCTCGAAGTTCACTGCACCGATCCGTTGTCGGTCATCGATATCCCCAATTTGATCCGCGAAACCGGCGACAAGGTCGAGATCACGGAACGTGCGGACCACCGAATCGTGTTCGTGATTGAAAAAACAAATGGCCCGATCGGAAAGACGAATGATTAGTCGTTTGCTATGAAAAGCTGGTCGATTCGAAATCGGAACAGCCAAACGCATCTTGCTGCATCTTGCGCTGGTTGATAACGCTGTAGATCGCTACCTTTTACCTATCGACATCGCGCGCCGCTTCTGTCCCAATTGATATCCGCAGGGGTGCGGAAGTGGCGTCGCGCGAGTAACACGGCACTCGGTATGGGCGGGCATATTCTCAACTCAAAGTATGCTTACGCCCAGCGCCGGCGGTGGGCATGACCGTTCTCATCTGGTGTTGGAATTCTCGAATGTGCTTGGCGATCCTGGCGCATTTCGAAAATTGTGCGGGATTGCATGTGGGAGTTGGGTGCATGCAGCACTGAGACAACAGGATCGAAGCGGCAACACGCCCGGAACGGGTGGTTGCAGGGGAGAAATCAATGACGACTATTAGCGACGCTGGAACTATGTCTGGCGGCGGCGGCGGCATCCTCGATAAGGAACGGACCATCGCCACCGCCGGCTTCAATCGCTGGCTGGTGCCACCGGCAGCACTTTGCATCCATCTGTGCATCGGCATGGCCTACGGTTTCAGCGTGTTCTGGCTGCCGCTGTCGCGTGCGCTCGGCATTACCGCGGCGAAGGCCTGCCCGGACATGTCGCTGATGCAGGAGCTGTTCACCACGACGTGCGACTGGCGCGTCGCCAGCATGGGCTGGATGTACACGCTGTTCTTCGTGCTGCTGGGTGTCTCGGCCGCAGTCTGGGGCGGATGGCTTGAACGCGTCGGACCGCGCAAGGCCGGCTTTGTTTCGGCGATGTGCTGGTGCGGCGGTCTCGTTCTCGGCGCGATCGGCATCTACATCCACCAGCTTTGGTTGCTGTGGCTGGGCTCCGGCGTCATTGGCGGCGTCGGTCTCGGCCTTGGCTACATCTCGCCGGTATCGACGCTGGTGAAATGGTTTCCCGACCGCCGCGGCATGGCGACCGGCATGGCCATCATGGGCTTTGGCGGCGGCGCCATGATCGGCGCGCCGCTCGCCAACCTGCTGATGAACTATTTCAAGACGTCGACCTCGGTCGGTGCCTGGGAAACATTTCTCGCCATGGGGGCGATCTATTTCTGCTTCATGATGATAGGCGCATTCCGCTATCGCATTCCGCCCGCCGGCTGGCGCCCAGAAGGCTGGACGCCGCCCGAAAAAGCCAATGCGATGATTTCGCAGTACAACGTGCACCTCAACGACGCGCATAAGACCCCGCAGTTCTGGTTGATCTGGTGGGTCCTTTGCATGAACGTGTCGGCAGGCATCGGGGTCATTGGCATGGCTTCTCCGATGTTGCAGGAAATCTTTGCGGGTAACCTGATCGGTCTGCCCGGAGTGAAGTTCAACGCACTCAGCATCGACCAGAAGGCTACGATCGCCGCGATCGCTGCCGGCTTCACGGGCCTGCTGTCGCTGTTCAACATCGGCGGCCGCTTTTTCTGGGCCTCGTTGTCCGATCACATCGGCCGCAAGGCGACTTACTACTGCTTCTTCCTGCTCGCGATCGCGCTATATGCGTTGGCTCCGACATTCGCCGACATGGGCTCGAAGCTGCTGTTTGTTGGCGCCTTCTGCATCATCCTGTCGATGTATGGCGGCGGCTTTGCGACGGTGCCGGCCTATCTTGCAGACATGTTCGGCACGCAGTTCGTGGGCGCTATTCACGGGCGGCTGCTGACCGCGTGGTCGACCGCGGGTATCATCGGCCCGGTGGTGGTGAACTATATCCGCGAAGCGCAGCTCGCCGCCGGGGTGCCGCGCGACCAGCTCTACAACACCACCATGTACATCCTGTGCGCGATGCTGATCGTCGGCTTGATCTGCAACTATCTGATCAAGCCGGTCGATTCGAAGTGGCACATGAGCGCCGAAGAAGTCGCCAAGCTGCAAGCGGCGACGGCGAAGAGCTCGGCCTCGACGCCATCGGGTTCGTTCGGTATCGGGTTCGGCGGTCTGGACGCGAGAGCCGCGTTGTTCTGGGCCTTTGTCGGTATTCCGCTGGCATGGGGGGTCTGGATCACGCTGCAGAGCGCGGCCAAGATTCTCTGAGCAGCCACGGTGAATGGGTCGGGGCATGGCGGGGGGAACCCGCCGTGCCCCGGATCCCCGTTTAATTGATAGATTCTTTCTCTTGGCATCTGGCATACCACGGACTAGAGTCGCACAGGAGTGCCACCAGAAGAGATTTCAATGAGCCATGATGTGCACCAGGTCCGCTCGTTCGAACACCCCGGCGAGGGGCGCCGGCGAGCGAAATCGACCCCCAAGGGCCGCCAAATCGAGCCCCAAGCCGCTGAAGAGATTTCGCTTTTGCTGGGTGACCGGCCGCGGCGGCGCGATCTCTTGATCGAACATCTGCACCTGATCCAGAGATCGCGCCGCCGCGGCCGGTCACCCAGCAAAAGCGAAATCTCTTCAGCGGCTTGGGGCTC
>DATHHQ010000313.1:0-2558 GCA_035490095.1 Bradyrhizobium sp.
CGGTCCGGACAAGAGCGGCAGGCTGGTACAGATCCGCACCCCGGACGGCCAGCACTTCACCGTCGCCGGCGAGGATTTGGCCGCCGACTATCTATTTCCCAAGATCGTCGAAGCGCTCAGCGCGGCGGGGAAAAATCTCGACCAATGCCTGACTAAACAGTCGAAGGACGAGCAGTAGTGGTATCATCCTGATCCGCCGCGACTCACAGCGTACCGCAGATGCTGTTCCCCACCATCGAATTTGCGGTCTTCTTCGCCGTCGTCTTTCCGATCACCTGGCTCCTCAACGCGCACAACACCTGGAAGAAGGTCTTCCTGGTGGCGGCGAGCTATTATTTTTACGCGGCCTGGCGTCCGGAATTCACGCTGCTGTTGCTGGTGAGCTCGGTGTTCAACTATGGCGCGGCACTGCTGATCGACCATTTCAAGTATCGCGCCCAGCGTCTCACCGTGCTGTGGATCGCGGTCGCCGCCAATCTCGGCCTGCTCGGCTATTTCAAATACTACAATTTCTTCGCCGCTTCCCTGATGAACGCCTTTGGCGCGATCGGCATGAAGGTCGATATCGGCTTTATCGAAGTGGCGCTGCCGATCGCGATCTCCTTTCTCACGTTCCACGCGCTGTCCTACATCATCGACGTCTACCGGCGCGTGCTCGCACCGACCACGTCGCTCATCGACGTTATGTTTTACATCGGCTTCTTCCCGCATCTGATCGCCGGCCCGATCGTGCGCGCCAACAAATTTTTGGCGCAAACCGTCGGCCCGCGCGACCCGGCCAATATCAGGCTCGGCCAAAGCGTGTTCCTCATCCTCGGCGGGCTGTTCAAGAAGGTGATCATCGCCAATTACCTCTCGACCGGGTTCGTCGACGGCGTATTCCGCGATCCCACGGCGAATTCAAGCCTTGATCTCATCTTCGGCATGTATGGCTATGCGCTGGTGATCTATTGCGACTTCAGCGCCTATACCGACATCGCCATCGGCATTGCGAACTTGCTCGGCTACGAGTTTCCGCAAAACTTCAATTATCCGTACCGGGCGACCTCGGTGCAGGATTTCTGGCGGCGCTGGCACATGTCGCTGTCGAGCTGGCTGCGCGATTATCTGTATATTCCGCTCGGCGGCAGCAAGTTCGGCACGTTTGCGACTTACCGCAACATCATGATCACCATGGCGCTCGGCGGGTTGTGGCACGGCGCCAGTTGGGCGTTCCTGATCTGGGGCTGCCTGCACGGCGCGGCGCTGGTGATCGAGCGCATGCTCGGCGTCACCGGCGAGCACACCAAGCGTGGGACGTTTGCCACCGCGCTCGGCTGGTTGGTGACGACACAGTTCGTCTGCCTGGCCTGGGTGTTCTTCCGCGCGCCCTCGACCGACGCCTGGCTCGGCTATTTCGCGACCATGTTTAGTGGGCGGAGCTGGTCCACCAGCGTGACGCCATTCGTCGCCGCGATCTTCGCGCTCGGCGCGCTGTCGCACATATTACCGCCGCGCTGGTTCGAGACGCTGGAAAAGCGCTACGATGAAGCGCCGCTACTGGTGAAAGTGCTGGTGCCGTTCGTCGTCATCTACCTGATCTCCGTCGCGGCGCCGGCCGGCATCGCGCCGTTCATCTATTTCCAGTTCTGAGGATCGCTGCGATGAAGCAAGTCAACCAATCCGAGTTCGAGCGGGGGCACTCCGCAAATCCTCTGCGCACCGCGGCGATCGTCATCTATGCGACGCTGGCGCTCCTCGCGGTCACCATCCCGCAGAGCGTGGAGAACTGGCTCGCCGATATGAACGGCAACCGGGTGGAGGACACCGCCTTGCGCGGTGCCGAGGTTTTGCGAAACCTGTCGGAGCGGGCCGGCGTTGCGGGGGTGTACCAGCGTGCCAGGGACATTTTCCTCGCGATTTCCGGCGCGGAGCCCAATTAGGCCCTATTTTGCTGCTATTTCCCGCCGGCGAATACGAAAAATGGCCGTGGTTTAATCGTTCTTTGACCATATTGATCAAGAGATTAGCGGTGGGGTCGGAGTTGGAAGCGGGACGAATGTTGCGTTCGAAGTGGGTGTTGGTTGGGCTGATTGCGCTGGCGCTGCCGCCGGCGGCACCGTTGTTCGCCGGCGGCACTTATGTGCTCGGCGACAGCATCGGCGACGGCTTGGCCACCACGATGGGTTTTAACAATCTCGCCCAGATCGGCATCCACATCCGCGGCCCCAAGGCGCTGGCGCAGATCGCGCGGACGCCGCCTGGCTCGACGGCCTACATCTTCCTCGGCACCAACGACGCCGAAGGCAGCCTGAAAAATATCGACAAGAGCATCGACGATATTCTCGACGCTGCCGCGCAACGCCAGCTCACGGTGATCTGGGTTGGGCCGCATTGCGTACGTAAAGCCTGGGACAAGCAGGCCAGCGAGCTCGACGGGATTTTGCGCAGCCATCTCGCCAAGGCCCAAGCCGCCAAGGCATCGGTCAAATATATCGACACGCGGGATGCGACCATCTGCTCGGGAAAATTCCAAGAGCCCGACGGCGTGCATCTCACCGCGAAAGGCTATCGTTACA
>DATHHQ010000314.1:0-2601 GCA_035490095.1 Bradyrhizobium sp.
CGCGCCATGTCGCGCAGTTCCTCGCGGATGCCCGGGGCGTCCATGTAGAACAGGATCACCGGATGCGGGCCATCGCGTTCGGGATGGCTGATGAAGGTGGTGGTGTGGCCGTCCTTGGTCGGAATGTCGATTTGCTGGTCGATCATGGCGTTTCTGTGCGCTCGCGGTTTCTAGGTTTCTTGGCTGGGCGTTCAATACGATTACAAGGAAACCGGTTCATGACAAGGCGACTTGCCGCATGAGGGAACACCGGCCTTGAACCGCGCCGTTGGGATCGCCATTGTCTGACTTGACCTTTCAGTTCGCAGCCGACCGGAGATTTCCCAAGATGACCCAGACCAGCAATCGGTTTTTCGACGAGATCGGGCGCCTGATGAATGACGCCGCGGGCGCCGCCCAGGGCGTCAAGCGCGAGGTCGATACGGTGGTCCGCAATCAGGCCGAAAAAATCCTGCGCGATCTCGACATCGTCAAGCGCGAGGAGTTCGAGGCGGTCAAGGACATGGCGCGGCTGGCGCGCGAGGAAAACGAGGCGCTGAAAGCGCGCATCGCGGCACTGGAAGCCAAGCTCGGCGTTTCGCCCTCGGCGCCGGATGTCGGCAGCCTGAAGACGGATGGGTGAGGTTTCACCCTCCCCTGGAGGGGGAGGGCGAATGAAATGAGCGGCGGGGTGGGGTGAAGTGTTCATCCGAAGAAGTCATCCCACCCCGTCTCGCATCTTGCTTCGCGCGATGCGAGCCGACCCTCCCCCTCCAGGGGAGGTAAGGAAGACAAGAAAATCCCCGCATTTCCTTGTCATTTCGGGACTTTGGGGCTAGAACCCCGGCACGTCCGCAGCCCCCGCACCCCTGGAGGCTTGCTGCGGCGGCAAACGGGCCGCGATGCGGCCTTTAACTTTTTGGAAAACAAGGACTTAATCCAATGGCGACCGTCAAGGAATTGAAGGCGACCGCACGTCCGGCAGGCGGCAAGGGGGCCGCACGGGCAGAGCGTCGCGCCGGGAGAGTGCCCGGAGTGATCTATGGCAATAACCAGCCCCCCGTGACCATCTCGGTCGACGATACCGAACTGCGCCAGCGCATCATGGCCGGCCGTTTTCTCACCACGATTTACGACATCGATCTGGAGGGCAAGAAGCACCGCGTGATTCCGCGCGACTTCCATCTCGATCCGGTGCGCGATTTTCCGATCCATGTGGATTTCATGCGGCTCGGCGAAGGCGCCACCATCCGCGTCAGCGTTCCCTTGCACATCCAGAACGCGGAATCCGCACCCGGCGTGAAGCGCGGCGGCACCGTCAACATTGTCACCCACACCATCGATCTGGAGTGCTCGGTCGACAACATTCCGCAGTTTGTCGAGGCCGATGTCAGCACCTTGGAAATCAGCCACTCGCTGCATCTGTCCGACATCAAACTGCCGTCAGGCGTGAAGTCGCTGTCGCGCGAAGACGTGACCCTGGTGACCATCGTGCCGCCGTCCGGCTACGCCGAAGAACTGAAGGCGGCTGCTGCTGCCGCTGCTGCCGGTCCGGCTGCTACGGCGGCACCCGGTGCCGCTCCGGCGGCAGGTGCTGCTGCGCCTGCGGCAGGGGCTGCTCCCGCGGCTGGTGCGAAGGCGCCTGCGGCCGGCGCCAAAGCGCCTGCTGGCGGCGACAAGAAGAAGTAACCGGACGCGGGATGCCGCGTCATGCGACTCTTTGTTGGCCTCGGTAATCCCGGCGCGAAGTACGCCCATAACCGGCACAATATCGGCTTCATGGTCGTCGATGAAATTGCGCGGCGTCATGGTTTCGCACCATGGCGCCGCCGTTTTCAGGGCGAGACCGCGGAAGGCACGCTCGATCGCGAGCGGGTGGTGCTGCTACGGCCCTTAACCTTCATGAACGAGTCGGGGCGTGCGGTTCAGGAGGCCGCGAATTTCTTCAAGCTCGCGGCGGGCGAGATCATCGTGTTTCAGGATGAGCTCGAACTGCCGGCGGGCAAGGTGCGCGTCAAGGTCGGCGGCGGCATTGCCGGGCACAACGGTTTGCGTTCGATCTCCTCGCATATCGGCAACGACTATCGCCGGGTGCGGCTCGGGATCGGCCACCCCGGCATCAAGGAACTGGTGCACGGTCATGTGTTGTCCGATTTCGCCAAGAGCGACCGCCCCTGGGTCACGGCGCTCTGCGAAGCGATTGCCGAGAACGCCGGGCTGCTCGTGACCGAGAAGGACTCGACGTTCCAGAACAGGGTGCATCTGGCGCTGCAGGACAAGGGATTTTTCGACGAGGAAGACGGCGGGAAGCAGGACTGACGGCTCGCGCCGGCGCAAAATGCATACTCCGCCGTCATGGCCGGCCAAAGCAGTCAAGCTTGCGCAGACTGCGTATACTTGTCTGCGATGCCGGGCATCCACGTCCTTCCTTGCCAAGAACGGAACAAGACATGGATGGCCGGGACAAGCCCGGCCATGACCAAGAGAAATCGTTGAGGACGAAATGGGATTCAAATGCGGTATCGTCGGGTTGCCCAATGTAGGCAAGTCGACGTTGTTCAACGCGCTGACGGAAACCGCGGCGGCGCAGGCGGCGAATTACCCGTTCTGCACCATCGAGCC
>DATHHQ010000315.1:0-13327 GCA_035490095.1 Bradyrhizobium sp.
GCTGCCACGGCCGAAACAGCCAACGTGGCGACGGCAGCGAGGGCCATCAATGTCTTCCTCATGGCTTCACCTTTCTCATGGAGCAAAGGACAGCGAATACGCGGTCCGTCGCACCGAAAGTTCCACATTTCGCTTGAATGATCAATGAATGGAGTTGCCACATTTGGCGACGAAAGAGGACTGAGATACCTCGTGTTGCAGTGCGCAATCCCGGGCGGGCTGCTGGCTCCAGCGTGGGGGAATGATGACGAGCGCCATGGTGACCTTCGCAATTGCGGTCGGCGGTACATCGCTGATCTGCTATGCGCTGATGACCCGGCTGCAGAACCGCCGGGCCAATCGCGCATCATCCGGCGACAGCTCCGGAGCCGGTAGCGGCAATTACAGCGGGGGAGACGGCTGGAGCATTTCCAACTGGTTCGGTGATGACAATGCCGCGCTGGATAGTTCAGGCAATCCGATCGACTCGGGCGGAGGCGATAGCGGGGGAGGCGGCGATGGAGGTGGAGGCGGCGACGGGGGTGGCGGAGGTGATTAACGCTGCCGGGCTGCGTCGAGTTTTGACCTACCGCAACAGCAATTTTTTAGATTCATTCTAGTCTGTGTCACGCATCACTTTGGAATCACTTCAAAAGATGGTTTTTCCTTTTGCAACCTGCCGTGGTCTTCATTACCTGTGGCTGCGTATCATCCAAGGACTCGCCCGTTTTCATGATTGTTTGTTCCTGCAACGTCCTCAGCGACGACGATGTCCGTAACGCCGTCAACGCGTCGGAACAGCTCCCGCGCAATGCCAAGCAGATCTACGGCTGTCTCGGTTGCAGCGCCGAGTGTGGCCGATGCGCGCGTACCATCAAGACTATCATCGATGACGCCCTCGGTGCCTGCGCTAAGGCCTGCTGCTCCGGATGCCCGCACAGCCGCGAGGTGGTTGCGGACTTCTTGACGGATGCAGACTTGCACGTGCACGCCGAACCCTCCCTCGAAGCTCTCGCCTGAAACCTCGAATATTATTCGCCTGCCGTCCGGCCTTTTCGGCTGGAGGGTTGCTCCCGCGTATAATGTGACTTAGAAGCGTTCTAATCTACTTTATGAGGGCCGATTCCGATCGGCCCCGGCAGCGAAGGTGCATCATGCAGGGCGACCCAAAAGTCATCGATTATCTCAACAAGGGCCTGCGCAGCGAGCTCACCGCCATCAACCAGTATTGGCTGCATTATCGGCTGTTGAAGAACTGGGGCCTGCTGGAGATGGCCAAGACCTGGCGCAAGGAATCCATCGAGGAGATGGAGCATGCGGACAAATTCACCGACCGGATTCTGTTCCTCGACGGATTTCCCAACATGCAGGTGCTCGATCCCTTGCGGATCGGCCAGAACGTCAAGGAAATCATCGAATGCGATCTGGCCTCTGAGGTCAGTGCCCGCGCGCTTTACCAGGAAGCGGCAACCCATTGCCACAGTGTCAAGGACTACGTCTCGCGCGACCTGTTCGAAAGCCTGATGAAGGACGAGGAGCACCACATCGACTTCCTCGAAACCCAGCTTGATCTGATCGGACGGATCGGCCTTGAGCTTTACACCCAGAAGCATGTCGGCGGGCTCGATAGCGAGAGTTAGGAAGTTGCGACGCCGTCGTCGCCCGCGAAAGCGGGTGATCCAGTAGTCGCGATCGCCAGTGTTCAATTCCACCGTCACGGAGTACTGGATGCCCCGCTTTCGCGGGGCATGACGGCCAACTTTGACGCAGCCCAGTGCGAAGAGACTTCCCTACAGCTGCGTCTTGTAGCGCTCCTCGACCACGGCCTGGCTTTCCGGCTCGCCGAGATTGGTCTGCTCGTGGATCACCTGGCTGATGCTGGGCATGACCTCGCGTTCGACCCGCGTCTCCGGCGACCACAGCTTCGAGCGCATCAGCGCCTTGCCGCAATGGAAATAGGCCTCGTGCACGCTGATGCTCAGCACCGCGCGCGGCAGCTTGCCGAATTCCACCATCGACGCCATCAGATCCGGGTCCGCCGACAATTTGCCCTTGCCGCCGACGCGCAGCGTCTCGTCGATGCCCGGCACGAAGAAGATCAGCTGCACGAAGCCTGAGCCCTCGACAATATTGCGGAAACTGTCGATCCGGTTGTTGCCGGAACGATCGGGCATCAGCAGCTGGTTCGGGCCGGCGACGTGGACAAAACCCGGATTGCCGCCGCGCGGCGAGGCATCGACACTGCCGTCGGAACCGGATGTGGCAAGCACGCAGAACGGCGACATGGCGATGAATTTTTTCGCATGCGCGTCGATCTCCGGACGCGCCTTCGCGATCACGCGCGGCGCGGGTTGTGGGTAAATCGTCTTGAGGTCGCTGGCGGCAAGCTCGGTCAAGATTCTTCTCCGGTTGGAAAATGCTTTCGCGAAACTATCACTGTGCAAAGGGTTCGCAAAGGACGGGTTCGCAAAGATAGTGCCGGCACATTCACACCGCGTCCGCCGGAACAAAGCAGCTGATCACGATGCTGCCGCTGTGATGCACATACCACACCACGGCTTCGCCGACCGGATTGCCGCGGTCGCGGATGATGGCGCGCTCGGGCACCGCCATCCATTGGCCTTCGATCGGCACCCAATAGGCGCCTGCGCGAACATCGTATTCGGTGCGATGGCCGTCGGAGATGTCGCAGCAGGGCACGCCATTCGGGGCGATCACGCCCTTGAACCAGGCGCGGATGTCGGCCGGGACGTCCTCGTATTGGCCGTTGTCGAACGCTAGCGCCGCGCTCGCCAGCGTGGGCAGACACGCCAGCAGGGCGACCTGCGCGAACCTTCGCATGCGATCCTCCACAGCGTTGCATTCGCATCATCGTTGCGCGCCGCTAGATGCGCGCGACGAATCTCACGATTGAGTGCGATTAAGCCGGAGTTGTCGGGCGGATGCATGCTCAAAAAATATGCGGCGTTCCCGCGCTGCGAAATTGATGCGGTGCGAAATCACGGCTTCGTCTTGTTATGCGCTGTCAACAGCGCCTTCGGCACGACGTTGGTCCACGCCAGGGTGAGGGCGCTTTGCAGCGTCGTTTGATCCGCCCGCGCGAGCCGCACATTGGTGCTGCCTCGCTTGCCCCATCCGCCGGGCACCGGCCGAAAGATATCGGGCTCCGCCTCGACAAGCACGGACTGCTGTTCCGGAGTCAGCATGAGCGTGCCCCATTCCTGGTCCGGATAGCCGAGCGTTGCAAAGATGCGCTTGCCGGCGCGAAAATCGGCGTGCCCCTGGTGCGAGCCCTCGATCACCCCAGGCAGACTCAAGGCAACACGGCGAAAGCGGTTCGACGGCATGGCTTTCACGTTACCATACGAACCGTTTCACATCGTGCGCTGCGGCGCCGTCTGCAGCAATTCCCGCAGTTGCTGGGTGTAGAACTTCGCGCTGCCGGTGGTGAGATGCCCGCGCGTCTCGGTGCTGGCGGGGATCAGATAGAGCCGGCCGTTCTTCACCCGTTTCAGCGCGGTGTCGGTCACGCCTGTTTCCGGCGGATTGCGCTCGTCGTCGGCGGCATTGATCGCGAGCAGTGTCGCCTCGATCCGCTCCAGCCCGGGGTAAGGATTGTAATCGCGCGAAGCCTGCCATTGGTGGATGAAGTCGTTGGCGTCGGCTGTCACCGGCGTCTCCAGCCGATCGTCGACCATCTTGTCGGCTTTCGCCGCCGTCGGCGCCAGCGTCTGATAGCCGAGCGTACCGCCACCGGTCGCAATGCCATAGGCATTGATGGCGTATTTCATCATGCGCGGCGGCGCGGTGTAATTGCCGCCATTGTAGTCGGGGTCGTTGCGGATGGTCTCGATCATCATCCGCCGCAGCATCCAATTGCGCGCCGCCATCTCGGTCGGCTGCGATGCCATCGGCACCAATACGTCCATGGCCTGCGGATACCTTACGCCCCAGATCCAGGTGTGCATGCCGCCCATCGAATTGCCGAGCACGAGCCGCAGGTGCTTGACGCCGAGCCCTTCCTTGATCAGGCGGTAATGCGCATCGACCATGTCCTCGTAATTGTATTTCGGAAACGCGGTCTTCAGGCCGTCGGACGGCTTTGACGATTTGCCGTGACCGATCCCGTCCGGAATGATGATGAAGTATTTCGACGCGTCGAGCGGCTGGCCCGCGCCGAACAACTCACCGGCGAAAACAGGCGTCAGCAGGCTTGCCGCCGAGCCGCCCGAACCGTGCAGCACCAGCACCGGCTGGCCGGTCGGCTCGCCGACGGTCGTATAATGCAGCCGTAGCTCCGGCATGGTTTCGCCGGTGTGGAATTTGAAATCCCTGGCGACCCAGTCGCCTTGCTGCGGCGCCGGATAATCGGCTGCGACCGCGGTGAACGACGTCAACGCAAAGGCGGCCGACAGCGCCGCACGCGAACATTTCATGATGCTTCTCCCCGGGCGCGGCCGCCTTGCCGGGCCGCTTGGGCGCAAGCCTATCATGCCGGTGGACACGCGCCGAGCAGGTGCGTCGCTACGATCCGCAAAAATTTCCGAAAGATCCTCGCCGCGCGAGGGGAATATTACGGCTTGTCCTCGACATCGGTCTCGGGACGGTCGCTGCCGGCGGCGGTTTCGGTGTGCCATTTGCCGTCGGCGGTCTCATATTCGATCGCCTCGGTACGGCCGGGCACGCGCTGTTCGGCGGCGGCGCGCTTGGCGGCGGCAAGTGCTGCGGCATGGCTGGCGAAGGCTTCCGAAAACACGCCGTCCACGGTGTAGGCCCAGCCGCCGTCATGCTGAACGATTTTGTAGGTGATGTGGGCCATGGGGGGAACTCGCTTCTTGCTGGTGCGGGGCGCGGCGACAGGGGGTGAACGCGTCGCCTATTCTATGACAAAATGGGACGGGAAGTAGGATTTTGCTTCGGCTGATCGTCCTTCGGCTGCCAGAGCGGAACCAGGAACGAGGCGGGCAAGGGAGAAGATAAATGTGCCGCAACATCAAGACGCTGTTCAATTTCGAGCCGCCCGCGAGCGAGGATGAAATCCATGCCTCCGCGCTGCAGTTCGTGCGCAAGCTTTCAGGCTTCAACAAGCCGTCGCAGGCCAATGCCGAGGCGTTCGACCGCGCCGTCGCCGAAGTCGCGCAGTCCGCGCGCCGCCTGCTGACATCGCTGCACACCCAGGCGCCGGCGCGCGACCGCGAGATCGAGGCCGAGAAGGCCAGGGAGCGGTCGCGGCTGAGGTTTGGCTGAGTGGCGGTTCACCGACTTCCGTGACGTACCTCACGGTGCGCTGAGGCGGCGGCATTCATCATCGCCGGAAATTTTTCAAGCCTCGGAGATGAGCCGTGAACACTGGGACCCAACTGAAACTCTGCGCCGTGATGTTCACGGTTCTGTGGACCGGATGGATGCTGTGGTCGAGCGGATCGCTCGACCACGTCAATGTCATCCTGCTGTCGACCTGCGGCATCGCGGCCGGATATGCCTGGTACCGCGCCATGCGCTGGCAATTTCAGCGCAGCGGCATGCTCCCGCGCGACGACCATCCTGCGGACCTCGCGGAAAAGCGCTGAGCGCCATGAGCCATCGATGGATCGGCTGGACCGCACTCACGGCGCGCTACCCCGCATCCCACTGCACCGGCAGATTGAGCAGTCCGCGAAACGCCCAGCCGCCGATCCTAACTGGTTCACCATCGTCGAGCCGCAAGCCCTTCAATCGCTTGAAGATGCCGGGCAGCGCCACATCGGCCACCATCGCGCGCGAAGCGAAGGCGCCGGCGCAATAATGCGGGCCTGCGCCGAAGGCGATGCTCTTGGCGGTATCGCGGGTGATGTCGAAGCGGTCGGGATCATCAAAGCAGGCCTCGTCACGATTGGCCGAGCCGAACATGAAGAACACCCGATCCTCCGGCTCGAAATCGACGCCGCCGAACGACCAATGTTTTGCGACGCGGCGCGGCGACATCCCGATCGGCGCGATCCAGCGTGCATATTCCTCGAACACGTCGAGCCATTTTGCCTTGCCTTCACGCACCAATGCGAGCTGATCGGGATGCGTCAGCAGTGCCCAGACCGTGCCTGAGATAGCGTCGCGCGGCTCGTTCTGTCCGCCGGAGATCGCGAGCTTGACGTTGGCGCGCACGCTGTCCATCGGCTGGCCGGCGGCGAGCAGCACGCTGAGGATCGACGTGTTCGGATGCTTTGTCAGCACCGGCGCCATGTCGTCGATCGCGGCGTCGATGCCCGCGGTAGCGGCGTGGCAGCGCGCCTCCACCTCCTTGTTGCCGCTGTAATTGGCGATGCCGTCGATCATCGCCTGCGACCACGCGTCCATGTCTTCAAAGCGCATGTTGGTCAGACCCGTGATGTCCTTCAGGCACTCGGCCGACAGCGGCAGCGCGAACGCCTTGCAGAGGTCGGCGCCACCTGTAGGCGCGAGCGCCTCGAGGATGCGGTCGGCATGGGCCTGAAACGCCTTGCTCCAGGTGTCGCGCACGGTGCGCGGCGACACCGATGGAAACATCGCGGCGCGCTCCGACATGTGCGCATCGCCGTCCTTGCGCATCATGTTGTGGCCCATCAGCGTGTTCATCAGGCCGGCCGGCTGATGCGACGAGAACACGTCGGTGCGTTTCTCCTGGCTGAAGATGTCGTCGCGCCGGGTGAACACGGTCGATCCCAGCTGCGGCACGAACGCGATCGGCGCCTCCCGGCGCATCTTCGCGAGCGCAGGGTAGGGGTCGGCCCAGAACGCCGGCATGTCGATGTCAAAATGCGGCGCGTTGGACATGGCGTTTCCCGTCACACCGTCCGGTACCCGCCATCCGCCATCACGATCGATCCCGTGACATAGGCCGACAGGTCCGACGCCAGGAATATCGCCGGCCCCACGATGTCCTCGGGCTTGCCGGCGCGCCCGAGCGGCGTGTGATCGATGAAGACCTTTGCCAACTCCGGATTGCTGGCGCGCACCTTCTCGTTCAGCGGTGTTTCGATAAAGCCCGGGCCGATCGCATTGACGCGCACGCCGTCCTTGCCGAGCTCGGCGGCGAGCGCGCGCGTGAAGCCGAGCACGCCGTGCTTGGAGGCGGTGTAGGCGGGCGAACTCGGCGTGCGCAGATGCATGAACGACTGGATCGAGCCGATGTTGACGATGCGCCCCTTGGCGGCGCGCAAGGTGCCAAGAAACGCATGCGTCACGTTGAAGACGCCGGTGAGGTTGATCGCGATGATGTCTTCCCAGTCCTTGATTACAGCTTCCGCCGCACCAAGCATGCCGTTGCGCCGGGCGATGCCGGCATTGTTGACCAGGATCGAGACCTGTCCGACCTTGCTGGCGATCTCCTTGGCGATGGTGACGCAGTCCTCGCGCCGGGTCACGTCGAGCGCAAAACTCTCCGCCTTGCCGCCGGCATCGCGAATTTCCCGCGCGGCTTCGCCGGCGGACTTCTCATTCGCATCAAGCAGCACCAGCCGCGCGCCCTCGCGGGCATACCCGAGCGCGATCGCGCGCCCGATGCCGGAGCCAGCGCCAGTGACGACAGCGATGTGGTCTTGGAGAAGGGGCATAATGGGGTTTCCTCTGCTTTTGGTTTTGGCTTTCGATACAAACTAATTCAAAATTTAAGCGGCGAAAACGAAAAGCTTTACCTGTGCATTGTAGTTGTCAGCCTGGCGTTGCCCATGGATAAACACCTTTCGGAATGGAAACACAGTGTTGAGCTGATCTGGTCGGCGACCGCGCCCGACTATGGCGAAGCCGCGTGCCTTGCTGCCGAGATCGCCAGAGCCAGCACCGAGGCGATCCTGCGGCAGGCGGCCACGCAGGCGCTGCCGATCCTGCGCTGCGCCTCGTCTGCAGACGCCGACCACAGCACCACCGACGCCGCACGGCGCCGTCTCGGGGTCATCCGCGAAGTGCTGTACACGCTGACCACGCCGACCTTCGGCAAGCGCGAGAACAGTCCGAAGTCGCTCACGTCGGAGGAGCGCTACCGGCAGATGCTCGGATTGCCGCACGGCCCCCGACTGTCCGCGCCGGAAATCCACCAGGCCTGGAAGCGCGCGGCCAAGAGCGCGCATCCCGATGGCGGCGGCAGCACGCAGAGATTTCAGGAACTCTCCGCGGCGCGCGATGCGCTGATAAGGGAAGTGAGATTGGCGCGCATTTCGTAGCGAGCACCACCCTGCGGGCTGATCAGCGCCCCTCGAGAGATGCGACGCACTCGATCTCGATCAGCATCGCGGGATCCGGAAGCGCGTGGACCACGCATGTGGTGCGGGCGGGATACGGCGGCGGCCCAAAGGCGCCGGCATACAATGCATTCATCGCGGCGACATCGGATGCGCGCGTCAGCAGCACGTTGACCTTGACGAGATCGCGGAAGCCCGCGCCCGCTTCGTCCAGAACGCGTTTGATGTTGCGAACGACAAAACCGAATTGAGCCTCGAAACCGTCCGCAAGGGCGCCCTTTTCATCAAAGCCGGGGATGCCCGAGACGAACAGCAGGTCGCCGACCCGCGTCGCGAACGAGAGCGGAGGAGCTTTCAGGCCGGCGGGTGGAGCGTAGTGTTGGATGGGGGCCATGGGTCACCTTTGATGGTAGCGGGTCCGCGCATGACCGGGACATCTACCATTTCCGTTGTTCCCGCCATATAGCTATCGCGATGAACCACGATGAGTTGGTCGCCGCTTACACGGCGCGCGGCCGGTGATCTTTCCCGATGCCGTTTTGCCGCGATCCATGACCGGGCAGGCCCGCGAAAACCGGGCGCGCGAACTGGCTTCGTTGAGCTGATCTTGGCAGCGCTTTGCGCCGATCCGTTGGCTCATCCGGGCCGCGCTTGCTACAGTCGACACAGCGATTCGATCTGCGCCGCCAACGTCCGCTCACAACATGCCCGAGGGAACCATACCCATGAAGATGTCATCCGCCATTCGTGTCGTGCTGCTCGCGCTGACGGCTTTCGCCGGCGCCGTGCTGTCCTCCGCTTCCCATGCCGACGAGGGCAGCGTGTCGCTGACGATCTACAAGGCGGGATGGATCATCGGCGGCTCGGGCGGCGGCGGCGTGTTGAACTTCCGCGGCAGGAGATACGGGCTCTCAACCGGCGGACTGGACTACGGCCTCGTGTTCGGCGGGTCGAAGACGGTGCTGCATGGCCGGGTGAGCAACATCTATCGCCCGTCTGATGTCGCCGGCGTCTATGGCGCGGCGGGCGCGGGGCTGGCGGTCGGCGGCGGCGCGCGCGCGATCGTGCTGACCAACCAGAAGGGCGCGGTGCTGGAACTTTCCGGCCGGCAGGTCGGGCTGATGGCCAATGCGGACCTCAGCGGGCTCGCGATTACGCTGCGGTAGGCCAACACCGCCGCCACATCCTCCACGCGTCATGCGCGGGCTTGACCCGCGCATCCGTCCAAGAATCAAACTGCGCTTCCGCCCGATGGATTGCCGGGTCAAGCCCGGCAATGACGCTCATGCTGCGCATCGCAATTCATATTCAACTGTCAAACAGCAAGCTTCCCGCGCGTCAGCATCCTCGCGGCGCGATTGCGCCCGAGCTTTGCGTTCCTCTTTCGCCCTCGGACAAGCAGAGGGCGCAGGGAAAACCGGGCGCCGGCTGGCACCCGCGGTCTCGTGTGCAAATGCGTAAAAAGAAAACGCACACGAGCATACAGGTGTAGCCAAGACATCCCGGCTTTCCCTGCGCGATGGTTTACGGCTTACTTCGAGCTCTCCCCGGTGAACGGCTTTCTTGCCACCGTCGCCCCTGAGAAGCTTTGCTTCTCACGAACTTGACGCCAGCACCGCGGCGTCAGGACCACACGACTTCGCCGTCCGCTCGAGTCACGCTCGTCAGTCGCAACTCCCGCGTCCACCGCATCCCACCGCACGTCCGTGACGATCGCGAGCCGCCCCTCGTTCGGGTGAGACGGGCGGATTCAAACCATTGATTTGCCCGACGGGTTAAGCGGAATATTTTTTGAGCGAGGACTGGACAGGCCAAATCACCTTGATTCGGTTCGACAAATCAGTTTTTTGGCGCAAAGCGTTTAATCGTTGCTACGGCTTGCGCGCCAACAGTTACGAGGGAAGAAATCATGAAGCCAGGATTCATCACCGCCTTGCTGGCGCTTGCCCTGTCCGCTGGCGCCGCCGCTGCGCAACCGGCGAACAGTCTCAAGGACCAGATCGTCGGCAGCTGGAATTTCGTGGTCGCCGAGGTCACCGCGCCCGACGGCAAGAAGTCGTTTCCGTTCGGCGAGACGCCCAAGGGCATTCTGATCTTCACACCCGACGGCCGCTTCGCCCAGATCCATGTCGCCGGCGACGTTCCCAAAATCGGGTCCAACAACCGCATGACCGGTACGGCTGAGGAATACGCCGCGATCATGCGAGGCAGCCTGTCGGTATTCGGCACCTACACGGTCGACGAGGCCAAGAAGACGGTCACCTACAACATCGTGTCCGCGTCATTCCCGAATTGGGAAGGCGAAGCGCAGACTCGCGTCATCGACAAGCTCACCACTGAGGAGTTCGTCAACACCAATCCGAACGTGGCCGGAGGCCGCGGCAGCGCCAGCAATTTCTACAGGCGGGCGAAGTAGGAGCGGCCAATGCGGTGCCAGGCAACGCGCGCTAACCTTGCGCACCGATCGCATCCGCCAGCTCCCGCCACGGCTGCACTGACCAATAACGCGTTGCGGCGCCGGACGGCGAAGCCAGTACGAAGACAATTGGAAAATCGTCCAGCGGCGGCTGTCGGCCTAGCGCAAGCGCTTTCGTCGGTCGTCCATAGAAAAGGCTCGCGGCCTTCTTGCTGGTGAAGGCGATTGTCTTCGGTCGATATCGCCGCATCTTTTCACGGAAAGCCGGAACATCGATCGGGAAGGCGAGGGCCTCATGGTCCATTCCCGCACCGGCTTTGCACATATCGGTGAAGCCAATGCCGAGTTTCAACAGGTTCGGAAATTCATGCGGTTCATATCGGCGCGGCGTGATGCCGATCTCGTGGATCGTGCGCCAAAAGCGATTGCCGGGATGCGCGTAGTAATGGCCTTCGTCGGCGGACCGCTGGCTGGCGGCGGTGCCCACGAAGACCAGGCGCAGATGATCCTGAAGCTGGTCAGGAAGTTTTTCCACCGCGTGCGCCATTATCGTCAAAGCCGGAGAATGCCGAATACGAATAGCAGATCGTCGTGTGGCGAACGAGAGGGGCGTGGTTTTCGAGAGAACCGCGGACTACGCTACGCCAATCCGCTCCACGAATAACAGCCTCGTGTTCGGCCGATAGAAGCTCGGATGGGTTGAGCGAAGCGAAACCCATCCGAGCTAAATATTTTCTGGTAACCGGCGCTCCCGAGAAAAGAGCGCGGTGTCATTGCTTTCATGAAGGTGTGTCAGTCATTGCATCGTCGGGCCATGTTCCTCCGAAGAGAACATGGCGTTCAAAACAATCGCGAAAATCCGAGTAGTTGAAAGGCTTTATGCGCATAACGACGGTCAGGCCGTTTTTCTGTGTCAACCATCAATGGCTAAGGCAATGATTTGTCGATGTATTCCTAGTGCGCTGTGTCAGTGGTTTGACACGATTTGGAAATTGCCCACCCTACCAATACCCCCTGACAAGAACGATTCAGCTCTCGAGTTTTTCAAAGAGAGAGAGCTGTCATGTCCGACCACCAACTGAAATTCAAAGGTCCTGGCTTCGACTTCGACGCCAAGGGGTGGTTAGGTATCACGGCGGCGATTGTTATTGTCCTACTCGTGCTGTTGGTCCCACGGTTGCTCTATTAAGCTCGTAGCTCGTAGGATGGGTTGAGTGAAGCGAAACCCATCGTGACAATTTGCGACATGCGATGGGTTTCGCAAGGGCTCAACCCATCCTACGAGCTGCTTTTGGACTATTTCATCGGAATTTCGATTCATGGGCAAAGAGCGAACCCCCGTGCCGCCCGAGGTAAGCGCCGAGGTCTTGTTTTTGCAGGACCACACCTGCTGCGTATGTCGCGAACCTGGTAAGGCGGTCCAGCTTCATCACATTGACGAAGATCCGACCCATCACTCGATTCGAAACCTTGCAGTCCTTTGTTTCGACGATCATGACAGAACTCAGGTCCGTGGCGGATTTGGGAAGAGGCTGCTTTCTGCCGAGGTAGAGCAGTATCGGGACGATTGGCTCGAACGAGTGGCACAGCGACGGGCTAAGGCTGACGAATTGGCAGTCGCGTCAGCTGAGCATTGGGCGGCGGAGACCAAGCAGAGCTTTCGCTCGAAATCGATGATCGCCCCAGCTGGTTGCCTACATAAATCACCTGCCAGCACTGCGAAGAGCAGCTTATGAAAACGCGCGCCCAGAATGGGATAGCGGTGTGACCGCGCAAATGAGAGGAGCCACGTCAGAAGTGATCGATATTTTGGAGCGCGTCCTAAATTATCTTTCTGCTTGGTATCCACCGGATCATTTCGGTTCTGGTGGAGCAAAGAAGCATTTCAACGATTATGTCGCTTCGCGTTATCTATGGCATCGCTCCTTACATGATCCGGAGGGCCCTGGCAGTGGCGGGACAATTGTGGGTGTCTTAGCTGCAGGGGGTGTAATGGAGGATCTTTCAAGGGCGGTAGGCGAGATGGTCGAGGCTCTCAGCGTCGGAGAGATCGATTTGATCAAATGGCAAAGGAGTTGGCGTTCAGCAGAACGACGCCCCTTGTTGTCGAGGATTCAAGATCGTTTTGGCTGGGCCTTCTTGAGCAGGACATAACTAGCCAGAGCAAGAACGCTGGATCAACGTACTTGCTCTGGCATATGGCGCCTCACAACACCCGGTTACTCTCCTTCACCTTCTCCGCATCGAGATACACGCTGCTCCCCATCTCCTTGAACTTGGCTGACATCTGCGCCATGCCGTCCTCGATCACGCCGGACACCGACATCCCCACCGAAGCCGGATCGTTCAGCGTCGCGGCATAATCCCGCACATCCTGCGTGATCTTCATCGAGCAGAACTTCGGGCCGCACATCGAGCAGAAATGCGCCACCTTGTGGGCTTCCTTCGGCAGCGTCTCGTCGTGATAGGCGCGCGCGGTTTCCGGATCGAGACCGAGGTTGAACTGGTCCTCCCAGCGGAAGTCGAAGCGGGCGCGGCTCAAGGCGTCGTCGCGCAGTTGGGCGGCGGGGTGGCCCTTGCCGAGATCGGAGGCATGCGCCGCGATCTTGTAGGTGATGACGCCGACCTTGACGTCGTCGCGGTTGGGCAGGCCGAGATGCTCCTTCGGCGTCACATAACAAAGCATGGCGCAGCCGAACCAGCCGATCATGGCCGCACCAATGCCTGACGTGATGTGGTC
>DATHHQ010000316.1:0-3681 GCA_035490095.1 Bradyrhizobium sp.
GACGTCGAGCCCGTAACTCTTGTAGGTGCCGTCGGCCAGGGCCTGGAAAAATCCGCCGTGCTCGGCCTCGGCGACCCAGTTGGTTCCAAACGAGACCTTGTCCAGCGCGGTTTGGGCGCCCGCCGGCAAGATGGCCATCAGAACGGCCACCAGGCCCGCGGTTAACGCTCGCAGCAAAAGAGCCGGGTTCATGATTGGACTCCGTTGATCGTTCTGCCCCATGATAGGAGGCGCCGGACGTTGCTACGTCTTCGCCGGGAAGCAAACTACCCTGCAAATTTGCTGAAAGAAATGTCTCGCTCGATGACTTTAACTGTTCCGCCCCGCGACTGGACCGACATCCATTGGCCTGACTTCACCGAAGGCAGCCCGGCGCGATGGATTGCCGTCCTGCCGGTGGCGGCCACCGAACAGCACGGTCCGCATTTGCCGGTCGGCACCGACGTCATGATTGCGCAGGCCTATCTTGCGCGGGTGCGCGAGCTTCTGCCTGACAGCCTGCCAGCGACGTTCCTGCCGATTCAGCCGGTCGGGATTTCCACCGAACATATTGGCTATCCCGGCACGCTGACGCTGCCGACAGATGTTGCGCTGAAGACCTGGATGGCCCTTGGGATGAGCGTTGCGCGCGCGGGTATCAAGAAGCTCGTGATGGTCACCAGTCACGGCGGCAACAGCGCGGCCATGACCCTTGTCGCGCAGGACCTGCGCGCTGCCTGCGGGCTTCTCGCCGTCACCACGGGATGGTCCCGCCTCAGCGCGCCGGAGGGATTATTTTCAGCGGAGGAACTGCGTCATGGCGTCCATGGCGGCGCGGTCGAGACATCGATCATGCTGGCGCGATACCCGCATCATGTGCGCAACGACAAGATCGCCGATTTTCACCCCAGCAGCATTGCAATGGAAAAGGATTATCGCCGGCTTGCCGCGCACCGCCCGGCGCCGTTCGCGTGGCAGGCCCAGGACCTTCATGCCAGCGGCGCCGCCGGCGATGCGACGCAGGCATCCGCCGAAAAAGGCCAACGCCTGCTCGATCAAGGCGCGCAAGCGTTCTGCGAATTGCTCGCCGACGTCGACAAATTCGATCCGGGCACGTTTTCGAACGGCCCGACGGGCTGATATACCGGCTGACATACTATCGGTTAACCATCTGTAATAACTATAGAATAACTGAATAACGAATTTCGAGCCGGGATTCGAACCGGATCCGGAGACGCGCCGTCCAACTGGATATGCGGACCACAACGGGCCGCTCTCAATCGGATGGAATTTGTCATGTCGATCAAAACCAAAATTGCAGCACTTGCGCTCGCCACCCTCGCCGTCGCCGGCACCATCGCATCCACCACCACCCAGGCTGAGGCCAGGGGCCGCGGCTGGGGTATCGGCGCCGGTCTGCTCGGCGCCGCCGTGGTCGGCAGCGCCATCGCCGCCAGCAACGACGGCTACTACTACGATGGCTATCGCCGCTGCGGCTGGGTCCGCCAGTTCGACGCCTTCGGCAACTACATCGGCCGGGTTCGTACCTGCAATTACTGATGATCGACGGAGTGGATTTCTGTTTGGCGCGTTTTCTTGACGCGAACCCGTGCCCACCGCGGATCGAGTCCGGGGCAGGCTTTCGCCCGAAAACACGCTGATCGTGGATCCTGCGTCCGGCACGGGCGCCTCATCCACCCCGTGCCGCACCCGACCCGCCCGGTTGTCCCCCCGGGCGGGTCACCTTTTTTCAGCCTGATCGAGCCCGCGGTGTTGCACGAACGTCACCCGATGGTGCGATTCGACAGATCTTCTTCAATCCTTCTTGCAATTGCGAATTACTCGCAATAAAGATCGGGAATAGATTGTGCGCAACCTTGGTCCTGTTTTGGCCGGGAAGCGGCCAATCCCGGGGAATTGGCGGGGGATCGATGGCTTTATTTGATTTCTTTGATAGCGGCGCACCGGCAAATTCGTAGTGATGGCGAACCCGCTGGATGCTCACGTTGTGAATCGTAAAGCCATGAACCGCCGCCGCCGATCGTCGAGGTGCCTGCTGGCCGGCGGTTTAAGCCTGCTCGCGCTCGATAGCCCCGCGAGGGCCGCCGACGTCGGTCTGCCGGTCAAGGCTCCCCACCTTCAGTCGGTGTTCGATTGGACCGGTTTCTATATTGGTGCGCATGCCGGCTTCGGTCGCGGCGCTTCAAGCGCGGTTCTCACCGACCCGGCAATCACCGCTAGCAGCGGCTCCTTCGGCGGGGTGATCGGCGGCGTGCAGGCCGGTTACAACGTTCAACTGTCATCTGGAATCGTGCTGGGCGCCGAAGCCGATATCACCTTCCCGAACTATCTCGCTTCCAATTCGATCGCCGCCTTGCTGGCGACGCCGCGGTCCGACGTCGTCGAGCAGCTCGACTATGCCGGAAGCCTGCGCGGCCGCATCGGCTACGCCTCCGGTCACTGGCTGGCCTATGCCACCGGCGGACTGGCATGGGCCGGCGAGCGTTTCGTCAACACGCCGGCTATCGGCTCCGAGGAAAAAGAACTGAATGTCCGGCTCGGTTGGGCTGCCGGGGCCGGCGTCGAATACGCCTTCGCCCCGCACTGGAGTCTGCGGCTGGAATATCTCTACAGCCGGTTCGAGCAAGCCGACATCCGCTTTCCATCGGCGACACAGATCAGCTCCAGCCTGGATTTGCAGTCGATCCGCGTCGGCCTCAATCGCAAGTTCGATGGCATGGGATCGAGCAATTTCGCGCCGAGGACATCGCTGACCGATCCGGAATCCGATCGCTGGGAAATCCACGGTCAAACGACTTATCTGCCGCAAGGCTATCCGCGATTTCGCGCGCTCTATACCGGGACCAACAGCCTGACGCCGGCGCCGCAGGCGCAGGCGACCTGGAGCAATAGTCTCTACCTGAACGCGCGGCTGTGGGAAGGCGGCGAGGTCTATTACAACCCCGAACTGTTGCAGGGGTTTGGATTGAACGACACCGTCGGCGCCGGCGGATTTCCGAGCGGCGAAGCGCAAAAATCGAACTTCCCCTACCCGCATTACAACACGTCGCGGCTGTTCCTGCGCCAGACTTTCGGGTTTGGCGGCGAGCAGGAGGAGCTTGCCAGCGGACCTGGCCAACTCGCCGGCAAGGTCGACGTTTCACGGCTGACGGTTCAGGCCGGCAAATTCGCGGTCATGGATGTTTTCGACGGAAATTCCTACGCCAAGGACACCCGCAAGGACTTCATGAACTGGTCGATGTGGGCGCCCGGCGCTTTCGATTATTCGGCCGACAAGGTTGGCCTGACCTATGGCGCCACCGCGGAGCTCAATCAGAAGCAATGGGCGCTGCGCTCGGGCTATTTCCTGATGCAGTCGGTCTCGAATGCCAATAATTTCGATACCAAAGTGTTCGAGCGCGGCACCTACGCGCTCGAACTGGAAACGCGCTTTTCGCTGTTCTCGCAGCCCGGAAAGCTGCGCACCATCGCATGGCTCAACAGCGCCTTCTCCGGAAGCTACCGCGAGACCCTCAACAATCCGGCCTTCAATCTGGACATCGCGCAAACCCGCACCGGCCGCATCAAATACGGCTACGTCGTCAGCCTTGAACAGGCATTGACCGACGAAGTCGGAGTGTTCGGCCGCTGGAGCTGGAACGACGGCAAGACCGAGATCATGGCGTTCACCGACATCGACGC
>DATHHQ010000317.1:0-3362 GCA_035490095.1 Bradyrhizobium sp.
ACCTTGACGTGCCCGGTTCCGACCGCGGCCGGCTGCTCGGCCGGTCCCGCGGGGCCAGCTTGCGAGTTGAACAACGAGCCCGCGCCGCCGGCGCAAGCCCCGAGCAATGGCGCGCCGAGAATGAGGCCAATCGCCGTCCGCCGGGTCGGCCCCGATGGCTGAGACCCGAAAGCAGACTTCGGCAGAATCTTGGGCAGAATCTTGGGGTCGAGCGGGCCCACCATTACGTCTCTATCTCTTGACCGGATCGCTTGACCGGCCGAAATGGCCAAGGCGTCACCTTCCAACGATCAGGAGGGTGGATTGATGCATATTGTCGGCGAATAGTTAAGCAAAACAAAAGGATTATGGCCATGCGGCGCAACGCCGGTTGCAGGGAGCTGCTTCCTCACCGGTTTGGCACACAGTATACCGCGGCAGGCACGGTCATGGTGTAAATGATGTGTCACCTCTAGATTGGCACTATGCGCGCAAAAGCTGTTTCCACAAATACAACTGACGGTGTGACGGGAACCTCGGCCCGCACATTTTCCCTGGGCGGCCATGTTCTGACCGTGCCGAAGGCGGCTCCGGGCCTTCATTTGGTGGCGACGCCGATCGGCAATCTCGGCGATATCACCTTGCGTGCGCTGGAAACGCTGGCCGCCGTCGACATCATCGCCTGCGAAGATACCCGTATCACCCGCCGGCTGACCGAGCGCTACGCGATCGCGGCACTGCTCAAACCCTACCACGAACACAACGCCGCGCTGGCGCGGCCGAAGATTCTGGAGCGGCTGGCGCAGGGCGCCTCCATCGCATTGGTCTCCGATGCCGGCACGCCGCTGATTTCCGATCCCGGCTTCAAGCTGGTGCGCGAAGTCTGCGCGGCAGGTCATCAGGTGATCGCGTTGCCGGGGCCATCCTCGGTGCTGGCGGCACTGGCGGTGGCGGCGCTGCCCACCGATCGGTTTTACTTCGAAGGATTTCTGCCGTCCAAGGAGACCGCGCGCCGCGCCCGGCTGACCGAGCTTGCGCGCATCGACGCCACGCTGGTGATGTTCGAATCCGGAAACCGCGTACAGGACACGCTGGCCGATCTCGCCGGCATCATGGGCGCGCGCGACGCTGCGATCTGCCGCGAGATGACGAAAATGCATGAAGAGGTCAGGCGCGCGCCGGTGTCCGAACTGGCGCGCGCCGCCGACACGTTGGAGACGCGCGGCGAATTTGTGCTGGTGATCGGCCCGCCCGCGGCGGGCGCGCAGATCATGACGGAGCACGAGCTGGACGATCTGTTGCGGTCATCGCTCGAGCGCGACAGCGTCAAGGACGCGGTCGCGCATGCGGTCGAACTGTCCGGCCGGCCGCGCCGCGAGATCTACGCCCGCGCGCTTGAACTCGCCAAGGGACTCGACAAGGAACTCGTCAAGCAAGCCGACAAGAGAGCCGGGGCGGAGGGCGACGATGGCAAAGACTGACGACGCCCAACCCGCCACGACGCCGGTGAAGACGGCGTCGCCCGCGCGCGTCGCGGCGTTTCGAACCGGGCTGTCCGCCGAGGGCCGCGCCACCGCTTTTCTGATGGCAAAGGGCTATCGCATCCTCGCCAAACGTTTTCGCACGCCCTATGGCGAGATCGACATCGTGGCGCGCCGGCGCAATCTGCTGGCCTTTGTCGAGGTCAAGGCTCGCGCCAGCCTGGATGAGGCCGCCTATGCGGTGACGCCGCGCCAGCAGCGGCGCATCATCGATGCCGCGCAGGCCTGGCTGATGGCGCATCCCGAACACGCCAATTTCGACCTGCGTTTTGACGCTGTCCTGATTGCGCCGCGGCGGTTGCCGCGCCATCTGTTAGCGGCGTTCGACGCCAGCACCTGAACACTTAACCTTCCAACAAGACCAACTTGCGGGCCAGCCCATGAAATTGAACGTCGCCGTCCAGATGGACCCCATCGAGCGCATCAACATCCGCGGGGATTCGACCTTCGCGCTGCTGCTGGAGGCGCAGAAGCGCGGCCACGGCCTGTCCTATTACACGCCGGACAAACTCTCGCTGCGCGGCGAGGAACTGGTCGCCCCGGTTCAATTGCTCACCGTGCGCGACGAGCCCGGCGATCATTTCACCCTCGGTGAGGCAAGGCGCGAGCCGCTTGAGGCATTCGACGTGATTTTGCTGCGGCAAGACCCGCCATTCGATCTCGCCTACATCACCTCGACGCATTTTCTGGAGCGGATTCATCCCAAGACGCTGGTGGTCAACAATCCCGCCAGCGTGCGCAACGCGCCGGAAAAGATTTTCGTGATGGATTTTCCGCATTTGATGCCGCCGACCCTGATCTCCAGGGATCTCGACGAGATCAACTCGTTCCGCGACGAGCATGGCGCCGTGGTGATGAAACCGCTGCACGGCCACGGCGGCGCGGCGGTGTTTCGCATCATGCCGCAGGACATGAATTTCGGCTCGCTGTTCGACATGTTCACGGTGACATTCCGCGAGCCGTGGGTGATCCAGCGCTTTCTTCCCGAGGTCAAGCACGGCGACAAGCGCATCATCCTGGTCGACGGCGAGTTCGCCGGCGCGGTCAACCGGGTGCCGGCGCCGGACGATCTGCGCTCCAACATGGTCCGCGGCGGCGCCGCCCAGGCCACCGACCTGACGCCGCGCGAGCGCGAAATCTGCGCGGCATTGGGACCAGGCTTGCGCGAGCGCGGATTGTTGTTCGTCGGCATCGATGTCATCGACGGCCACCTCACCGAGATCAACGTGACCTCGCCGACCGGCATCCGCGCCATCGCGCGGCTCGGCGGACCGGATGTGGCGGCGAAGATCTGGGACGCGATCGAGGCGAAGCGGGGCTAAGCGCCTGACCAAAAATACAGCGCGTCCGGGATGCGAGTGGAATTTGCTCTCGCCATCGTGCGGTGATTTGCCCGACGAGGCAAATTTGTGTCGAGTTCCGTTTGCAAAAATATTTCGGTTTCCACGCACCCCAAATCAGATCTAGAACTTCGGTTGTCCACGCCACCAGAGGGGCGTATCGCGATCGTCACGGACGCGGGGGAGGGATGCGGTGGACGCGGCAGCGTTTTGCTGCGCGACGTGTAGCGCGCAAAATCAAATGACACCGCGCGCAACTTCAGCTGTCCCCCCTGTTTTGGATGCCTTTCAACCGGCAAAAACCGGACAACCGGCATTTCCGGATTTATCCCGTAACCGGACATGCTGCGGACATGCCAAAATCGACGCGAATGACCCAAATGTATGGTCCGGCCGTGCGTTGCAAGAGGTATTGGCGAGCTGGCGGTGGGCGGTCTTGCATCAATGTATCCGGCCTTTGATTGGAGGTTGTTGAGCTCCGGGCCATCATGGATATCAGCGC
>DATHHQ010000318.1:0-4140 GCA_035490095.1 Bradyrhizobium sp.
GGAATCTTTTTCGCCATGGCGTTGAGCTGGTCGCGCGACAGCGCGAACGCATCGACCTCGCCGCTCTTCAACAGGCCGAAGATTTCGTCATAGGTCTGATAGCCCGTGACCTTGGCGTTCTTCAGATGCGCGATCGCGCCGCGCATGGTGGTGGTGTTATTGACCGCAGCGACCTTGACGCCGGCCTGATCGAGCGTCTGAAAATCCGTGGCTGACGATCCCGCCTTGACGATGTAGGTCGCATCCGCGACCTCGTAAGTGGGCCCGAACGACATCCGCCCCTCCCGCTCCGGATCTTTCGGCAGGAAAGTAACGTCCCAGGTGCCTTTCGACACCGCATCGACAATCTGCCCGGAGTTCTGGTGAACAACGTATTCGACGGGCACGCCGAGCTGCGCCGCCATCTCCTTGCCGAGATCGACCGGCACCCCGGCATAACCTCCGGCCTCGTTCCCGGTGGACCAGAACGCGCCGCCAGCCGGGCTGATCGCGATCGCCACCCGCAGCTTGCCGGTCGCCGCGATTTCATCCTTCAGGGGATCGGCGCTTGCGGGACCGGCGATCATCATCGAGACACCCAGAACAACGCCGGCGATGCGCGGCAAGGATTGATTGAACATCGGATTCTTCCTCCCAATCGGCTCGTTATCGTCGAGCTTCACCGGCCATTGTGGTCGATTGCAGGAAGCGTTGAAACCCGGATTCTGGGCGGAAACGGCAAATTGTTGGAGCGCCCTCAGGCCGCGCGCACCGTGTCAAGAAACCTGCCGACCTCAAGCCTGAGGCGGTTGCTTTCCCCCGACAATGATTGAGCCGAGATCAGAACTTTTGCGGAGGCCGAACCGGTCTCGCGAGCCCCCTTGTTCACATCGACAATATTGGTCGCGACCTCAGTGGTGCCGAGTGCCGCCTGCTCGACATTGCGAGAAATTTCCTGCGTTGCGCCGCCTTGCTGGTTGACAGAGGTCGCGATCGTTGCCGCAATCTCGGAAATCCGGCTGATGGTGGTTCCAATTTGCTTGATCGCCTGAACCGAATCCTTGGTCGCAACCTGCATCCCGGCGATTTGGCTGATGATTTCCTTGGTAGCGCTGGCGGTCTGCGCGGCGAGCGCCTTCACCTCCTGCGCAACAACCGCAAAGCCGCGTCCGGAATCGCCGGCGCGAGCTGCCTCGATCGTGGCGTTCAGAGCCAGCAAATTGGTCTGCTCCGCGATCGAGGTGATGAGATTGACCACGTCGCCAATCCGTAACGCTGCCTTCGACAACTCGTTGATGCGCGCGTCGGTGACCTCCGCCTGATCTACGGCTTCGCCGGCGATCCGGTTTGACTCCTGAACCTGTCGGCTGATTTCAGTAATCGAGGCCGACATCTCTTCCGTCGCGGCGGCAACCGATCTGACATTTGAGGAGGCTTCTTCAGAAGCAGCTTCCACTTTGCCGGAGAGCTGCTGTGTCTCTTCGGCGGTTCTGGTCAAAGTGGTCGCCGAGGCCTCCAACTCCGTTGAAGCGGAGGATACCGTCTGCACGATTTCGCCAACCGCGGCCTCGAATTCGTCGGCGAGTTTGCGCATTTCAGTTTTCCGCTGGGCATGCACATGTTTTTCCGCTTCCGAGTGTTCAGCGCGCAGCCGGTTGGATTCGAGCATGTTGTCCTTGAAGACCTGCAGCGCTTCCGCCATGTCGGCAATCTCGTCCGAGCCGCCGGTCGCGATCTCGGTAGCCAGGTCACCTGCGGCAACCGATTTCATGCTGTTCTGCAGACGTACAAGACGACGAACGACGCCACGGCCAACATAATACCAGCCGACGACAAGTGCTGTGGCAAGACTGACGAGCGCGAGGCAAATCAGGATGATCCGGCCTTGCCGGATTTCTGCCTCTGATTCGCGGACCGCGGCGACCGCGGCCCCCTCGCTGCGCGTTCTCAGGCCCGCGACTTCCTTTTCGAACTCCTGGGCGAGTGCGCGATTTTCCGTCACCACATTGGCGCCGGTCTTCGCGGCAATCAGCTCTCTTTGCTTGAGATCAAAAACATTGCCGCTATCCTTGCCGGTCTTGACCAGTTCATCGACCAGTTTCGAGGTCTCGGGATCCTTGAATGCGGCCGCGGCCTTTCCAAGGCGGCCTGCCGTCGCCGTGAATCGGTCCTTGACCGGCGGCAGCAGATCGGCGGACGGCAGATCGGCCGCTTCAACAAGGATTCCCAGTATGAGGTTGGATTCGGCGCGCAGCTCCAAAACTGCCTGCAGGGACACCAGTTCGTTTTCGGCGAGCGCGGCAAGCGTCTTCTGAGCAGCCTCCAGGTCCTTGGTGTCCGCCGCCGTCTGCAGGCCGATCGTCAAGGTGAACCCGGCGTCGTCCGCCATCGGCGATAGTTTTTCAGCGAGCTTCTGATGCGATTTCCGAAGGCCGGCGACAAGCGCGCTGCGAGCGGCGGCAATCGTCTGGCGTTCGGTGACCGATTGCATCAGCCGGTCGAGATTCACCAGGATGCGGTCACGTGTGCTGTTGAGCCTTGCGGCGTCCGCCCCGGCGAGTGCGGCAATGGTCCGCGTGAGTTCCTGACGCGCCGCCGTTAGAACCTTGAAAGCGCTTTCGCGCTCCGCCGCATCAGTTGCGGTGAGAACGCGCGGTGCGGCGGCAGCAACTTCACCGGTGGCTCTAACCAGTTCGGAGGCGCGTGTGATCTCGGGCAGGCTCTTTTCGGCGATGGCGCCAAGCGAATGCCCAAGACTGTCGTAGGAAATAATCGCACTGCCGCTCGCCAGCACGGTGAGCGCAGCGACGACCCCAAAAGCTGTAAACAATCGACCGCGAAGGCCGAGGTGATACCACGACATCGCGGTCTGCATCGTCAATCTCCAGGTAGCAATTGCGAAATCGTGCCGCGAGGAGCCGGCCCTGCCTGGCTGCTCGCGGCGTCTTGTGCTTACGTTCCGGACTTCTCGAGGCGATCGACCGCCTTGAAGCTGCCGTCCGCCTGGATCACGGTCAGGAACACTTGATCCGAGCCCCGATTGTTGGAGGGGCTGTAGACGAGCTTGAAGCCATCAAGATCCAGGGTGCCGGCTTTTTGCACGGCCTCGATCAAGGCTTGCCGGGTGAGGTCGCCACCGACCTTTTCGAGCGCCGAGATGATTGCGCGGCCAACAAGATAGCCCTCAAGCGAAACGAAGCCTGGCTGCGCATCGGGGGCGTTCGCCTTGAGCGACGCCTGATAGCGCCCGACCACCGGGATCGCCGCGTCTTTCGGAAAAGGAACGACCTGCGTGATCACCACGCCGGCACCGACGGGACCGAGTTCCTTGGCAAGCGCATCGGATCCGACAAAGGAGATATTCACAAAGGTAACGTCGAGCTTGATCTGTTTGGCCAGTTTGATGAACTCGGCCGCGGGCTTGTAGGGGCTGATCATGATGACTGCATGAGGTTCGGCCTTCTTGATGGCCAGCAGCGCGGTCTTAACAGCCACCGTGTTGCGCTCGAACGTACCTTCGCCGGCGAGCTGCATCTGCCGCTTGTCGAGCGCCTTCTTGACGCCGGCAAGGCCGGCCTGACCGAAAGCGTCGTCCTGGTACATGATCGCAATCTTGGATGCGCCGAGATCCTTGGTCAGATGTTCGACCATGGCTTCGGTTTCCTGGAAGTAGCTGGCGCGAATATTCAGCACCAGGGGTTTGTAGGGCTCGCGCAGAAATTCGGCGCCCGTGAAGGCGCCGATAAAGGGCGCACCCGCTGCGGTCGCGATCGGCTGAGTGGCGGCTGCTGTCGGAGTACCAACCGCACCGGCGATAGCGAAGACCTTGTCTTCCTCAAGGAGTTTCTTGACCGCTTCGATGGACTTGGTGGGTTCGTAGCCGTCGTCGACGCTCTTCAGTTCGAGCTTCCGACCCTTCACGCCGCCGGCCTTGTTTATTTCAGCGAAGGCCGCTTCAAGACCCATCTTCATGCCCAGGCCCAAAGCCGAGGCCGGACCTTCGAGAGCAGTCGCCTGACCAAACACGATCTTGTCGGCAGAGACACCATCTTCAGCGGATGCTGGAATAGCAGCCGCAAGCAGGGTAGCCAGCACGACAGGAAGCGCGTTGAGTGAAGAGGCTCGCATATGAAACGTCCTTCGGGGTAATGGTCGACCGGA
>DATHHQ010000319.1:0-11117 GCA_035490095.1 Bradyrhizobium sp.
CCGAGTTCGAGCACGCGGTCGCCGAGGACGTTCATGATCCTGCTATCCATGACGTTCCCTATACCGTCTCGATCAACATGGCGCCGCCCTGCCCGCCGCCGATACATTCAGTGGCGATGCCGCGCTTGGTGCCCAGCCGCTTCATCGCGTTGACGAGATGCAGCACGATGCGGTTGCCGCTGCAGCCGACGGGATGACCAAGGCTGATCGCGCCGCCATCGACATTGAGTTTGGCATGGTCGATTTGGCCGGCGGCGCCGTCGAGGCCCAAAATCTCGCGGCAGAATTTGTCGTCGTTCCAGGCGGCGAGACAGCCCAGCACTTGGGTCGCGAACGCCTCGTTCAATTCCCAGGTCTCGATATCCCCGAGCGACAGTTTGTTGCGCTTCAACAGTTCGGTTGCCGACAGCACCGGGCCGAGACCCATGATAGAGGGATCGAGCGCCGACCATTGGCTGTCGACGATCACGGCCTTTGGCGCGAGACCATGCTTGGCGACGGCCTCTTCGGAAGCCAGAATCGTCCATGATGCGCCGTCGGTAATCTGCGAGGAGTTGCCGGCGGTGACCTGGCCCCAGGGCCGCTCGAACACCGGCTTCAATTTGGCGAGGCTCTCGGACGAGGAATCCGGCCGCACGCCGTCGTCATATTCGTAGAATTTGCCATCGCGCGCGAACGCGGTTTCGACCTCGCCCTTCAGCCAGCCTTCCGCCTGGGCGTTGGCCAGCCGCTTGTGGCTTTCGACCGCATAGGCATCCGATTGCGCGCGCGTGATGCCGAACAGATGACCGACCACTTCCGCCGTCTGGCCCATGTTGAGCTCGGTGATCGGATCGGTCAGCCCGCGCTCAAGGCCGATGATCGGCTTGAAATAAGCCGGACGTGCTTTCGCGAGCGCAGCCAGCTTGCCGAGATATCCCTTGGCGCCGGCGAGGCCCGCGAACCAGCGCACGCCCTGCTGCGGCCACACCAGCGGCGCGTAACTCAGGGCTTCCGAACCGCCGGCCAGGATCAAGTCCGAGACGCCTTCGCGGATATAGCGGTAGGCCGTGTCGATCGACTGCATGCCGGAGCCGCAATTGATCTGCACCGTGAACGCCACCATCGCCTCGCCCATGCCGAGCCGCAACGCTGCGACCCGCGCCGGGTTCATCTCGTCGGCGATGACGTTGACGCAGCCGAGGATGACCTGATCGAAGGCATCGGGCGCGAACGGCTGCCGCGCCAGCAGCGGCCGGCCGCATTGCACGGCGAGATCGACCGGGGTGAATGGGCCCGGCCCGCTGCGCGCTTTCAGGAACGGCGTCCGGCTGCCGTCGATAATAAAAACCGGTCGCGCCATCAGCTTGCGGCCCTTGTTTCACCAAGCTCCTGAAAGAACTGATGCACTTCGGCAGGCTTTTTGTAAATCTGCGACAGCTCCTCGGGCGCGAAGTCGTCGACCTCAATCACCTTTGCAACAGCTTCATGTGCCGCCGCAAGCTGATCGCCCTCGGCCCTGGTGATGACGCCGTTTTTGACGGCCTCGTTCCAGTCGTGAAGGCGGGCGGCGCGCATTCGCTTGGCGATATCCTCGGCGCTCGTAACCAGAAGAAACGCCTTCTCTAGCCTGGCGACGCCACGGTCGTCATCGATATGCGACAGGTCCGGGGTCAGGCGGTCGCGCGCCGCCGACGGCTCCAGCACCAGCTGCGCGCAGCGATGGATCACGATATCGGACGGGCCGAGCACGCGGGCGCCGAACGGCTGGACCAGGAATTTCAGCACCACGGCGACAAACCGGTTCGGCAGATTGGCGAGGATTTCCGCGAAACGATTCTCGATTGTGCGGAAGCCGCTCGCCATGCACCATTCGAGGGCCGCGAAATCCGCACCCTGTCGGCCCTCGTCCTGCCAGCGCTTGAGCGCGGCGGATAACAGATAAAGCTCCGACAGGATATCGCCGAACCGCGCCGATAGCATTTCCTTGCGCTTCAACGCGCCGCCCAGCGTCAAGAGCGCCATGTCGGCGCACAGCGCGAAGGCCGAGGAGTAGCGCGAGAGCTGGCGATAGAATCCGGTCGCGTCGCCAGCGTCGGGCGCCGGCGCAAACGCGCCACCAGTCCAGCTGCGGCCCCACGCCCGGAACAGGGTCGTGATGCTGTGACCGATATGTTTCCAGAATGCCTTGTCGAAGGCGTCGAGGCCTTTGGCGCGGTCCTGATCGCCGAGCGCGTTCATCTCCTCCAGCAGATAAGGATGCGCGCGGATCGCGCCCTGCCCGAACACGATCAGGTTCCGGGTCAGAATGTTGGCGCCCTCGACGGTGATGCCGACCGGCACCGAACGATAGAGATTGCCGAGGTAATTCTGCGGACCGTCGATCACAGCCTTGCCGCCATGGATGTCCATGGCGTCGTCGAATGCGACCCGCATCCGCTCGGTAGCATGCAGTTTCATGATGCCGGAAATGACCGCGGGATGATGGCCCTGATTGAGTGCGGCGCAGGTCAGCCGCCGCGCCGCATCGAGCAGATAGGCGGTGCCGGCGATGCGGGCCAGCGGCTCCTCGATGCCTTCGAATTTTCCGATCGGGACGTTGAACTGCTCGCGTATCCGCGCATAGGCGCCGGTGGTGCGCGCGGCATAGGCCGCGCCCGCGGCGGACAATGACGGCAGCGAGATGCCGCGCCCGGCGGCCAGCGCCGTCATCAGCATTTTCCAGCCCTGACCGAGACGTGCCTCACCACCGATGATGTAATCCAAGGGAATGAAGACGTCTTTGCCCCGGTTCGGGCCGTTCTGAAACACCTGCATCGACGGCAGATGGCGACGGCCGATCTCGACGCCGGGCAGATGCGTCGGGATCAGCGCCACGGTGATGCCGAGTTCTTCCCGCGGCCCCACCAGATGATCGGGGTCATAGGCCTTGAAGGCCAGCCCGAGCAGCGTCGCGACCGGGCCGAGCGTGATATAGCGCTTGTGCCAGTTGAGACGCAGGCCGAGCACCTCGCGCCCCTCGAAATCGCCTTTGCAGATCACGCCGCTGTCGATCATCGACGCGGCGTCGGAGCCGGCTTCGGGACTGGTCAATCCGAAGCAGGGAATCTCGCGGCCGTCGACAAGGCGCGGCAACCATTGCTGCTGCTGATCCTTGGTGCCAAAGCGCATCAGGAGCTCGCCGGGGCCGAGCGAGTTCGGCACCATCACGGTGACGGCCGCGGTCACCGAACGTGACGAGATCTTCCGCACCACTTCGGAATGCGCATAAGGCGAGAAGCCAAGCCCGCCATACTCCTTCGGAATGATCATGCCGAAGAATTTGCCGCGCTTGATGAAGTCCCAGGCCTCCGGCGGCAGGTCGCGCCATTCCCAATTGATCCTCCAGTCGTCGAGCATCGCGCAGAGCTCATCGACCGGACCGTGCAGGAAGGCCCGTTCCTCATCCGTCAGCGTCGCCGGGGCGTACGCCAGCAATTTCGACCAGTCCGGATTGCCGGTGAAGAGGTCGGCGTCCCACCAGACGTCGCCGGCCTCCAGCGCCTCGCGCTCGGTGTCGGACATCGGCGGCAACACGCCGCGGGCCCAGGAGAAGATCGGCTCGGTGATGAATTCGCGTCGGAAGCTCATGGCTGACGTCCTCATGAATCGGCGGCGCGGGGGCTCATTTTAGCGGAAAGTGGCGGTCTTGGGTGAACACTTCGCCTTGAAAATAAGGAGAAATTGATGGGGTGGGAGACGCTGGATAACGGCACAGGGGCGCATCAGTTCCGGGAATGTGAGTGTGGGCCGCACGCCTTCCTGATCCCTCCCCTTGTGGGGCCGAGACGGGCGATTCAATTTTGAGGGAATACATGTGCATCGGCGTTCTCGCGGCACGATCTGCCCGAGGTTTGCAAGCAAGTTTTGCCCCTCTCGAAAACAGAGGGCGCAGGGAATGCCGGATGCGCGCTGCACCCGCGGTCTCGTGTGCAATATGCACAAAAAGATGCGCACACGAGCATACAGGTTCAGCGGAGGCAATCCGACATTCCCTGCGCAATGGTTTTACGGCTTATAGCGCGCTCTCCCCGGTGATCGGCTTTCTTGCCACCGTCATCGGCGGGACTTACCGCCAACTTGACGCCAGCACCGAGGCGTCAGGACCACACGTCTTCGCCGTACGCATCCGCGCCGTTCGTCAAAGGCGCATCCGCGTCCACCGCTCCCTGTCCCACGTTCGTGACGATGGCCGACGCCCCTCTTGGCGGAACAGGATGGCAATTGATGTGCCCTTGATTTGCCCGTCGGCGAAAGCGAAATATTTTTAATTCCTGGGCTTGACATGACTTCGGAAAATCCGAAGTGATTTGCCCGTCGGGTCAGTTTGGCGCGGGAAAGCGCAGGACCATGGGGCGATGCAGACCTGCGGCGTTCGACAAGTAGGATGTCCGCTCATCGGGGTATCCCGGACCTGCGCCTCGGATGGCGCGAGGTCCGAAAAGTGCCATAACCGGAACTTGCGGCCATCTCTGTCCTAAATCCGCAGCTGGCATCCATAGAGTGCGTAAACTGATGGGGAATCCAATGGGCATATGTTAATTATTTGCTATCCATCAGCGAGTTTGATTTCCGGCAAATCATTTTTCTAAAAAGGCGTTAAGCGGCCGCTGTTAAGCCTACTTCGCTCGAATAGCGGGGAGGCAGCAAATGTCGGACGGCTTCAGGCTTGCCAGGCCAGGCGCCATCGGTCGTGGGCGCAAATCGTCGGAAATCGACGAAAGCCTCCCGCAGGCGATCTGGGATGCCCTCAACATTGCACGAGAGAACAAGGCTCTCTTCGTCGCGAAAGGCGGCGCTATCGTCAACGTCAATGAATTGGCCGCTCAGCTGTGCGATCGCACCCCCGAAGAACTGCTCGGCGGGTGCTTCATCAGCCAGTTTCTGCAGTTTTCGCAGACTCAGCAACCTGCGGCGACGATGCGGCGCTGGGAGACGGAGCTGACAACTGCGTCGGGCGTACGGATTCCGGTAGAAGTAACCTACGAGCCACTGTGTACGGATCTGCACGAGCTCGAGGTCTACGCAATCCGGGATTTGCGCGAACGACGCGGGGCGGCGGCGCAAATCGAAGATTTCAATGCACGCCTCCAGCAGCAACACGACTTGCTGAAAGTGCAGGAACAGCAACTGCGGGCCCAGAATGTCCAATTGGACGCGGCATTGAACAACATCGCACAAGGGCTTGCCATGTTCGGTGCCGACCAGCGGCTTGTCCTCTGCAATCGCCGCTATGCGGAAATCTATGAGCTCTCCCCCGACCAGGTGACGCTTGGGACAACGCTGCTTGAGATCATTAGACATCGCGTTGGCAACAAGCTGCTGTCGGATATGTCGCCGGAGGCGATCGTCGACGCCATGCTGCGCAGACGCAATGACACTCATTTCGGCGAGTTCTACAGCCAGCTCAGTGACGGGCGCTGCATTGCCATAACGGTACAGCCGATGACCGACGGCGGCACGGTCAGTACGCATCAGGATATCACCGAGCAGCGGCGGTCGGAGGCCAAGATCGCCCATATGGCCCACCATGACGCCCTGACCGGACTGCCCAATCGCAGACTGCTCGACGAGCGGCTGGAGCATGCGGTCGCGCACGCCAAGCGCGGCGAGATTGTGGCCACGCACCTGCTCGATCTCGATTACTTCAAGAACGTCAACGATACCCTCGGCCACCCTGTCGGCGACAAGCTCTTGAGGATGGTGGCCGACCGGCTGCGTCGCCTCGTCCGGGAGGGCGAAACCGTCGCGCGCATGGGCGGCGATGAGTTCGCGATCGTGCAGATGCAAGTCGCTCAGCCGTCCGATGCCACTGCGCTGGCTCAGCGCGTCATCGAGGAGGTCAGCGAGCCCTATGAGATCGATGGGCATCAGGTGGTTGTCGGCGCCAGTGTCGGCATCTCCGTTAGCGTCACTGATGGACCAAGTTCGGACCTGCTGTTGCGCAACGCCGACCTTGCGCTCTACCGCGCCAAGAGTGGGGGGCGCGGCACGTTGCGCTTCTTCGAACCGGAGATGGATGCGCAGATGCAGACGCGCCGCCTTATGGAGTCCGATCTGCGCAGGGCGCTTGTCGGGCACGAGTTCGAGGTTCACTACCAGCCGATCGTAAATCTCCAAAGCAATGAGATCAGCGCGTTCGAGGCTCTCATCCGCTGGCAGCATTCTGAGCGAGGCATGGTGTCACCGGCCGCGTTCATTCCCCTCGCGGAGGAAATCGGCCTCATCGTGCCACTCGGCGAATGGGTCCTGAGAACCGCGTGCTCCGCCGCCGCCGGATGGCCGGATCACACCAAGATTTGCGTCAATTTGTCCCCGGTCCAGTTCAGGAGTCGGGGGTTGGTGGAAGTGGTGATCGGCGCGCTCGCAACTTCGGGGCTGCGCCCGGGCCGTCTAGAGCTGGAGATAACTGAAACCGTGCTCTTGGCGGATACCGAGGCGACGCTGGCTGTCCTGCATCAATTACGCGGACTCGGCGTGCGGATTGCGATGGACGACTTCGGCACGGGGTATTCCTCGCTGAGCTATCTGCAGACCTTTCCCTTCGACCGGATCAAGATCGACCGCTCCTTCGTCAAGGGCGTCGCCGAAGACATCGGCTCGCTCAACATTGTTCGGGCCGTGGCGGCGCTGGCTAAGGGCATCGGGATGGCCACGACGGCGGAAGGCGTAGAGACGCAGGAACAATTGGATGCGGTGAAGGCCGAAGGTTGTACCGAAATGCAAGGATTCCTGTTCAGTCGTGCGTTGCCGTCCCGCGATATTGAACGGCTGTTTCTATCCAAGCAAAAGGCGACAGAAAATGCAGCGTGACCGCCGTCATCGGATGTAAACTGCGAGCCCCAAGGCCTACATTTCCCACCTGACGGTCGGACCCAGCCTGCGTATCGCTACAAAACTCCCGCGCTTGGTCCGCTCCGAAGGAGGCGATAGCGGCCCAGCAAGTTCTCGGGTTTTCGCGAGAGAGTCACAGTCTGCCTGCCCAAGCACCACACACTGCGGCTTTTGGGGCACACTGGAGCCTCATGTGACTCTCGTTGTAGCCGATGATGCCGCGGCTAGTTGAGACCTCATCATGCCGTGATAAAGATGCGCTGACGGCGGAACATGGTGTGCCAATGAGAGTAGCGCTGATGATGGCGGTTGGTTTGGTGTTGGCCGGTTGCGCTTCTCGGCAAGAAACTGCACTGCTTGATGACCAAAAATGTCGGACTGACGGGCTTCGGCTCGGAACAAGCGAGTACGACAGATGTCGAACGGCTTCCGATGCCGCGCGGCAACAAGAAAATGTCATTCAGGCCATGAGACGGCAGCAAGAATCGATGCAACAAAACATGCAATCCATCAGCCGGATGCCCACCAGGTAGCTTTGGATCGCGCCCGGAAAGGCATGACGCGAGCTAAGATGATCAAATCAGGTTTCTCGTCGTCCTGTGCTTCTTTCGCGAAATAGACCCAACCTTCCCATCTGACCGCCTATCGCTATCGCCCCAGGTGATGGCGGAGCATGTCGAACAACTTCTTGACGCCCGTCGAGCCGCAAGCGCCGCTCGCGAGGGCTACGAAACGCATTAAGAGCGCACAACTGGCGCACCGCGATCGCGGCGGCCTTGTCCGCGGACGACCACTGCTCGGTGTACGGATGCGGCTGTGCGATGTATTATCAGAGGTGGTTGATTATCCGACCCTACTTTGGGGGGCAAATGAACTTCGGACGCATGGTCTCGATCGTGATTGCCATTGTTGCCGTCCTGGGAGTCTTTGTCGAAATTCCGATAGTCAGCGATTACGCCTTTTGGATTTTGGTCGGCGCTGTCATTATTTGGCATGCTGTTCACACCGGTTCCACGAACGCTATCAACTGGGGAGCTGTGACATCCCTTGTGCTACTTCTTGTCGCGATCGTGGGAGTCTTTGTCGAAATTCCGATAGTCAGCGATTACGCCTTTTGGATTTTGGTAGCCGCCTATCTCGTCGTAGTTGGCGTCACTCGGTCTTAAGGATTCAAGGTCGACGAAACCAAGGATTCCTGCAAGTTTGAAACTCTTCGCGAAGCCCATCATCTCATCGCGCGATTGACACCAACTTCGCGGTGAGAGCCCCTCACCCCAACCCTCTAAGAGCGAGCTTCAAGAGCGAGCTTCGCTCGTCTCGACCCCGCAAGAGCGGGGCGAGGGAGAAGAAAGATCAATCCGGCCGGATCATCTCGAACATGTTTTCCGGCTTGATTTCGAAATAATCGCCCTTGCGGCCGGCGCGCACGATCGGGCGGGCAAGGCCGGTCTGGTAGACGCCGTCCTTGATCATGGCCTTGTCGATGTGGACGGCGACGACTTCACCCAACGTGAGCCAGGCTTGCGCCTTCTCGCCGTTCGCCCCCTGCAACTGGATGATCTGCGTCAGTTTGCATTCGAACGAGACCGGGCTTTCGGCGACGCGGGGCACATTGACGAGCTTGCTTGGCGCTGCCGTTAATCCTGCGATCTTGAACTCGCTGACATCGTGGGCGACATGCGCCGCGGTTAAGTTCATCTGCTGCGCCAGATCCATGGTCGCGAGATTCCAGACGAACTCGCCGGTCTCCTGGATATTGCCGGCGCTGTCCTTCCAGGAGGTCGAGGAAAAGCCGATGATCGGCGGGTGGTAACAGAACGCATTGAAGAAGCTGTAGGGCGCGAGATTGACGTTGCCCTTGGCATCCCGCGACGAGATCCAGCCGATCGGGCGCGGCGCGATGATGGCGTTGAAGGGATCGTGCTTGAGGCCGTGGCCGTTCACCGGCTCGTAATAATGCAAGTCTTTCGGGCTTGATTTGTCCACTTTGGTCTTCCTTCAGTCGTAGGGTGGGCAAAGCGTAGCGTGCCCACCAGTTTATTGAAGCAAAAATGGTGGGCACGGCGCATGCGCCTTTGCCCACCCTACAAAACCTTATTTTTGGTAGCCCGGATGAAGCGAAGCGCAATCCGGGACTATAGCCCAAGCCGATTGAATATTCCCGGATTGCGCTACGCTCCATCCGGGCTACGTAGCTCAGCCACGCCAATTTTCCTGATTTGTTATTTATGAACCGCTGAACCCGCACGCGGCGACAGGCCTGCGATGACAAAGTCGATCATCTGGTCGATCGACGGCCCCGGCTTGAGCGCGCATTGCGCAATCATCTGCGGATGGAAGAACCGCATCATCCCGGTGCACGCACACATCGCCGCCAGCGGCACGTCGGCGGCCTCAAATTCGCCGGTCGCGGCGCCCTCGGCAATGACGGAGCCGATGGTCTGGGTTATTCGCTCCATGTGAGCCACGCAAACGTCCCAGCTCTCCTCCATCGCAATCTCGACCATTTCGTGCAGCTTCGAATTGCCAACGTAGCGTTCGGAATTCATGCGATGGATGGTTGTCATCAACTCGCGCAGGCGCCCAGCCGCCAAACCAGGCTTGGTCGCAATGGCCTGCGCGGCATCTTCGACTTCGCCCATCAGGCTGCGGGCGACACCCTCGTGGATCGCCTTCTTCGAATCGAAAAAGCGATACACGTTCGCCGGACTCATTCGCAGCACCTTGGCGATGTCGGCGACGGTGGTCTTTTGATAGCCGATCTCGCGAAACAAGCGCAACGCCACCTCGAGGATCCGTTCTCGGGTGTCGGGTTCGATATGTTCTGCAATCAGCGTCATGTCAGCACTCAATGTTCAATTATTCCGCGGCCTCAGCAAGCGGAAATGCGGGCTCGGCTTTGCCGAGATGCTGCGGTGCAAGATCAACATCCTTGCTCGAGCCGCTTTCTTCGAGGCTGTTGCGGAACCAGAGGGCATAGAGGCCCGGCAGGTACAACAAGGTCAGGAAGGTTGCAACAAACAAACCGCCCATGATGGTGATCGCCATCGGGCCCCAGAACGCGGAGCGCGACAGCGGGATCATCGCCAGGATCGCGGCGAGCGCGGTCAGCACCACCGGACGCGCGCGCCGGACGGTCGCCTCGACGATGGCTTCCTTGCGGGTCAGGCCGTGGGCCACATCGGTTTCGATCTGGTCCACCAGGATCACTGCATTGCGCATGATCATGCCGGCCAGCGCGATCAATCCGAGCAGCGCCACGAAGCCGAACGGCTGGTTGGCGACGTTCAGTCCCAGCGATGCGCCGATGATGCCGAGCGGTGCGGTGAGGAACACCAGCAGCAGGCGCGAGAAGCTCTGCAGCTGGATCATCAGCAAGGTCAGCATGACGAGGACCATCAACGGAAACAGCACGAAAATCGACGCATTGCCCTTGGCGGACTCCTCGAACGCGCCGCCTGCCTCGATCCGATAGGCCGGCTCCAGGCTGTCGCGAATTTCCTGCAGCTTGGGCCAGATCTGGTTGGTCACGTCAGGTGCCTGCACGCCATCGACGACGTCGCCACGCACCGTGATCGCCATGTCGCGGTTGCGCCGCCACATGATCGGCTCCTCGTGGGCGTATTCGATCTTCGCGATCTGCGTCAGCGGCACCGCGACCCCGTTGCGCGAGGTGATGGTGAGATCGCCGACACGGCCGAGATCGAGCCGCTCGGACGGCACCGCACGCGCGACCACGCCGACCTTCTCGATGCCGTCGCGTATCGTCGTCACCGGCGCGCCCGAAATCAGCATGCTCAGCGCCTGCGATACATCCTGCGGGGTGAGGCCGAGCGCGCGGGCGCGATCCTGATCGACCACCAGCTTCAGGTAGGGCGACTGCTCGTTCCAGTCGAGCTGCGGATCCTTGACCTTGTCGTTCTGCCTGACCACATCGCGCACCTTGTAGGCGATGTCACGCACGGTATTGGCGTCGGGGCCGATCACACGGAATTGAACGGGAAAGCCGACCGGCGGGCCAAAGTTGAACCGATCGACGCGCACGCGTGCTTCGGTCAACGCACCGTCATTCACCGCCTTCTCCAGCCGCGCCTTGATCCGTTCACGCGCCTCGACGTCCTTGGAGACGATGACGATCTCGGCAAAGGCCTCGTTCGGCAGTTGCGGATTGAGGCCGAGCCAGAAGCGCGGCGAACCCTGGCCGACATAGGCGGTGTAGGTCGCGATGTCCTGGTCGTCCTTCAACAGGGCTTCAGCTTTTTTCA
>DATHHQ010000320.1:0-2174 GCA_035490095.1 Bradyrhizobium sp.
GGCGCGGCCTACCATCTGACCAAGCAGTGCGCGGGGACAAGTTTTGTTGTCCTGGAGACTCAAAAGAGTTTTGGCGGAACCTGGTTGACCCACCGCTATCCCGGCATCCGGTCCGACAGTGACCTGCATACCTTCGGCTACCGGTTCAAGCCGTGGACCAGCGCTCCGATCGCGACCGCCGCGGAGATTCTGAGCTATATGGGCGAGGTCATCGAGGAGAACGCCCTCGGCCCCCACATCCGCTATCAGCACAAGATTTCCTCGGCGCGGTGGTCAAGCGCGGAAAATCTCTGGACCATCGAAGCCATCCGAACCGATACCTGCGAAGCGGTTCGTTTCACGGCGAACTTCTTCTGGATGTGCCAGGGCTATTACCGGCACTCGGAAGGTTATACGCCGGAGTGGAAGGCCATGGAGACCTTCAAGGGCCGGATCGTTCATCCGCAGCAATGGCCCGACGATCTCGACTACAAAGACAAGAAGGTCGTCGTGATCGGCTCCGGCGCCACCGCGGCGACGCTGATTCCGGCGATCGCCAGGGATTCCGCCCATGTGACGATGCTGCAGCGTTCGCCGACCTATTTCAGGACCGGACGCAATGCCATCGAAATTGCCGAAACCCTGCGCGCGCTGCAGGTTGACGAAACCTGGATCCACGAAATCACCCGCCGGAAAATCCTGTTCGATCAGGACGCGTTCACCCGCAAGACGTTCGAAGAGCCGGAAGCCGCCAAGAAGGAGCTGCTGTCCGCGGTCGAAGCCTATCTCGGCCCCGATTATGATATCGCGACCCACTTCACGCCGAAATACCGGCCGTGGCGGCAGCGGATCGCCTTCATTCCGGACGGCGATCTGTTCCAGGGCATCAAGGCCGGCAAGGCCTCGGTGGTGACAGGCGAAATCGAGCGGTTTACGGAGACCGGCATTCTCCTGAAGTCCGGCAACACCCTCGAAGCCGACATCATCATCACCGCGACCGGCTTCAATCTGAGCGCCAACGGCGACATCGATTTCAGTATCGACGGCAAGCCGCTGGATTTCTCACAGACAGTGACTTATCGCGGCATGATGTTCACCGGCGTGCCCAATCTGGTCTGGGTGTTCGGATATTTCCGGGCAAGCTGGACGCTGCGGGTCGATCTGGTCGCCGACTTCGTGTGCCGGCTGCTCAACCACATGCAGGAAATCGGTGCGCGGAAGGTCACGCCGGCGCTTCGGCCGGAGGACCACAACATGCCCTTGCTGCCGTGGATCGACCCGGAGAATTTCAATCCCGGCTACATGATGCGCGGCATGCATCTGTTGCCGAAGCGCGGCGACAAGCCCGAATGGCAGCACAACCAGGATTACTGGGCCGAGAAGGATGAGTTTCCCGCCATCGATCTTGGCGATCGCGCATTCGTCTACGAATAAGCCCGGGGCGGCGAGCGCATGGCGGTCTTTATGCAAAAAAGGCGGTCGTCCGTTCAACCAGCCAGTAGGCCGCCACGACGCCTATGGTGTAGGCGACGGTTACATCGAGTCGGTCGAAGGTTCGTTGGACAAGGGCAGGCTCCAATAGCTGCGACGCGGCGTGAAGCAATAACCGGATCAACGACAAGACCACTGCGACGAAGATGAGCTGCCCCACCTCCACTCCGACATTGAAAAACAGCAGCGCGACGGGGATGGCGTGTTGAGGCAATCCGACCTCAGCCAAGGCGCCGGCAAAGCCAAAGCCGTGCAACAGACCGAAGCTGAAGGCAACGAGCCACGGCAGACGCGTGGTCACACTTGGCTTTCCACGTCGGGCATTCAGGATCTCGACGGAAACCAGCATGATGCTGAGCGCGATGGTCGCTTCCACGGGCGGACCCGGAACGTTCACAAAACCCAGCGTCGCCGCGGCCAGCGTAATGCTGTGCGCGACGGTGAACGCCGTCACGGTGACGGCGACGCGCCGCCACTCTCGAACGAGCACCACCAGCGCCAGGACAAACAGAAGATGATCGAAGCCGAACAGGATGTGCTCAACGCCAAGGCGCAGATACGTCGCAGCGACTTCTCCCGAACCGGGCACGGCTTGAATAATGAACGATGTCTTCGTCGGAGAAAGCCGTTCGGTTTGGATTGCGCCCTCAAGGCTTTCGATCCGAACCAGCACGTCAGTCGATGTGGCCGACAGACCCTCAATG
>DATHHQ010000321.1:0-11590 GCA_035490095.1 Bradyrhizobium sp.
TCCGGGTACTCGTTGTTACTCGTGTGCGTTCTACCACTACCAAGTGCACACGAGGCCGCGGGTGCCACGGGCATCCGGCGTTCCCCACGCCCTCTTTGGGCGGAAGATTCATCAACGCCTCGGGCGCATTGCGCGGCGAGGTCGCGAACGCGTGTTTGGATTTGGAAGTCATGTTTGGAATTGGCGCAGACTCCGTCATTCCGGGGCGATGCGAAGCATCGAACCCGGAATCTCGAGATTCCCCGATGTGTAATTGCACATCTGAGGTCTGGTCCTGCGGACCATCCCGGAATGACGGCATCTCGATTGCTTCGTCGCTTCCACCTTTGCTCGTTGAGCTATCGTGGGCAGGTCGCTCCCAATGACGCCAGAAACAACCTGATTCTATTGCGCGCTCTCAGCTCGCCTTGCGCGCTCGCGCGGCCGAGCGATGCGCTTTCTTGGTGGGGCGATGCGTCGCCCGGCGTGCGCGAGAATGCGCCGACCGCTTGGCGGATGCCTTGCCTTTCAGGCTTTGCTGCAGCGCATCCATCAGGCTGATGACATTGTCAGGCTTTTCCTCGCGCTCCGCGGCCTTCACCGGCTTCCCGGCGGCTTTGCGCCTGACCAGCGTCTTCAAGGCGTTCTCGTATTCGTCCTTGAACTTGCTGGGGTCGAAATGCGCGGCCTTGGTATCGAGGATATGGCTGGCGAGTTCGATCATGTCCTTCGATATCTTCGGATTCCTGATGTCGTCGAAATACTCGTCTTCGTCGCGCAGTTCGTACGGATACCGCAGCGTGGTGCCGAGCAGGCCCTTGCCCAAAGGCTCGATCGCGATGATATGCTCGCGGTTGGTGAGGACGATGCGCGCCAACGCGACGCGATCCTGATCCTTCATGGCGTCGCGGATCACGGCGAAGGCGTCGATGCCGGCCTTGCCGTCAGGCGCGATGTAGTAGGGATGGTTGAGGTAGCGCTTGTCGATTTCGTCCCTGGGCACGAAACTGTCGATGTCGATGGTATGGTTGCTTTCGATCTGAACGCCTTCCAGCTCTTCCTTTTCGATCTCGACGTACTCGCCCTTTTTCAATTCATAGCCGCGGCCCTTCTGATCGCTTTCGACGACATCGCCGGTCTCGGCATCGACCATCTGCTGCTTCAGCCGGTTGCCGGTTTCCTTGTTGATCATGTGGAAGCGGGTTTTTTCGGCCGATGTCGAGGCCGGGTAAAGCAACACCGGGCATGACACGAGGGAAAGTTTCAAGGAGCCTTTCCAATAGGCGCGAACGGCCATTACAATCTCCGGCTTGTTATGGGTTAAACGAATTCGGGAACTTCAACTGATATTGGGGGTTTTGGTTCCGGGCCCTTGCTGGCATGCGAGACGGCATCGATACTTAATGCGTGGGATTTGATCGTGTCTCTTAGAAATCTCTCCACCTATCGAAAAAAGCGCGATTTCGAAAAGACCGCGGAGCCCAGCGGCGACGCCAAGGTAGCGCCTTCGAAGCAACGGCGGTTCGTGATCCAGAAGCACGACGCGACCCGGCTGCACTACGATCTGCGGCTGGAGGTCGACGGCGTCTTCAAGTCATGGGCGGTCGCACGCGGCCCGTCGCTCGATCCGCACGACAAGCGGCTGGCGGTGGAGGTGGAAGATCATCCGCTGGACTACGGCGATTTCGAAGGCACCATTCCCAAGGGCCAGTATGGCGGCGGCACCGTGCAGCTCTGGGACCGCGGCTATTGGGAATCCGACGATCCCGAGCGCGGATTCAAGAAGGGCGATCTAAAATTCACGCTGCACGGCGACAAGCTTCACGGCAGCTGGGTGCTGGTGAGGATGCGCAACGACCGCAACGGTGGCAAGCGCACCAACTGGCTCTTGATCAAGCATCGCGACGATTTTGCCAGGGAAGGCGAGGCCAACAAGATCCTGGACGCCGATCAATCGGTGGCGTCGGGACGGACGATGAAGCAGATTGCCGAAGGCAAAGGAAAAGCGCCGAAGCCGTTCATGATGGCAAAGTCCGGTCGCGTCAGGGCCGACGCGGTCTGGAATTCAAACCGGGGCGATGCCGCCGAAGCGCGCGCGGAGAACAAGGCGACCACATCGCGGCCCGCGCCGGCCGCAAAGGAACCGTCCAAAGGCAGGAAGGTCAGCGCGCTGCCCGATTTCATTGCGCCGCAGCTTTGCACCCTGGTCGATCGTCCGCCGGGCGGGGAGGGCTGGTGCCACGAGATCAAATTCGACGGCTACCGGGTGCAGTTGCGCGTCGAGGACGGTGAAGCCACGCTCAAGACCCGCAAGGGTCTGGACTGGACCGACAAGTTTCGGGCCATCGCGAAAGAGGGGAGCTCACTTCCGGACGTGCTGATCGACGGCGAGATCGTCGCGCTCGACCACGACGGCGCGCCGGATTTTTCGACGCTGCAGGCCGCCCTTTCCGACGGCAAGACCGATGACCTCATCTTCTACGCGTTCGATCTGCTGTTTGCCGATGGGGAAGATCTTCGCCGTATCCCGCTCGGCGAACGCAAGCAGCGACTGAAGCAATTGCTGGAGGCGCGGGCCAAGGGCAAAGCCAAATTGATCCGCTATGTCGAACACTTCGAAACCGGCGGCGATGCCATTCTGCAATCGGCCTGCAAGCTGTCGCTGGAAGGCATCGTGTCCAAGAAGCTCAGCGCGCCCTATCATTCGGGCCGTTCCGAGAACTGGACCAAGGCGAAATGCCGTGCCGGTCACGAGGTCGTGCTGGGGGGATGGAAAACCACCAACGGCAAATTCCGCTCGCTGATGGCGGGCGTTTATCGCGGCGATCACCTCGCCTTTGTCGGCATCGTCGGCACCGGCTTTGGCCAGGACAAGGTTCGGCGCATCATGCCCGCGCTAAAGGCGGCGGCGTCGGACGAGAGCCCTTTTGGCGGCAAGGATGCACCGCGCAAGACCCGCGACGTGCATTGGCTGAAGCCGGAGCTTGTCGCCGAGATCGAATTCGCCGGCTGGACCGACGGCGGGAATATACGACAGGCCGCGTTCAAGGGGCTGCGCCAGGACAAGCCGGCCGACGAGGTAAAAGCGGAAAAGCCGGCCATGACCAAAATCGCCAAGCCGGCCGCCGGGAAGACTGCGGCCAAATCCGCCAAGACGCAGTCCGGCAAGCCGGACAAAACGCCGTCAAAGCCTGCGGATAGCAAATCCGGCGTCGTGATGGGCGTGGTTATCTCCAAACCCGACAAGGAGCTGTGGCCGGATGGCGGCGATGGCGCGGGAGTTACAAAACTCGATCTCGCCCGCTATTTCGAGGCGGTCGGCGGCTGGATGATCGGCCATTTGAAGGGCCGGCCTTGTTCGGTTGTGCGCGCGCCCGATGGCATCGGCGGCGAAAAATTCTTTCAGCGCCACGCGATGTCAGGCACCTCGAACTTGCTGGAGCTGGTCAAGGTCTCCGGCGACCGCAAGCCGTATTTGCAGATCGATCGCGTCGAGGGTCTCGCGGCGGTGGCGCAGATCGGCGGTCTCGAATTGCATCCGTGGAATTGCGCGCCGGATGCGCCTGACGTGCCGGGGCGGCTGGTATTCGATCTCGACCCCGCGCCGGAGGTGGAATTTGCCGATGTCATTGAGGCTGCCAAGGATATGCGGCAGCGTTTGACGGACATTGGCCTGGAAAGTTTCTGCAAGACCACCGGCGGCAAGGGGCTTCACGTGGTGACGCCTTTGGCCACCGGCGCAAAGGACAAGGTGACGTGGAAGGAAGCAAAAGCCTTCGCGCAAGGCGTTTGCCAGTGGATGGCCGATGAAGCGCCCGATCGCTATCTGGTCAACATGTCGAAGAAGCTGCGCAGGGGAAAGATCTTCCTCGATTATCTCCGCAACGATCGCATGGCTACGGCGGTCGCTGTGCTGTCGCCGCGGGCGCGCGAGGGCGCCACCGTTTCAATGCCGCTGACATGGGCGCAGGTGCGCGGCGATCTCGACCCGAAACGCTATACGGTTCGCACCGTGCCGGCGCTGCTCGCCAAGACCGAGGCGTGGGAAGGCTATGATGATGCGGTGGCGTCGATAAAGGCTGCGATCAAGAAGCTCGGTGCGCGCAAATGACCATTACGGCGCGCGACAAAAAAAATGAGCGAGATTCAGCGTCGCTGAATCCCGCGCCATTTGGCTACGAGAACTCAAAGTTTTCCGAGCAGTAGCAGAATCAGCAGGATGACGACGATGAGGCCAAGTCCGCCGCCGCCATAATAGCCGGTGCCGTAGAACGGTCCGCCGCCGATGCCGCTGAAGCCCCCGAGCAACGCGATAACGAGAATGATCAGGATGATAGTTCCGATAGACATTTAGCATTTCCTCCAGCCCGGCAGGTGGGCGCCCGTGACGCTGCCAGCCGAAAAAACCCACGGGAACCCATAAGGTTCCAATTTTGCAACGCCATAAATTCGCGCGACTCTTTTTTTGGAACGATGCGCAATTACATGGTGTTGAATCAGTTTGGGATTTGCAAAATGTCCACACCTCTTGTCGTTTCGATTCCGCATCGTCTGGGCCGCGAAGAGGCGACCCGCCGGCTGAAGACGGGATTGACGCGCGCCGCTTCCAGCATTCCGGTGTTGAAAGTGGATGAAGAAAGATGGGAGGAGGATCGCATGATCTTCCGCGTCCGCGCGCTCGGGCAGGCCGCATCAGGTCATCTCGACGTGGCAGACGATCACGTCCGGCTCGAAGTGACATTGCCGTGGCTGTTGCAACGATTTGCCGAAGTGGCGCAAGTCGCGATCAGGAATCGCGGCAACCTGCTGCTGACCAAACGGAGCTGACCGACAGTCGTCGATATTGCTCCGCAACAGAGTCATGTTGCTTCGCACCAATTGTGAAAAGATTTTTCACAGCTTAAGCTTGTTGGTAACGAATTCGCCGGAATATCCAACCCTGCGCGGGGAAGGGAACCGACCTCTCTATTTGAGTCGGCACGACATCCGCCAGGCCGCCCGGCCGTCGATCCCGGGCGGCCTTATTTTTTAAGCGAGCTTCACGCGGTCGCGCTTTCGCGCCGGCTTCAAGGCGCCTTCGAATCTGGCCTTCAACACCGCGACCGGCAGATGCCGGAACAGGGCCGAGAGCCGCACTTCCGCCACGCCGGCCTCGCTGACGATGCCTTCCACGGAATAGCCTTTCAGGTTGAGCGCACCGTCAAAGGCGTCGGCGCGGGGCCAGACCCGGCCGCCTTGCGACATCGGCGCGAATGACTTTGCAACGGCTGTTATCACAGCCTCGCGGCCATGGCGCCGGGCGAAGGCGATGACGTGGTCACGGTGCGGCCCGGTAATTTCGAGCGGCTGATAATCGCCATGGGCGAACACGTCGGCAAGTTCGGTCCGCAGTTTCAGGAGATGCCGAGTCCACGCCAGCTTTAGATGACCATTCGACCAGTTTTGCGCGAGACTTTCCCAATCGGGAGCTTCCAATGAGGCCAGCACGGCAGCGCGTTCCACAAAATCCACCGGTCGTCGGTTGTCGGGATCGACCAGCGACAGATCCCAGAACTCGGTGCCCTGATAGAAATCGGGCACGCCGGGCATCGTAGCCTTCAACGTGATCTGACTGAGCGAATTCAGCGCACCCAACCGCGCGATACGCTGCGCCAGCGTTTCCAGCGAATTCAGGAATTCGGCCGACGCCGGGCGATCCAGAATGCGTTCGATAAACGTCTGCAATCCCGCCTCATAGGCCTGGTTGGGATTGAGCCAGCTGGTTTCCTGTTTGCCCTCGCGCGCCGCCTTTAACGCGTAGGCCTGCATCCGCTCCAGAACCGAATCGTCGCGCCCGCCTGATGGCCACGCGCCGAGCAGGGCCTGGTACAGCATGTATTCGAACGCCGCGGAGGGCGCGCGCATCTCACCCGCGATGACGAGGTGCGGTGCGTTCAGGATTTTCCACCGCGCCACGGCGCTGGCCCATTCGCCAGGCAGCTCCGCAAGCGCGATCAGCCGCGCGCGGGCATCCTCGCCGCGTTTGGTGTCGTGGGTCGCTGTCGCCGTCATGCCATGCGGCCACTCCTTGGCGCGGACTTTCATGGCCTCGTGAAAGGCGTCGGCCGAAAGTGCCTTGGCCGAGGGATCGCCGCCGACCTCGTTAAGCGCGAGCAGGCGGTGATAGCGATAGAACGCGGTGTCCTCCAGCGACTTCGCCATCATGGGGCCGGTAAACTGCTGCACCTTCAATGCGAAGCGGCGCACCCGTGGCGGACTGTGCGCAGGCCCTCCCGGCTTGATCAGGTCCATGGTCAGCGCATCGCGCAAGAATTCAAAGATGCCTTCGTCGGCGGCGAACCAGTCCGCGCGCGCCTTTTCGATCGCTTCGGAAATCAGCGCACGGTCGTGCGGCGAAGGATCAGCCGAACTCAGATAGGTGCGATAGACCGGGAAATGCAGGACGTAGAGTTCGAGCGCCTGCCGCAGACTGTCGGCGGAATAGTCGCGAGTGGAATAATGTCCGCCGGCGATCCGCGCCAGCAGCCGCGTCAGTACCGTGAATTCACTGGTCAGCAAGGTTTCCAGAACCCGGCGTTTGGCATTCTTCAAGACCGGTTCAAGTTTGGGCGCCATATTGCTCACTTGCCGCCACACCTCGTCGAGCGGTTCGAGACCTTTGCCATCGATCAGCACTTGGGTGATGGTATTCAGCCACTCATAGCCGGTGGTGCCGTGCACGCCGCTAAAAGCATGCAGCTTTTCCTGTTCGCCGAGAATCTTCTCGATCACCATGTAGAACGGCCTGGCGTCTTTCCCCTGCGCTTGCCGGATCAGGCGGCGCAGGCGCTGAAAATATTGCGCCGGATCGCGCAGGCCGTCGATGTGGTCGAGCCGCAGGCCCTGCAGGCTGTCTTCCGCGATCAGCTTTTTGACCAGGCGATGGATGGCGTCGAACGTGCCGGGATCCTCGACACGCAATCCGGCCAGCGTATTGACGTCGAAGAAGCGCCGATAGTTGATATCGCTGGACGCCAATCGCCAATGCCCGAGCTTGTAGTGCTGGCGTTCCAGCAGATGATGCAGTGCCAGGACCTGAGCAGGGCGATCCGGTCCGGCGCGGTAGGCGTCGAGGCCGCGCGCGATAAGGTCGGCGCCGCCGGCGCTGCTTTTCAATTCGGCCTTGAACGCGGGCGCTTCCTTGCGATTGGGATGACGCAACCCCTTGGCGCGCGAGGCGAGGTCCAGGATGCGTTTTCCGGCCGTGTCAGTTTCAGCTCCGGCTTCCTTGACGAGGTTACGCAAGATCTCGCGGTAGCGCTCGGGTGCGATCGGCAGGCGATGTTCGAAATACCATGCCGAGAAGCTGCCTTCGTCGGCGTCGTAACGAAGTTCGATCTCGCCCTTTTCCAGGGCCTGTCCATAGGACGAGCCGATGATCGGCAGCAGTACGCCGCCCCGGGCGCGGTACGGCAACAGGTCCCAGTCGATGTCGAACGATACCGCATGCGGCGAGGCCGGGCCCCATTCCAGCACATCGAGCCACCATGGATTGTCGGCGAAATGGACGCCGACATGGTTGGGAACGAAATCGAGAATCAGGCCGAGGTCGTGCTGCTTCAACGCTCGGCTCAATCGCTCGAAGCCGGCATCGCCGCCGAGCTCCGGATTGATCTGGGTATGGTCGACGATGTCATAGCCGTGGGTACTGCCCTTGCGCGACTTCATGAAGGGCGATGCATAGAGATGCGTGATGCCAAGCGCTTTCAGGTAGGGGACGATGGAAGCAGCCGCGTCGAAATCGAAATTCGCGGTGAGTTGCAGGCGATAGGTTGCGATCGGAACGGCGGCAGGCATTATCGCGCTTCCAGACGCCAGAACACCGACCATGGCGGTACGAGCCCGCTGGTCGCATCGCCCCAGATTGGCGTGCCGGTCGTTTCCCTTTGCTTGTGGGCAATCTCGCTGGCCGACAGATTGGCCAGCAGGCGGAGCGTTGCGCCGTCACCCATGCGCCAGTCGGCCGTCAGTAAACCGCTATCCTCCGCATGCGCCTTGCCAAAGGTCGTGCCCGCGAGCCGGGGAACGATCTCGCGCCGGCGTATCGCGAGAAGGCTCTGCACCAGCGCGAGCCGCTGGCGTGCCGCCTGCTCGTTGAGTGATTGCCAATCCAGTATGGCGGATTGAAACGTCAGGGGATCCAGCGGGTCGGGAATCTCGTCGCCATATTTCGCATAGGCGCCTGCGAATTCCTTGCGCCGGCCGTTGCGCACGGCCTCCGCGAGGTCGCCCTCGAAATCGCAGAAGAACGGGAATGGTGCCTTCGAGCCCCATTCCTCGCCCATGAACAGCATCGGGACCATCGGCGCCAATAGCGTAACGGCCAGTGCGGCTTCGATCGCGCTGGCGCTCACATTGCTTTCGAGCCGGTCACCGAGCGCGCGATTGCCGATCTGGTCGTGGTTCTGCAGGAAGTTGACGAAGGCGGTCGGATGAAGCTCGCCGCTCGGCTCGCCGCGCAACTGCCCGCCGCGATGCGCCGAGGCCTCGCCCTGATAGACAAAGCCGGACGCGAGCGCACGCGCAACATCAGCCATCGGCGACGTCGTGTAGTCGCGGTAATAGCCCTGCGTCTCCCCGGTCAGCCATACATGCCAGGCGTGGTGATAATCGTCGTTCCACTGCGCGCGGTATTTGCCGTGCGGCGGATCTTGCCCGGCGTCCAGCGCGCTGGCGGAATTGTCGTCGTTCTCGAGCACCAGATGGATGTGGCGGCGGGTTTCCGCGGCAAGCTTGCCCACCGCGACGCTGAGATCATGCAGCATCGAGATTTCCCCGAGCTCGGGGATGGCGTGCACCGCGTCGAGCCGCAGCCCGTCGAAACGATATTCGCGCAGCCAATACACCGCATTTTCGATGGCGAAGGCGCGCACTTGCGGCACCCGGTAATCGATCGCGCTACCCCAGGGGGTCTGCGCCTCCGTGAAAAAGCCCGGCGCATATCGGCCGAGATAATTTCCTTCGGGGCCGAAGTGGTTATAGACCACGTCGAGAAATACCATCAGCCCGCGCAGATGCGCTTCGTCGATCAGGGCTTTGAGATCGTCGGGGCGGCCATAGATGCCGTCGGGCGCGTACCACAGCACCCCGTCATAGCCCCAATTGCGCTGCCCTGCGAAATCCGCCAACGGCATCAACTCCAGCGCGGTGATGCCGGTCGCCACCAGATGATCGAGCTTGCCGATCATCGCGCGGTAGGTGCCTTCGGGTGTGAAGGTGCCGACATGGGTTTCGATCGCGACGGTTTCCTGCCACGGGCGTCCGCGCCAATCCGTGGCGCGCCATCGGTAGCCGGCGTGATCGATCACCTCGCTGGGGCCCGAAACATCGTCGGGCTGAAACGCGGACGCCGGATCGGGCACATCGATCTCGTCGTCGATCCGGAATTTGTAACGTGCGCCGGCCTTCACACCTGTCAGGTCGGCGCAAAACCAGCCATCGTCGCCGCGCCGCAGGGGCTGAGGTTTTTCCAGCAGCAGATCGACGCGTTTGGCCGCCGGCGCCCACAGACGAAACGATGCGCCGTCCGCTGTCAGCCTTGCGCCGAATTGCCGCTCATTCATGCTGAACCCGCAAAGGCAAGCACCGTGCGGGGAGGCGCGTTTGCGTCGCTGCCTGGCGCAAAGTCCGCGACGGTCTGTTTGCTGTCCGCCGTGTTGAGCACCTGCTGCCAGTTCCTGTATTCCGGCATCTTCGGCAGTTTGAACGCGATCGCCTCGGGCGCTGCGTTGAGCACGATGAAAATCGGCGCCTGTGCTTCCTCGCTGGACCCCAGCACATAGGCGAGAAACCGCCCCTCGGGAAAATTCCAGTCCTGCTCCTGCATCTCTTCGGCCTCCGGCGTCAGCCATAACACGCCGTAGGATCCATCCGCGCGCCGCCCGTCGAGCCAGCGCCGCGAGCGGATCTGCGAAAAGCGTTTTCGCAGATCGGTCATGTGACCGATGAAATCGGTGAGGTCGTCGCCCTCGCGGTTAAGGCCGTCCCAGTCGACCCAGCCGATTTCGTTGTCCTGGCAATAGGCATTGTTGTTGCCGGCCTGGCTGTTGCCGACTTCATCGCCGGCCAGAATCAGCGGCAGGCCCTGCGCCAGCAGCAGACATGCGAGCTGGTTCTTCCGAAGCTGGCGTCGAAGTGCTGTTATCGTCGGGTCATCGGTCGGGCCTTCATGGCCGCAATTGTTGCTGTGGTTGTCGCTGGAGCCGTCGCGATTTTCCTCGCCATTGGCCTCGTTGTGCTTTTCGTTGTAGCTGAACAGATCCGCCAACGTGAAGCCGTCATGCACGGTGATGTGGTTGACACCGGCGCGTGGCGCGCGGCCATCGTGGTTGAACAGGTCGGATGAGCCGGTCATGCGGCTCGACACTTCGCCGATCAGGCTGCCTTCGCCGCTCCAGTAGCGCCGCATCGCGCTGCGATAGCGGTCATTCCATTCCGACCATTGCGACGGAAAGGCGCCGACCTGATAGCCGCCCATGCCGAGGTCCCACGGTTCAGCGACCAGCTTCACCGATGACAGCACCGGGTCTTGCCGGATCGCGGTCAGGAATCCGCTGTCGCGGTCGAAGCCGTTCGGCCCGCGCGCCAGCGTGGTAGCGAGATCGAACCGGAAGCCATCGACATGGCAGACCTCGACCCAGTAGCGCAGCGAATCCATCACCATCTGCAGAACGCGCGGGTGGGTGAGGTTGACCGAACTGCCGCAGCCGGTGAAATCGTCGTAGAATCGCGGATTGTCCGGCTTCAGCCAGTAGTAGGAGGCGTTGTCGATGCCGCGGAACGACAGCGTCGGGCCCATGTGATTGCCTTCCGCGGTGTGATTGTAGACGACGTCGAGCATCACTTCGATGCCGGCGTCGTGCAGCCGCGCCACCGTGGTGCGGAAGGCATCAAGCGGGTTGTCCTGCGAGTAGCGCGGTTCCGGCGCGAAGAATGAGAGGGTATTGTAACCCCAGTAGTTCGACAGCTTCTTTTCGACCAGCATTCTGTCGTCGACGAGGCCGTGGACCGGCAACAGCTCGATGGTGGTGACGCCGAGCCGCTTGAGATGTTCGATCATCGCACGCGACGACAGCCCGCCATAGGTGCCGCGCAGATTTGGCGGCACGTCACTGCGTTTCTGCGTCAGGCCCTTGACGTGCGCTTCATAGATGATGGTGTCTTCCCAGGGAATGTTGGGGCGTAGTTCGCGGCGTCCCCAATTGAAGGTTTCGTCGACGACGACGGCCTTCGGCATGCCGCGCGCATTGTCGCGCCGATCGAACGACAGGTCTTCGCGTGCGCTCCCGGTGCGATAGGCGAAATGCGCATCGCTCCATACCAGCCGTCCGGCAAGGCGCCTGGCATAGGGATCGAGCAGCAGTTTGTTGGCGTTGAAACGATGGCCGTGGTCGGGCTCATAGGGCCCATGAACGCGATAGCCATAAAGCTGCCCGGGCGATACGTCATTCAGATAGCCGTGCCAGACATCCTCGGAACGCTCGGGCAATTCGATGCGTTCGAGTTCGCGGCGGCCCTGACTGTCGAACAGGCAAAGCTCGACCTTTTGCGCGTTGGCGGAGAACAGCGCAAA
>DATHHQ010000322.1:0-18820 GCA_035490095.1 Bradyrhizobium sp.
TGCGCCGGGACGAAACCGGGCTCCTGCCCGAAATTCGAAAAGCTCTCGCTCTCGTCGTCGCCGTCCTCCGAGGGCATTTCATTCTCGGTGCGCGGCTGCGGCTGGTTCTGACGGAACTGTTCCTGGGCGGCGGCGATCAGCCGAAAATAATGCTCGGCATGCTGATAGTAATTCTCGGCGGCCACCGGATCGCCAGAGCTGCGGGCATCGCGTGCCAACTGGACGTATTTTTCGGCGACGTGCGATGCGGTGCCGCGAATCTTGATGTCGGGTCCGTTGGACTCGAACACCCGCGTCATCGGGTTCTGGCCGCGCCGGTTGTTATTATTGTTGTTGTTATTGTTGTTATTGTTCCGGTTGCGCATGCGCTTGTTATTGTTCTGACCGTTTCTCATGTCTTGCCTTTATTCCAGCCCTGGATTGTCGTTGTCGTAGTCGCTTCGTCATGTCGCTTCACCCGATCCGGCACGCGTGACGCGCACTGAATCGCAGCGCAGTTCAACTCCACACAGATTTTGCCGTATGTCGCGGTCAGCAAAGACGCGTTCCCCAGCAGTCCAGCGTACTCAGCTGGTTGCATCAAATTATTTAACCTGCCAAAACAAGCACAGGTTTCTCGTGTGAGTTTTCAAGCGCAATATCAGGCTTTCGTTCGCTTTGCGGTCGGAAGCAGCGCAGCTCTTAAGCCATCGCGCTTGAATGGACCTGCGTTTTGGAACCTTTCACTCGGGGCGGGCTCTCTCGCTTTGAGAACTCTGGCCTTCACCCGTAGCATCTACGGGGCCAGTAACCCTGGACCGATGTTGTGGGCGGAACGTAGTCGCTCCCGGGGAATATTCCAAGTGATTTTTTGTGTCTCAATCGGGCTTTATGAGGGCAATTTCCGGCCCCCGACGGCCCGCGCGGTGCCGGCGAGATCGGCCTTCGGGGGGCGCTCGAGCGTTAACCCTGTCGCCATCATCAAACGCTCCACCTCGGCGCTTTGATCATGCCCGACCTCCACAACCAGGACGCCGCCGGGGGCAAGCAGCCGTGCGGCCTGGGGAACCAGTGCGCGGTAGGCATCGAGTCCATCGCTGCCGCCGTCCAGCGCGCCGAGCGGGTCGTGATCGCGGACCTCGGTTGCGAGATGGATGATTTCCGCGGAGCGAATATAGGGTGGGTTCGACACGATCAGATCGAACGCACCCGACAGTGCCGACGCATAGTCGCAGGCGGTGAAAGCCGCGCGACAGGCCAATTTCAGATGGCGGGCATTGGTGCTTGCGGTATGCAACGCCGCCGCGCTGATGTCGGTGCCGATCCCATACGCACCAGGCAATTCGGACAATAGCGCCAATAAAATCGCGCCCGAGCCGGTACCGATGTCGGCGATGCGCAACGGATCTTGAGCCGGACCGGCGCGCAGCATTTCCAATGCGAGTTCGACCACCGTTTCGGTGTCCGGCCTCGGCACCAGCGTCGCCGTCGAGAGTTGCAACGGCAGGCCCCAGAATTCCTTGGCTCCGAGAATGCGCGCGACCGGCTCACCCGTGAGGCGGCGGCACGCAAGATTCTCCAGCCGCACGGCCTCAGCCGCAGTGAGGATCCGCGTCGCGGCGGTGATGAGGCCGGTCAGGTCGAGACCCAGCGCCGCGCCGACCAGAATCCGCGCGTCGAGTTCCGCCGAATCGATTGCGTTTGTCCTGAACCGGGCCGTCAGCGTGCGCCGCGCGGTTTCGACGGTGTGTCCGATGAACGGATGGCTCACGCGGCGCCCTCATGAGTGACGACGCGCCACCACAGTTTCCGCGACGCGTGACTCACGCCGCGGCGCCCTGGGCGGCGAGCTGGGCCGCCTGATGCTCGGTCGTCAGGGCGTCGACCAGTTCGCCCAGCGCTTCGCCCGCGATCACCTGCGGAAGTTTATAGAGCGTGAGATTGATGCGGTGGTCGGTGACGCGGCCTTGCGGAAAATTATAGGTGCGGATGCGCTCGGAGCGGTCGCCGGAGCCGACCTTCTCGCGGCGGTCCGCCGCGCGGGTCGCGTTGATGCGCTGCTGCTCGGCGTCGTAGATGCGGGAGCGCAGGATGTTCATCGCGGATGCGCGGTTCTTGTGCTGCGAACGGCTGTCCTGCATCATCACCACGATACCGGTCGGAATATGGGTGATGCGGATCGCCGATTCGGTCTTGTTGACGTGCTGGCCGCCGGCGCCCTGCGAGCGCATGGTTTCGATCCGAAGGTCATCGCTCTTGATGTCGACATCGACCTCCTCGACCTCCGGCAGCACGGCAACCGTCGCCGCCGAGGTATGAATGCGGCCCTGGGTCTCGGTGTCGGGTACGCGCTGCACCCGGTGCACGCCGGATTCGAATTTCAATTTGGCGAACGCGCCGCGGCCCTGCACTTCGGCGATGATTTCCTTGAAACCGCCCATGGTGCCTTCGCTGGCGGAGACCACCTCGACCTTCCAGCCCTGCAAGCTCGCGAAGCGCTCATACATCCGGAACAGGTCGCCGGCGAACAGCGAGGCCTCGTCGCCGCCGGTGCCGGCGCGGATTTCCAGCACGACGTTGCGCTCGTCCATGGCGTCCTTGGGCAGCAATGCCACGCGGATCTGCTGCGCCAGCTCGACGCTGCGTGCCTGCAGCGTTTCGCGCTCGGCTTCCGCCATGCCGCGCATGTCGGGTTCGGTGGCGGGATCGGCGATCAGCGCATCGATCCCGGCGAGTTCGGCATTGGCCGCGCGATAGGCTTTCACGGCGTCGATCAGCGGATTGAGTTCCGCCAGTTCGCGCGTGATCCGCACATAGTTCTCGGAGTTCACCTGGCCAAGCAACTGCGCCTCGAGAGAGGCGTGGTGCGCCAGCAGGATATCAAGTTTGGCTTCGGGCAGCATGGGCAATTCTCAAAGTCGAAAAAAGGGCGAGCGCAGCGTTGTCGGGCGGAGCGCCGCTACAACGATAGCCCCTCGGCCTCGGCGAATTCGGTCAGCTTCTCCCGAATCGACACGCTGCCGGACGGCGCATCGAGCAGTGGCATCATCACCGCTTCGGCCTTCTTGGCGTCGAGCTCGAGGATCATCGCCTTGACCGGACCGTGCCCGGTGGCGGACATCGACAGCGAGCGGTAGCCCAATGCGATCAGCGCCAGCGCGCCGAGCGGCTTTGACGCCATCTCGCCGCACAGCGAGGCCGATTTATTGGCTGCATTCGCCTTCCGTACGATCTCGCGCAACACCCGCATGATCGGCGCAGACATGGTATCGAACCGTTCGGAGACCTTGGCATTGCCGCGATCGACCGCAAACAGGAACTGAAACAGGTCGTTGGATCCCACCGAGACGAAATCGACTTTCTTCAAGAGTTCGTCGAACTGATAGAGCAGCGCCGGAACTTCGACCATGGTGCCGACATCGATGCGTTCCGGCAGCGCATGGCCGTGCTGACGCAGATAGGTGAGTTCGCGCTCGACGATGCTTTTGGCAGCATCGAATTCGGCGACTTCGGAAATCATCGGAAACATGATGCGCAGGGCGCGGCCGCCGCCGGCGCGCAGCAGCGCGCGGATCTGGCCGCGCAGCAGCCCGGGCCGGTCGAGGCCGAGCCGGATCGCGCGCCAGCCGAGCGCGGGATTCTCCTCGATCACGGTTTCCATATAGGGCAGCGCCTTGTCGCCGCCAATGTCCAGGGTCCGGAAGGTGACGGGCTTCGGGCCGGCGGCATCCAGCACCGCGCGATACAGCGCAAGCTGGTCGCTGGTGCGCGGCAGGCTCTGGCCGACCATGAATTGCAGTTCGGTGCGGAACAGACCGATGCCGGCGCTGCCGGTGTCGTCGATATGCGGCAGATCGATGATCAGGCCGGCGTTGATCATCAGCTCGACGTGCTGGCCGTCCTTGGTCACGCAGGGCTTGTCGCGCAGCGCCGAATATTGCGCCTGCCGCCGGGCGCGAAACCGCACCCGTTCCGCATAGGCCGATTCGATTTCCGCCGAGGGCCGGACATAGATCGAGCCCGAGGTGCCGTCGACGATGATGGCATCGCCGGGATCGGCAATGCCCGGCGCATTCGGCACCTCGCCGACCGCGGGAATGCCGAGCGCGCGCGCCACGATCGAGACGTGGGAATTGGCGGTGCCTTCCTCCAGCACCAGCCCGCGCAAGCGCTTGCGATCGTAATCGAGCAGGGCCGCTGGGCCCATCGCGCGCGCGATCAGGATGGCGTTGTCGGGCAGCTGTTCCCGGGACGGCGCGTGATCCTGCCCCACCAGTTGCCGCATCAGCCGATGGCCGAGGTCTTCGAGGTCATGCAGGCGGTCGCGCAGATAGGGATCGGTGGAACGCAGCATGCGGGCGCGGGTATCGGATTGCACGCGCTCGACCGCGGCTTCGGCGGTGAGGCCGGTGGCGACCGCTTCGTGCAGCTTGTGCGACCAGCCATGATCGTTGGCGAACATCCGGTAGGCTTCCAGCACGTCGCGGTGCTCGCCGCCTTCGGCGACGTCGCCGCGCTCCAGCATGCGGTCGAGGTCGGCGCGCAGCTTCGCCAGCGCGGTGTCGAGCCGCTTGATTTCCTTCGGCAGGTCCTCGGCGATGTAATTGGTGATGACGACACGCGGCTCGTGCAGCACCACATGGCCGAGCGCGATGCCGTCGGACAGGATCGCGCCGGTCTTGTGCACCGAATGCCGTGCGGCAGGCTCGGCGCCGGGCTGCGCCAGCGCGGACAGTTCGCCGGAGGCGATCATCTCCGCCAGCACCATCGCGGTGGTCTGCAGCGCCTCGACCTCTTCCTCGACATAGGTGCGCTTGGCGCGGTTCTGCACCACCAGGACGCCGAGGGTGTTGCCGGCGCGCAGAATCGGAACACCGAGGAACGAATGATAGATTTCTTCGCCGGTTTCCGGGCGGAACGAGAACGCCGGATGGTTTTGCGCGTCGCTGAGATTGAGCGGGGTCGCCTCGCTCGACACCAGGCCGACCAGGCCCTCGTGCGCACTCAGGACGGTCCGGTGCACCGCGTCGCGGTTCAGACCTTCGGTGGCGTAGAGCTCGAGCGTGTTATCGACGCGCAGCACATAGGTCGAGCAGACCTCGGCCACCATGTTGGCAGCGATCAGCACCACGATCTTGTCCAATCGTTCCTGGGCGCTGACCTGCTCCGCCATGGTTTCGCGGAGCCGTCTCAGCAAGACGCGGGGGCCTCCCGACGCGCTCCGCATGTGCTGGTACCCTCCTCCGCGAGACCAGCACGCCGGGTGGCCGGCAGCTGGCATTAAGCTCAAGAAAAACAACAATTTTAGTCATTCGGCGCCGCACCAAACTGAAAACTGGCCGAATCAGCGCGGCTAAAAACTGTCGCACAGTTTGCGGCAGCCACCTCATCAGGCCGTATAGCGAATTGAGGCTTGTTTTGCCAAGCAAAACGCCTGCCAGCGGCCATAACGTCTTTGTCAGCCTATGCTGCGCGCGCTAAGAAAAAATTATTCTAAGTGTGATCGAGCCCATAAAGCGTATGCAGCGTCCGCACAGCAAGTTCGGTATAGGCGGCATCGATCAGCACCGAAAACTTGATCTCGGAAGTGGTGATGGCGCGGATGTTGATATTGCGCGCTGCAAGGGCGGCAAACGCTTGCGCGGCGACGCCGGCATGGCTGCGCATGCCGCTGCCAATCACCGAGACTTTCGCGACATCGGTGGCGCTGTCGAGCCGGGCATAGCCGATTCTGCTCTTGGCCGACGTGATGGTGTCACGGGCGCGGGTATAATCCGAGGCCGGAACGGTAAAGGTGAGGTCGGTGGTGGCGCCGTCCTCCGAGACGTTCTGCACGATCATGTCGACATTGATGTTGGCCTCGGCGAGCGGACCGAAGATCGAGGCGGCAACGCCTGGTTTGTCCTGGATCTGGCGGACCGAAATCTGGGCTTCGTCCTTGGAAAAGGCGATGCCGGTGACGACGTGGCTTTCCATGATTTCCTCCTCGCTGCAGATCAGCGTACCCGGCGGCTGGTTGGCGTAGGGGTCGATGTCCCCGGGCTTGTCGAAGCTGGAACGGACGAAGATCGGCATGTTGTGCACCATGCCGAGTTCCACCGAACGGACCTGCAGCACCTTGGCGCCCTGCGAGGCCAGCTCCAGCATGTCTTCGAAGGCGATCCGGTCGAGCCGGCGCGCCTTCGGGACCACCCGCGGGTCGGTGGTATAGACCCCGTCGACGTCGGTGTAGATATCGCAGCGGTCGGCATGGATAGCGGCGGCTATCGCAACCGCGGAGGTGTCGGAACCGCCGCGCCCGAGCGTGGTGATTCGCCCTGTCTGCGGATTGATGCCCTGGAAGCCGGCGATCACGGCGACCTCCTTGCGTTCCCTGAAACGGTTGATCAGTTCGGAACCATCGATATCGAGGATCCGCGCCGATGCATGGGCGTCGCTGGTTTTGATCGGAATCTGCCAGCCTTGCCAGGATCGCGCCTGAATGCCGATCGCCTGCAGCGCAATCGACAGCAGCCCGGCGGTGACCTGTTCGCCGGACGCGACAACCGCGTCATATTCGCGTGCGTCGTGCATCGGCGAGGCCTCGCGGCACCATTCCACCAGTTCATTGGTCTTGCCGGCCATCGCCGACACCACCACGGCGACGTCATGGCCGGCATCGACCTCGCGCTTCACGTGCAGCGCGACGTTGCGGATGCGGTCGATATTGGCGACGGATGTGCCGCCGAATTTCATCACGAGGCGGCCCATGACGACTGGTGCATTCCCCAAGAGGATAAGTAATGTGACCCGCGCGGAAACTGGAGCGCCCGGGCCAAAAGGCGCGTATACATAGCGGCGCGGCTGGGGGCAAGCAACGGGTTCCGGCTATCCCCGGAACCGGGCGAAAATTGTGTGGCGTTAGCGTAATTGAGGCTGATTCTATGGGGCGTTATATCGACGATATCCTGCAGCCCGGCGAGAAGGTGCTGTATTCAACCAATGCGCACTGGATATTTTATCTGCCGGCGATCGCGGCGTGGCTATTGGCAGTGATTCTCCTCATTTTATCGCGCTCAGCCGTCAACGATAGCATCGTCCTGCTGTGCCTGTCGGCCTCGGCCGTGGCGGCAATTGCCGCACTGTACTGGAGCGCCAAGGCCTGGTTCCATCGCTGGACCACCGAGACCGATGTCACCAACTTGCGGGTCGTCCACAAGACCGGGTTCATCAAGCGGCGCACTTTCGAAATGAGTCTCGACAAGGTCGAGAGCGTCGACGTCAACCAGAGCATTCTCGGTCGCATTCTCAATTACGGCGACGTGACCATCCTCGGCGTCGGCGAGGGCAAGGAAACCATCAGCACCATTGCCTCGCCGCTGGATTTTCGCAATTTCATCACCGCGCGATAGGAGCGGCGCGCAACCCATGGCCATCCAACAAAAATCACCCGCAGGTGCTTCCGGGGCCACGGCGTCCACCGTCGATCCCGCCGAAGTCGCGAAGTTTTCGAAGCTGTCGGACGAATGGTGGGATCCCAACGGCAAGATGGCGCCGCTGCACAAGATCAATCCGCTGCGGCTGACTTATATCCGCGACGCCGCCTGCCGCAAGTTCGAGCGCAACGTCAAAAGTCTGAACTGCCTGTCCGGCCTGCGTATCCTCGATATCGGCTGCGGCGCCGGCCTGTTATGCGAGCCGTTCACGCGTCTTGGCGCGCAGGTGATCGGCGTCGATCCGTCCGCCACCAACATCGCGGCGGCGAAGCTGCACGCCGACAAGGCGCAGCTGTCGATCGATTATCGCTGCACCACCGTCGAGCAGATGGACGTGCGCGAGCGTTTCGATATCGTGCTGGCGATGGAAGTGATCGAGCACGTCTCCGATGTCGGCGTGTTCCTCAATCGCTGCGCGGCGATGCTCAAGCCCGGCGGGCTGATGGTGATCTCGACGCTGAACCGCAACTGGAAGAGCTTTGCGCTCGCCATCGTCGGCGCGGAATATGTTCTGCGCTGGCTGCCGCGCGGCACCCATCAATGGGACAAGTTCGTCACCCCCGACGAACTCGCGCATCATCTGCACAACAACAAGCTGGCCATCACCGAGCAGGCCGGCGTGGTCTACAGCCCGTTCGGCGACCGCTGGAGCCTCTCGTCCGACATGGACGTGAACTACATGGTGGTGGCGGAGTGGATGGCGTGACAAGGGTCGTCGCTTGCATTCGCAGGGACGACGCTAACTTGAAGACCACGTACATCCGCCGACCGAAGCGGCGCTAACATTCAATCCGGGTTTTCCTTGTAGCCATGGGATGTCGCGATCAGGACCGCGTGCCGCATGGCAAATTGTTTGCTGGCCTGCAGAGTTCTCAAGCCCGTCAGTGCCGCTGCGGCTGAAAGTTCGAAATAATGTCCTGCCTTCGCAAGATAACGTTGATCGGCGATCACGTCCTGAGAATGAACGGAAACCGCGGTCCCGCCGGAGCGCTGGATGGCGGCGAGGGCCTGATAAGTCACCGTCGTTCCATTGATCGAAACCAGCGGAGAGCTGCCGGCGAACGAGCCTCGGTAATCCGTGCCGGCCAGCGCCAGTTCGAGGCGCGCAAACGGTTCGACCGCCACCAGGCGGGGCATGCGGGCTACGGCCTTTTCGTCTAGAAGCTCCCTGAAGCCGGCATAAATTCCCCACAGCAAATCCCCTCGTGCCGTCGGAATGAGGATCGTATCGGCGCCGGCGGTTTGCGGATCTTCTGCCAATTCATAGGCAAGCGTCTTGTATCCCTCGACGCCAAAGGGCTCGCTGCTGGTCGGCGGCTGGCTGGTATTGGTTGCCGAAAACCACCCCTCCGATTTGCTTTTCGCGCGGATCAATCGCCAGCGATCCAGCGGGTCTTCGACAAAGTGCAGCTCGGCGCCAGTGAGTTCGATGGCGCGGCGCCAGGGGCGGCTGATCTTCGGCGTCGTGACGATCGCGCAAGCAAGGCCTGCGGCGGCGGCATATGCCGCGAGCGATGCGCCGGCATTGCCGCTGGAAGCCGCCGCGACCACCGGCGCTCTCTTTGCGACGGCTCGGGCAATGAATTGCGCGGTCATTCGGTCCTTGTGCGACCCGGTCGGATTGGATCCTTCTAGCTTGATGTCGACGGCATCGAGGCCAAGCTCCCCGGTCAATCGATGCAGCCGCGCTACCGGCGTGTCGCCTTCGCCCAGGCTCAGAAAGGAAGAATAGGCGAGCCGGTCGCCGAAGCGAGGCGTGCCTCTGCCACGCCGGCAATTCTGTAGTTCAGGCGAGCCTGAATAGACCGGCACGACGCTCGCCGGATATTCGGCCGCGCTGCAAGCCGGGCAGCCTTCGGCGTAATCGTCGAGGGGATGTTCGGCGTCGCAGCGGATGCAGCGAAAACCGAGAAGCCGGGGATTGAGCACAGGGGCCGGAAGGGTTGCGTTCATGGTTCGCGAATTTCCGTTCCGGTCAGCCGGTCGAGTTCCGGCGCTGGAGGACCGGACAGGACGTGGGTCCGGAAGCGTCCCAGTACAAGCGGCGCCAGGGTCACGACGCAGGCGAGGCCGAGAAATGCCGCGCTGATCGGGCTTTTCAGAAAAACCATGGGGCTGCCGAAGCCGATAATGAGACCCTGCCGCAGGTTCTGCTCGAACATGCTGCCGAGCACGAAGGCCAGCAGGAGCGGCGCGACATCGTAGCCGGCCTTGCGCAAGGCGTAACCGAGGATGCCAAATCCGACCATGGCGCCGACATCGAACATCGAATTGTTCAGGCTGAACGCCCCGATCACGCAGAACACGACAATCAGTACCGACATGATCGCGGTCGGCACCCGCAACAGCGATACAAATAGCCCAACCAACGGCACGTTTAGCACCACCAGCATCAGATTGCCGACGAACATGCTGGCGATCACGCCCCAGAACAGTTCGGGATGATCGACGATCAGCATCGGTCCGGGGGTCACGCCGGCCATCAGCAGCGCACCCATGATGACGCCGATCACCGCATTGGCGGGAATGCCGAGACAGAGCAGGGGGATAAAACTGGCCTGCGCGCCGGCATTGTTCGCGGCCTCCGGGCCCGCCACGCCGGCGACAGCACCCTTGCCGAAGCGCTCCGGGTGGCGCGAGATTTTTCGTTCCATCATGTAGCTTGCGAAGCTCGCCATCATCGCGCCGCCGCCCGGCAACAGCCCGAGAAAGAAGCCGAGAATGCTGCCACGCATGACAGGTCCAATCGATTCCATGGTCTCGGCGCGATTCGACAGCAGATCGCGCAAACTCTGGCGATAGTTCAGGACTTCACCGGCCTCATCATTGCCTTCGGCCATCAGCAAAACTTCGCTGACGCCGAACAGTCCCATCGCGACCACGGCGATGCCGAAGCCGTCGCGCAACGGAGAGATCTCGAAAACGAAACGCTCTTCTCCCGAAACGAGATCGACGCCGACCGTGCCGAGCAACAGGCCCAATCCGATCATGGTAAGGCCTTTTTTCTTGGAGCCCTCGCCGATGCCAAGAATCAGGACGAAACCGAGAAACAGCAGCGCGGCCTTTTCGACCGGTCCAAACAACAGCGCGACGCTCGCGATCTTTGGGCCGAGAAAGGCGATGCCGATGGTTGCAACAATCCCCGCAAAAAACGAACCGAACGCGCTGATGCCGAGCGCCGCGCCGGCCCGGCCGCGCCTCGCCATCTGATAACCGTCGAGACACGTGATGACGCTTGCCGCTTCGCCGGGAATCTTGATGAGGATTGACGTGATCGAGCCGCCATACATCGCGCCATAATAGATGCCGGACATCAGGATGATGGAACTGGTGCGATCGAGATAGACCGAGACGGGCAGCAGCAGGCTGATGGTGGCGGTCGGACCAAGGCCGGGCAACACGCCGACGGCCGTGCCAACGACGCAGCCGATCAGCGCGACCAGAAGATTGGTCGGCGTCAATACGACGCCGAAGCCGAGCACCAGGTTGGCAAGAACATCCATGAAGCTACCAGAACATTGGTTTGGGCAGCGGCACCGACAACAGCCGCTCGAACAGAAGCCAGCTTCCCGCGACGGCGACACCCGCAATGGCGGCGGCGCGATGCAGGGCCAGCCGCTCGACGAAATAAAGAATGGCGAAAATGAACACGGCAAGCGCCGGCAGCAATCCGATCAGGGGCGTCAGCGGGACCAGCACTACGAGACCTGCCATATAGCTCAGGGGACGCCAGGCGATCGTCGGCCACTGACGTTGATCGCGCGCAATCCGCAGGTCGAGCAGGCTTGCGACCAGCAGCAGCGCTCCGGCAGTAGCGGGCATCAGGCCGGCTCCTGGAGCGCCAAAGCTCCAGAGGCCGAATTCACGCGCGAATGCCAGGGCCACGATCCCGATGATGGACAGCATCGCTGGGCCGATCAGGGCAATCACTTGGTGTTAAATCCGAGGCTTTGGATCGCGTCGCCAAGTTTGCGATAGTTCTGGGTCACATTGGCGGTGAAGTCGGCGCTGTTCATGTAGACCGCGTTGGCGGAAGCCGTCTTCAAGACCGTTTTGAATTCCTCGGTCGCCATCATTTCCCTGGTTGCGGCATCCCAATAGGACACCACTTCACCGGGCAAATTTGCGGGACCGAACAGGCCGTAGATGGCTTCCGTTGAGATCGGATAATTCAGGTCCTTGAAGGTCGGCAGGCCTGATTGGCCCGCGAGTTTTTCCGAACCGGTCAAGACCAGCAGCTTGACCTTGCCGGCGGCAAGCTGCGGGCCATAGTCGGCGGAAACCACCGCTTCAATATGCCCGCCCAACATGGCGGTAATGGCGTCGGCTCCGCCCCCGAACGGCACAAAGGTCGTTTGCGCGCCTTCCTTGCGAAATGCGGCTTCGGTCGCGATGTGCGCCGCGCCGCGCACCCCCGAGGTGCCCCATCGAAATCGGCCAGGGTTATCCCTGGCGAATTTGACGACGTCGCTCCAGTTGTTCAACAGGCTTTCCGCCACAACGTAGAGCGCGATCGGGATGTAGGCGTAGATTGAAATGTAGGTGAAGTCTTTCAAGGTGTCGTACGGCACTTTCTGCAGGTGTGGCACGGTCAGGAACGGACTGATGGAATAAAGCCCGAGCGTCGTTCCGTCGGGTGACGCCTTGGCGATCTGGGCGGGAGCGATGGTTGCTCCCGCGCCGGGCCGGTATTCAACGCCGGCGGCAACGTTGCGCTTTGCCCGCACATGATCCGCCGCGACGCGCGTCAGGATGTCGCCGGCGCCTCCCGCCGCAAACGGGCACAGCAGCGTGACCGGCTTGCCGGGATAGGCGGATTGAGCGGTGGCGCGCGTGACAGGTCCGGGCATGCTCGCCAATCCCGCGATGCCGGCTAAAACAAATGAGCGGCGATCCATGACGTGATCCCCTCCTGGTGTCGTTAGATTCGCTTCCGCGTCGTCAGGCGGTTTGCGCAAGCTGCGCGAGCTTCAGATCGGAAACAAACATGTGGCCGGCTGCGTGCGTGATCATCTCGGGAATGTGGGCTTCGATCGCGACCGCCTGCGGGGTCACGCCGCATGCCCAGAACACCGGGACGTCATCGTCGTTCGGCCTGTTGTATTTTCCCCAGCCGACCCGGCTGATGTCATCAATCCCGATCTGGCGCGGTTCGCCGACATGAACGGGCGCTCCGTGCGCCATCGGATAGCGTGCCGTAATCGATATCGCGTCGATCAGGCGGTGCCGAGGAATCGGCCGCATCGTGACAACCACCGGCCCGCGAAAAATCCCGGCGGACGCGCACATGATATTGGATGCATAGACCGAGATGCGTCCGTCTTCGCTTTCAAGATGCCGCTGCGGAATGCCGGCATCCAGCAACACCTCGTCCATGGAATTGCTGCAGCCAAGCAGAAATGCCACGAGGTCCGGACGCCAGTAATCGGTGATATCGGAGACCTCAGCAACCAGCTTTCCCTCGCGGAAAACCCGGTATCCCGGCAGATCGACCCGCAGATCGCTGCCGGGGGCTGCGAACCGCGCTTCCGGATCACCGGGATCGGTGACGTCGATGACAGGGCAGGCCTTGGGGTTGCGCTGGCAGAAACGAAAAAAGTCGAACGCATACCGTTCGGGAACGATCGCCATATTGGCTTGAACATATCCGCGCGCGAGCCCGTGCGTCGCCCGCCTCCATCGTCCGTCGCGAGCCGCGGCGCGGACCGCTTTGCCGTCGGCGTTGGCGAGGTCCTTTCGCAACAGGGCGGACGGAGATGCGGTGACGATCATCGCATCACCCTCAACCCGCCATCGCTGGTCATGAGCGATTCAATGCCGTCGCGCCGGACCACGACCATGTCCTCGACCTGCAGGCCCGCCCAGCCGAGTTCGTAGTATGGCGTCTCGACGCACAGCACCATTCCTTCCTCGATGACGTCGCGGCTCGCAGCCGTCAGCTCGGGCAGGTCATAGCCGTCAACGCCGATTCCATGACCGACATGCGACCGGCTGTAATGGGGAATGGCCTCTCGCCGCACCGCCTCAACCGCGGTCTCGAACACCGCGGATGCCTTCACACCGGGTTTGATCATTTCGAGCGCCTTGAGGACGCCGACCTGCAGCGCGTGCGCATAGGCGGTGGTCTTAACGTCGGGTTCCCCGAGCATGGCCACGCGCGCGATGTCGGCGCGATAATGCTTGTAGCGGCCACCGACGTCGAAACGAATGACCTCGCCGGATTTCAGCCGGGCGGAGGATGGTTGCACATTCGGCATCGCGGCCCGCGTCCCGAACCCGATGCAGCCGATGACTGGAAAAGCGTCATGGCTCACGGTGCAGGCATGAAAGGCGCGCGCCAGCTCGCTTTCCGTGGTCCCCTCGCGGGCAATTGCGAGCGCTGCGTCGATCGAGGCTTCCGTGATTTCGGCGACGCGTCGCAGCCGCGCGATTTCTTCAACGGTCTTGACCGCCCGCACCCGGCGAAGCAGCTGGAATCCGGGAATCAGTTTGGCGTCCGGCAGTTTGTCGCGAAGTTTCTCCCAATGCCCCGGCAATAACCCCATCTCGTCGATCGCGATACGGGATCGCGACAGGCCGGCCGCGTTGATCGCGACAGCCAGTGCTTCGATGGCGTCGCCCTGATCGGGGAGGGAATAGAGTTCGGCCTGCCGACTATCGAGCTCGTCGAGCCGGGCACCCGATCGGTCGACCTGGAAATAGCCGTAGCGCCTGATGTTTTCGACCCAGACGTCGTCCTGATCGGCAATCTGATCCAATAGTGTCGTGCTGGCGATGATTTCAGACGCGGCAAGGTCCGCGGCAGGCAACAAGACATAGATCTGCGGCCCGCGCCGTATCCACTGCGATAACGCCCAATAGCCACTGGTGTAGGTGACGTTCTCGGCCGATGTCGCAACCATGGCGTCGACGCCTTCAGCCTTCATGACCGCCTTTAACCGCGCAGCATTCAGAAGCGTTGGTGGCCGGCCGCGCCCTTCCGTGCCTGGTCCCGATACTCGGAGAGACCCATCAAGCTGCATGGTCGGTCACTCCGGCAAAGCGGATCGCGGCGCCGCGATATCCCAGCGCCTTTGAGCAGCGATGGGCGGCATCCAGCACGAGCTGAATGAGCTGCGGCCATTCCGTCTTGGGCCGATCGTTCGAAAGGCACGCCGCGCTCAGTGCGGCGACAGACTTTCCCGATGCGTCCCGAATAATGGCTCCGAACGATACGACGCCGTTGATGTTCTCTTCGCGGGAGATTGCGAAACCCTTGCTGCGGACAGCTTCAAGCTCGCTCGACAGCGCGCTCCATTGCGTCAGCGTATGTGGCGTGAATTGAGCGTAGGGAGCCTTGCCGAGCACGGCCTTGACGGCCGAATTGTCGAGCTCGGCAAGCAAGACCTTGCCGAGCGCCGTGCTGTGCACGTTAACCTGCGAGCCGACCGAAATACGCACGACGACAGGGCCGCTGCTCTGCACGGTATGAAGATAAATCGCCTTGTTGTCGCGCAGGACGCCGAGATAGCCGTTGAGCAGATGCTTGTCGGCAAGGAGCGCGAGTTCCTTGTTCGCGGAAGCCATCAAGCGGTCTTCCGTCATCATGTTGCCGCCAAGCAGCATCGCGCGATAGCCCAGCCGGTATCGGCGTGTCTCGGTCACCTGCTCGATGAACCCGGAATGTGACAGCGTGTTGGCCAGACGCTGAACGATGGTCGGGCTCAGCTTCATCTCGCGGGCGATCTCGCGAATTCCCATCGGCTCGGCGGCACGATCCAGCAGATCGAGTATCGCAAGGCCCCGCTCGAGTGACTGATTACCGCTCATGCCTTTGTACCTATTATAGGAACACTGTTCCAATAGCGGATACTGTCGAGTTTTGAGCGCGCATTGTCAATGCCCGACTTGCGGAGCGCATTCTTGCCCTCGCATCGCTGACATGACGGCGCTCCGGTTGACCGTTCCGGTTGCGCCCGGCACGGTGGCTGCGATTTCCCGCCGGCCAACCGAAATCCCACATGCTCAGCATCGCCACGCTCTGGATTCCCTTCACCATCACCGCGGCGCTCGGGCAGGTCGCGCGCAACGCGATGCAGCGGCAATTGACCGGGCCGCTCGGCACCTGGGGCGCGACCAATATCCGCTTCCTGTTCGGCTTTCCGTTCTCGCTGATCTTCTTTGCCGTCGTGATCGCCGCGACCGGCGATGCCGTGCCGTGGCCGACGGCCGCGTTCTGGCCGTGGCTGCTGCTTGGCGCGCTCAGCCAGATCGTCGGCACCGGCATGATGCTGCTCGCGATGAACGACCGCTCGTTCGTGGTGACGACGGCGTATCTGAAGACCGAGGCGATCCAGACCGCGATCTTCGGTTTTGTCTTTCTCGGAGATCATCTGACCGTGCTGAAGGTGATCGCGATCCTGATTGCGACCGCCGGCGTCGTTATCGCCGCGTTGCGGTCGGGCGCCGAGAAGGGTTTTGCGGATTTGAAGCCGACGCTGCTCGGCCTTGCAGCCGCCGCGGCGTTTGCGCTGTCGGCGGTCGGCTTTCGCGGCGCGGTTATCGTCGTGCCCGGCGTTTCGTTTGTGACGGCGGCGTCCTACACGCTGGTGTTCGGACTGTTCGTGCAGACGCTGGTGCTGACGATCTATCTGTTGGCGCGTGCGCCCGAGGTGCTCGGAAAAATCTTCGGTCTATGGAAGCCCTCGGTGTTCGCGGGCTTCATGGGCGCGTTCGCCTCGCAGTTCTGGTTCCTGGCATTTGCGCTGACCGCGGCCGCCAATGTGCGCACGCTGGCGCTGGTCGAGGTGCTGTTCGCGCAAGCCGTGGCGTATTATTCGTTCAAGCAGCCGCTGTCAGGCCGTGAACTCGGCGGTATCGCGCTGATCGTGATCGGCGTCGCGCTATTGGTGGCGGTGTAAACGCCGTCCTCATCATGAGGAACATCCGGTCTAATTCCTGTCGTCCGGCAGCACCGGCAGCGGTGACACCTCGACGCCTTCCTCGATCAGGGAGCGCGCTTCATCCGGCGAGGCCTCGCCATAGATCGGGCGATGCTCGATGTCGCCGTAGTGCATCTTGCGGGCTTCGTTTGGAAAGCGCTCGCCGACATTGTCGGCGTTCTTCACGATATGATCGCGCAATTCCCGGAGCTTGGCGCGCAGTTCGCGCTCCTGCGCCATCAACAGCGGCGTCGATCCGGGTGTCGTGACATCGGTGGCAACGGCGGGCGCCGGGGCTGCGCTTTCGCGCCCTTTCTTGCTCACGATCCGCGGGGCCATGATGGCCCGTTCGACCTTGGCGGAGCCGCAGACGGGACAATTCACAAGCTTGCGCTTTTCTTGGGCTTCATAGGCGGACGAGCTTTGAAACCAGCTTTCGAACGCGTGGCCGCGTTCGCAGTGCAGGGAATATCGGATCATACCGAGCCCCGCACCAGGTGCAGATGTTCCGGACCAGCCTTGGGGTCGGCGACGCTGAAGCGCCGGCCGTGCTGCAGCGACGGCACGGTCCTGCGCGCGGTTTCGACCTTCGAAGGATCGATCCTCGCCAGGAAAACGCCGGGCTCTACGCCGCCCTCGGCGAGCACCTCGCCCCAGGGCGCGATGATCAGCGAGTGGCCATAGGTCTCGCGCTTGTTCTCATGCAGGCCACCCTGGGCTGCGGCGAACACGAAGCAGCCATTCTCGATGGCGCGGGCGCGCAGCAGCGTGTGCCAATGCGCCTCGCCGGTCTTTCGGGTAAAGGCGGAGGGCACGGTGAGGAACGCTGCGCCGCTTTCGGCGAGCGCGCGATACAGCGCCGGAAAGCGCACGTCGTAGCAGATCGTCAGCCCGATCCGGCCCCAGGGCAGGTCGGATATGACGGCGGTTTCGCCGGGCTGATAGTTGGCGGATTCGCGGTAGCTCTCGCCATCAGGCAGATCGATATCGAACATATGGATCTTGTCGTAGCTCGCGATCACGGTTCCGTCCGGTCCGATCAGGAACGAGCGATTGACCGCCCTCTCAGGCGTGGCGCGCAACGCCAGCGAGCCGACATGGAGATGGATCTTCAGTTCCGCCGCCAGCGCGCGATAGGCTTTCAGCGAAAGATCGTCTTCTTCAGCCGCAAGGTGTTCGAACAGCGCCTTGCGGTTAAGCTGCATCATGTTGCTCACCTCGGGGGTGAGCACGTAGTCGGCACCCTGGGCCGCGGCTTGCCGAATGAGTTTGGTGCCCTGTTCAAGGCTTGGCTCCGGCAACAGCCCGGTACGCATCTGCACCATCGCGGCGGTAAAGCTGAGGTCAGTGCTCATGAAGTGGCCTTTTCGCCCGCCAGCAACGAATCAAGCTTGCCCGCGCGGTCGAGGGCGTAAAGCTCGTCGCATCCGCCGACATGGATCTCGCCGATGAAGATCTGTGGAAACGTGGCGCCCGCGCCGGCACGATTCCACATCTGCTGACGAAACGCCGAATCGGTAGCGACATCGTGTTCGGTGAACGCGGCTTTTTTCCGCGTCAGCAGCGATTTGGCGGCGCTGCAATAGCCGCAGCCCGGGCGGGTGTAGATCTCGATGACAGCAGACATGTCGCGCTCTGTTTTGGAAGTACCTGATTATATGGGAGCTTTGTGAGTATCCACAACCCGGGCGAATACCAGCACGTCGACGGAGGCGGCCTTGGCGCGCAACAGCGCCCGCGCGCACGCATCAACCGTGGCGCCCGAGGTCAGGACATCGTCGATCAGGATCACGCGGCGGCCCTGAATGTCGCCGATACGGTCCGCCGCGACCTTGAACGCACCCTGCACGTTGCTGGCGCGCTGCGATCTGGACAGGCCGATCTGTTGCTGGGTCGGCCGGACGCGCCGCAGCGCTTCCGATGTTACCTTCACGCCGGTTTGTCGTTCGATGACACGCGCCAGTGCCCCGGACTGATTGTAGCGGCGGCTCCAGCCGCGCCGCCAATGCAGCGGCACCGGAACCAGCGCGTCGGCCTCGCCGAGCAGTTCGTGGCCGGCCCGCGCCATCCAGCGGCCCATCGCGGGCGCGAGATCGGTGCGGTCCTGGTATTTCAGCGCATGCACCAGCGTCCGCGCGACGTCGTCATAGCGCACCGCGGCGCGGGCGCGCGCATAGGCCGGCGGATCGGCGATCGCTTCCATCGACAACAGGCCGGGGCCGGGATCGTAGACAAAGGGAATGCCGAGCCGCGGGCAAAACGGCGGCGCGATGAACGACAATTTGGCCCAGCAGGCGGCGCAGACGCCTTCGCCGTCGACCGGTTCGCGGCAGGCCACGCACAGCGTCGGCAGCGCGATGTCGAGCGCGAGCCGTGCGGCATGAGCCCACGCGACGCGGCAGGTATTCAGCGCGCCGCGCAGATGGCTGGAGATGGAACGTGACG
>DATHHQ010000323.1:0-3120 GCA_035490095.1 Bradyrhizobium sp.
GGCACCATCACGGTCGGCGAGAGCGTGCATCTCGGTTATGTCGACCAGTCGCGCGACAGTCTCGACGGCAAGAAGAGCGTGTGGGAGGAAATCTCCGGCGGCAACGAACTTATTCTTCTCGGCAAGCGCGAGGTCAATTCGCGCGGCTATTGTTCGTCATTCAATTTCAAGGGTGCCGACCAGCAGAAGAAGGTCGGCGCATTGTCAGGCGGTGAGCGCAACCGCGTGCATCTGGCCAAGATGCTCAAGTCCGGCGCCAACGTGCTGCTGCTCGACGAGCCCACCAACGACCTCGACGTCGATACGCTGCGCGCGCTGGAAGAGGCGCTGGAGGATTTCGCCGGCTGCGCCGTGATCATCAGCCATGACCGCTGGTTCCTCGACCGTATCGCCACGCATATGCTTGCCTTCGAAGACGACAGCCATGTCGAATGGTTCGAAGGCAATTTCCAGGATTATGAAAAGGACAAGATGCGCCGGCTGGGACAGGATTCCATCATCCCGCACCGCTTGAAGTACAAGAAGCTGACGCGCTAAGTTGGAATCCCATGGCTGACTGGAACGCAGAGCAGTATCTCAAGTTCGAGGATGAGCGGACCCGGCCCTCGCGAGACCTGCTGGCGCAGATCCCGCTTGCCGATGCGCGCAGGGTCGTCGATATCGGATGCGGACCGGGAAATTCAACGGAGCTGCTGGTCCAGCGCTGGCCGCAGGCGGCGGTCATCGGCATCGATACGTCGGCCGACATGCTGCGGCAGGCGCGTGAACGGTTGCCGGGGCACAGTTTTATCGAAGCCAATATCGCGCACTGGGCACCGCCTGAAAACACCGACGTTCTGTTTGCCAATGCGATCTTTCAATGGGTGCCCGGCCATCTCAAGCAGCTGCAGCGGCTGCTCGGCGCGTTGCCGCCCGGCGGCGTGCTGGCGGTGCAAATGCCCGACAATCTCGAGGAGCCCGCCCACGTCCTGATGCGCGAGGTGGCGCATCTGGAGCCGTGGCGCCAGACGCTGGCGGAGACCGCGCGGGTGCGCGACAACCTGCCGAAGCCGGGCGTCTATTACGACGCGCTGGGCCCGCTCTGCACACGGCTGGAGATCTGGCACACCATCTACAATCACGTGCTCGACGATGCCGCCGCTGTTGTGGAATGGGTCAAGGGGACAGGCCTGCGGCCGTTCGTCGATCCGCTGGATCCGCCCGAACGCAGGCAGTATCTCGCCGAATACACCGCGCGCATCGCAACCAGCTATCTGCCGAAGGCGGACGGCAAGGTGCTGCTGCGGTTTCCGCGGATTTTCATGGTGGCGGTGAGGTAAGGGCCGGCTTCGGCGTTCACGAGCACTAGCAGCCATGCATGACATCAGGTTTGTCAGCGCTTTGAATCGGATACTGCTCGCCCTCGCGGTCGTGGCAATGATGGCAGACTTGTCGCCCGCCCGCGCCGCCGATGCCGCGTTCACCCAGTTCATCGCCTCGCTGTGGCCGGAGGCGCAAGCGGCCGGCGTGTCACGCGCGACTTTTGATGCCGAGACCCGCGGTCTTGAGCCGGATTACAAACTGCCCGATCTGATCTTGCCCGGACGTCCCGCGACCGGCGCACCGTCGCAGGCTGAATTCGTGCAGGTGCCGGCGGATTATGTGAAGGATGCCAGCATCGCACGGCTGGCCGCGGAAGGGCAGCGGCTGACGGCGAAGCATAGCGCTGCCCTGACCGCGATCGAAGCGCGCTTCGGCGTGCCTGCGACCATCATGCTGGCGATCTGGGGCCGCGAAACCGACTATGGCCGCTACACGCTGCCCTATGACACGTTACGCGTGGTCGCAACGCAGGCCTATGTCGGTCGCCGCAAGGATCAATACCGCACCGAATTCATCCTGGCGCTCAAAATCCTCGGCGAGGGTGCCGTGACGCGCAAAGCCATGAGTTCGTCCTGGGCCGGCGCCACCGGTCTCACCCAGTTCCTGCCGTCGGAATACTACAAGCACGGTGTCGATTTCGACGGCGACGGCCGGGTCGACATCTGGAATTCGGTGCCGGACGCGCTGGCCTCCGCGGCGCAGCAGCTGGTCAACAAGGGATGGCAGCCCGGCTTGCGCTGGGCCTATGAAGTGCGCGCACCCGCCAATGTCGACTGCACGATGGGCGTGCCCGAAGTAACAAAGCCGATCGGCGAGTGGCTGCGTGCCGGCTTCGTGCCGGTGCGCGGACAGAAACTCAGCGCCACCGAGCAGGCACAGCCGGCCTCATTGCTGCAGCCCGAGGGTATCTATGGTCCGGCGTTCCTGACCACGAAGAACTACTTCGTGATCAAGGAATATAATTTTTCGGATCTGTATGTGCTGTTCGTCGGGCATCTCAGCGACCGCATGCTGAACCCGCAACCGTTCGCGACACCGTGGTCGGCTTCGACGCAACTGCGCACCGCTGACGTCGAGGCCATGCAGCGTCACCTCACGCGCATCGGTCTCTATACCGACAAACTGGACGGCAAGGCGGGGATGAAGACGCGCGCGGCACTCGGGGCGTATCAGAAATCGGCCGGCCTCAAGGTCGATTGCTGGCCGAGCGAAGCGGTGCTGCGTTCGATCGGCGCCGCGCGCTGAAAATAACGTGGACGGGGGCGTCGCTGGAGATGAGCATTATCCCTCATGGTGAGGAGCCGCGCATTTGCGCGGCGTCTCGAACCATGAGGGCCCGGCGCCTCGTCATCCTTCGAGACGCGGCGAAGACGCCGCTCTCAGGATGAGGGCTATAAAAAAACCCGGCCGCTGGGGCCGGGTTTCAAAGTCAAGGCGCGATGGATTTGCGCCTGTCAGTCGGATCAGTTGCAGACCTCGACGCGACGGAAGCGCCAGCCGTAACCGTCCCAGAAGCGCTCGCGAACCATGCGGCACGGAGGCGCTTCGTCGACATATACGCGCTCACCATAGCCATAGGCCGGGCGGCTGGAGGCGATCGCACCACCGACGATGGCGCCGCCGATCAATCCGGCCGCAACGCCTGCGGCGACGCCGCGCTGTGCGCTTGCGGGCGTCGTGGCGAGCGAACCAGCGATCGTTGCGATCGCGACGAGGGCAGCAAATGTCTTCTTCATGTGTTGGGCTCTCCTGGAGATG
>DATHHQ010000324.1:0-6768 GCA_035490095.1 Bradyrhizobium sp.
TGCGGTGAAGCGCCAGATTTCGCGCATCGTGACGTGCTCGGGAAGCACTGGGTATACCATGTAGCCACGCGGAAGCAGCGCGGCGGCCGATGCCTGATCGATCGCGGTCTCGGCCTGTGTTTGCGGATCGACGATGCGCCAGCGCCGACGCCTCCAGACGACCGCTCGGGGCAGCTCGCTGGCTGCCTCGATGGCCAGGAAAGAGGGCCCCTCCTCCTCCCACCAGCCGCTTTCCAGGGCGATCGGGCGAAACCGAAAGCCACTGGCGCTGCCAAAACGCTCGAGGCGATCGATCACGAACGCGTTGTGATCGTCATCCTGGGGGAGACGTAGGTTGAACCCCTCCTGTGCGGCGATGACCGCGAGCGCACCGGCCAATGGATCCGGGGTCCCGCCCACTGCCGCAGCGATCTCCGGCGCGCGTAAGGCGGCGGCGTCGCTCAGGCGCTGTATGGCCCGCGAGACCTCAGCCTCGTCCCGCACCAGACGCTCTTCGGCGCGCTTAGCAATTGCCGCGTCGTCCTTGACCAGGGAAGCGGCGATCCGCATCGCGAGCAGGGCCGACGGTCCGCTCAGTGCGGCAGGCGGGTTGTCCAGGAGCAGCGATGCCGACGTGGCCGCACGGACCTCGCTGGCCTCGATCACCTCCGCCAGGATCTGATCGGCCAGGACCAACAATGGCTTTGGAGCCGATGGTTCACTCGCGACAGTCGCCGAGTAGCGCAGAACAGGCGCGTCCGCCTGCAGCCAAATGACGTCGCGAGTTGTGACCACGGCGCCTTGCGGCAAGGTGCGGCTTTCACCCGCGACCATCAGTACTGCGGCGCCATCGCTCCGCGCAAATTCCGGCCAGGACAGCAGGGCGGCATGCCAGGCGTCCAGGGCGGCGGCATCGATGGGGCCGGGCGCCAGCAGCGTGTCGGCGACCGACACTCCCTGCTCGACCAGCAGGAACGATACGCCTGGGGCAGCCAGGGCGAACACAGCCGCACCCTCCGGCAGCTCCGCCACGAAGTGCCGCCGACCGGGTGCTCCGTGGTCGTCGACGACCGTTGCGTAGAGCCGCGATGGTCGCAACAACCGCCCAGGCGAAGCAAGCGTTGCGAGTTCCAGCGACCTCGTAACGGCGCCTGGCAGTTCGAGGGTGCTCATTTCGCCAACTCGGCGTGGATCAGCCGGGCGTAGGCCCCGGCGTTCGCCATCAGCGAGGTGTGGTTTCCGCGTTCCACCACCTTGCCGCGCTCGAGCACGATGATCTCGTCGCAATCGCGAATCGTGCTCAGACGATGGGCCACGAGGATGCAGGTCATGCCCCGGCGGCGCACGGCGGTCAGGATCTCGTGTTCACTTGCGGCATCCAGGGCGGCGGTCGCCTCGTCCAACACCAGAATGGCCGGTTCGCGGATCAATGCGCGCGCAATCTCGACGCGTTGGCGTTGGCCGCCGTTGAGATTGCGGCCGCCTTCCTCGATGATGCCCCGAAAATTGCCAGACAGATTCTGAATGGCCGACGTCAAGCCTGCATCGTCGACGGCAGCGACCAGGCGACCGTGCTCCACAGTGTCGTCCCATAGGGTGACATTGTCGTGGACCGTGCCACTGAACAGGCGGATGTCCTGATCGACCGAAGCCACGATGTTGGACAAGCGTTCGCGGCCCCAGGAACGCAAGCTGTAACCATCGATCAGGATCTGTCCGGATTGCGGCTCGAACAGGCCAGTGATGAGTTTGCCCAGCGTGGATTTGCCGCTGCCGGACTCTCCCACCAGCGCCACCCATTGGCCCGCCTCCGCCTCGAGGTGAAAATTCTCAATCAGCGGCGGCCCGGAGCTGCTGTAGCCGAAGCTCACCCCCTGCAACGATAGACGACCGACAGCCCGCGCAGCAGGCGGCGCGTCCGGCGCCTCCGTGAATCGCCAGTCGCGCTTGTGCTGTAGCACATCGTCGAGCCGGGACAGGTCGGCCGAGGCCTGCTGCACCTTGCCGGCCACGCCGACCAGGTCCTGGACCGGTGCCGAAAACGTTAGCAGCAGCCCCTGAAAGGCCACCAGCGTTCCGATGCTCAGGTGTCCGTCGATGACGCGGAGCGCACCGACGCCGAGCACGGCGGCGGACGTCAAGCTGAGAAGCATCGCCGGCAGCAGAGATATGGCGCCCTGGTAGATCGCCAACTTCTGCTCGGAGTTGATGGCTCGCGCATGGTACCCGCCCCACTTCGCGAAGAAATCGTCCTCGCCTGCGGTCGCTTTGAGCGTCTCGATGGACTGCAGGCCTACCGCGGAAGTCGAAAAAAGCTTTCCTTGCTCGGTTTGCAGACGGAGCGCGATGTCCGCCAGGGAGCGACGAAGGAGTTGAAGGCCGACAATGTTGAGAGCGGCCCCCCCGAGCACGATCGCAGATAGAATTGTGTCATAAAAGATCATCACGGCGCCGAGAAAACCTGCCGTCAGGCAACCAGCCGCCGTGTTGCCGAAGTCACGCGCGAGCAGCGTGGCAACCCTGTCGTTCGCTTCTACCCGGCTCGCGAGATCACCCGTAAAGCGCTGTGTGAAGAAGGCGATCGGAAGGCTGAGGACGTGCCAGGCAAACTTCGCCGACTGCTCCAGGGCGAGTCGCAACTCCAGGCGCAGCAGGGAGACCCCCTGCAACCAACGCAAGGCGATGTTTATCAGAACCGTTGCGCCAAGCCCGACGAGCATCGGGCCGAGCCAGCCCTCGAACTGACGGATCAGAATATTGTCGACGAACACGGCGGTCATCCCCGGCACGATCAAACCGGGGAGCACCAACATCAGGCTTATCCAGGCGATGAAGCCAATCGTGCCGCTGAGCCCCTTCAGGCGGCGCCCCAGCTTGGCCGCCAAGCCCGGCTCGGCGCCCCCCCGAGTGAAAGTAGTCCCCTTCTTGAATGCCAGTGACACGCCTTTGAAACTGTCGCTGAACTCCTTGCGGGGTACTTCGCGCGGTCCCGTCCCGGGATCGTTGAGGTACGCCTTGCTGCCGGAGACGCCCTCGACGACAAGGAACTGGTCGACGTTCCATTGCACGATTACCGGGAAGGGGCCCTTGAGGACATCGTCTGCCTCCCGGGGCTCGCTGACCGCATCGAGGCCGTAGCTGTGCGCCGCCCTAACGAGGTCGTCCGGCTTGCTGCCCTCTCGGGAAGCACCGCAGGCGACACGCAGCTCCTCGAGCGGCACGCGCCGCCCATAGAACGCAAGCACAATGCCGAGCGCCGCCGCGCCGGATTCCACCATCTCCATCTGGAAGACAGTTGGCGTGCGGACCCGTCGCTTCCACAAGAGGAGCCGGGAAGTCATCCCTCGATGCTGAGCAGCTTGCGCAGCGCCGGAATGACCAAGGTGATCGGCCGTACCCGTTCGACGATGATGTCGACGGTGGCGACGGACCCGGCAGTGATCTTGTAGGGAGGTCCTGTCCCGCTCCACCACTCGAAGCCGCTCGGATTGTCCTTGGTTGGAAACAGCTCGACATAGGCGAGCAGGGCTGGTTCACCGCCAAACAGGTTCTGAGTGAGCTGATCGTTGTGAACGATCTGGTCGACATGCTCGACGGAAACGTCCTCGTCGGAGACGGCGGTCACGCGGCCCCTCATCGAGCCATATTCTTCCTTCTTGATGCTATCCGGCACGATGTTTGCCTCCATGCCCGGAGCCGCCCGCTTTCGCGTCTTCCCCCTCAGCAGGGCCATCACTTGAAAAAAGCCCCGTTGGTCCTGTCCCACCGTAGCGATCACGGCGCCAGCTGCGGCGACATCACCTCGACCGAGTCGAATTTCGCGGATGACGCCGCTAATTGGCGATCTGACGCTCGATCCGACCGCCATCTCCACGCGCAGCCGATCGACCCCTGCCTTCTTGAGATCGATCTCCGCCCGCTTTTGACGTTCGATCTCGGCCAGAGCGTCACGCTTCGTCGCAGCCGCCAGTTCCACCTCTACCTTCCGAGCCTTGGCGTTGGCCAGGTCGAGGTTGGTCAGGTCGTACTGTTCCTGCTTTGCAATGAATTCGTTTTGGGAAATCATGCCCCTGGCGCGCAAGGTGCTATAGGCAGCGACAAGCTCGCGCAGCCGGTCGCGACGCACCTCGTTGGCGGCCACCTGCTCGTCGTTCGCCGCCAACTGGCGCTTCGCGGCTTCTTCGCTGCTCAGGATCTGCGCAGCGTTGGCCGCCTTCAACAATTCAAGATTGGCCTCCAGACGCTCGACTTCCGCCACCGCATTCTCGATCTGCGTAGTCAGCAATTTCTGTTCGATGATGGCGATGGGCATGCCGGCCATGACAGCGCTGCCCGGTTTTACCAGCACCTCTAGAACGGGTCCTGCTGCGACGGAGGCAATGGAAAAATTCCCTTCCTGATCGGAAAGCATCACGCCGCGCCCGATCACGCGCGTGGGGACCGAACCGAACACCGCCCAGACCAGCGCCGCCACACAGACAATGGCCGTCGAAGCAGCGAGTACCCGCGTGGCGGGGGGAATCACTCTGATACGCTGGTCAAACCCCTCGGAGGAATTGATCCCCTTGAGCGTCGGCTCCCTGAACCTACCTGGGATGTGCTTGCTGGTAGCGGGATCTGACACTGCTGATTCGCTCATCGGTTGTTTCCGCCCAGATGTTTGAACGCCATCGTGCGCGTCCGCCTCCCTCGCACTAACTTACCTAGAAAATCCCCGTTCCGCCAACACGATCAAGATATTCTCCCGCCAATGCTGGCGCCCAGGGTACAACGACCTGCATGCAAGCAGAACGCTTCACGATTACGCACGCATTGATTGGCATTTGCCCGCTGCCTATCGTCGCCGCAGCGGCTAGGATGCTCCCGGTAGGCGGTCGCGCGATCTCATAGCGCTTGTGGCCCTGCGTTGTGGTGCGACGTGTGGGTATTGAGGAGAACGATCGTGAAGAAGCTGTTCCTGGCTGCTGCCGTCGCCGCGCTAGCTGGTTCCACGGGAAGCCCGCAAGCGGAGGATAGGAAGACGTTGGCGTTTGTCCCCAATGCTTCGACGGATTTCTGGAGGCCGGCTGAAGCCGGCGTCAGGAAGGCACAAAGTGAACTGCCGAACTACAAGCTGGTATTCAAGTATCCCAAGCAGTCGTCGACCGCCATCCAGACGCGCATCCTTGACGATTTCGTCGCGGCAGGCGCTGCTGGAATTGTCGTGAGTCCGGTCGACGCCAATGGCATGGTCGACACAATCGATCGCATTGGCGGACAAATCACCTTGTTCACCACTGACAGCGATGCCCCGAACAGCAAGCGAGTCGCCTATTTCGGGTCTTCGAATACCGAAGCCGGCAAGCAGGCCGGCCAGCTGCTGCTGAAGGCGCTGCCGACCGGAGGCAAATGCATGGGCTTCATCGGTCTACTCGGCGCCGCGAATGCGGGTGAGCGCATCGCGGGGGTGAGGGAGACGCTGAGAGGCTCGAAGATCGAGCTCGTCGACGCGCTTGCCGACAACTTCGACAAGACGCGTGCAAAGCGCAACGTAGTGGACACGTTAGCTGCCCGCCCCGAAGTCAATTGCATGGTGGGTTTCTATGACTACAACACCCCGCTCATCTTGGAAGCGCTGCGGGAGGCGGGCAGGCTCGGTCAGGTCAAGATCGTGGCGTTCGACGAAGATCCGATTACTTTGGGCGGCGTGAAGGACGGCACGATCGTCGGCACCATCGTGCAACAGGCGTATGAGTGGGGCTACTTGAGCATGACCGCATTGGCCAAATACGTCGAGGGCAAGAAGTCCGACATCCCGGCTGACGGACGGGTCATCCTGCCAACGCGAATCATCGACAAGGATAATGTCGACGCTTATTGGACCGAGTTGAAGGCCATGTTGTGCTGCTTGCCTACTACGCGAGAGATGCGCCGTTGACGGACCTATGACTATTTCTTGTCGGCCGCCACTGTGGCGTTACCTAGACTAGAAGCTGATGATCTTCTTGAGACCGATAACTCAGACGTCCTTGGTGGCGCTGCTTCAGCCCGGACCGTTGTCCCTGCTCAATAATCCATCCAGCCGTGGAATCGGTTTGGCGAAGAAGACTGCGACCGATGATGTTCGGTTATCAAATAGAGCGATGCTCTCTTGCGACGCGGCCTCCCCGCATGTGTTCTGAGCGCGCCTGCATCCGAGCGACGCAATTGCGAATCGCGACGACGCCCGACACTGTGACAGCGTTGCAGGTTCAGTCACCGCAAACAGTTCAGGCCGCGCGACGCTCGTAGCGTTGGTGCAGACCGCCGACCTGTGGGAAGGCGACAACGGTACCTGCAGAGGATGGCTGAATAGGACGAGGCTCAGGACAATCCTTGTCTAGCGAGAGATGCGTCCTGCTTCGGTGGTGATACTCAAAGTACGCCGACAGCACACGGCGCAGGTGACGCTCATCGAGGATGATGATGTGATCGAGACATTCACGGCGGATCGAGCCGATGATGCGCTCGACATAGGCGTTCTGCCACGGCGATCGCGGTGCAGTGACGACCTGCTCGATCGCCATCGCCAGGACACGATTGCGGAAGGTCTGACCATACGACGCATCGCGGTCTCGCAGCAGAAAGCGAGGTGCGGTGTCCCAGGGAAAGGCCTCGGTGATTTGGCGAGCCAGCCAGACTTGTGTCGGGTTTTGGGTGACATCGAAGTGGATGACGTTTCTTCGCTCATGGCCGAGGACGAGCAGGGCATAGAGAAGCTGAAACGTTGCCGTTACGACGACAAACATGTCGACGGCGGCGGTGTCATGC
>DATHHQ010000325.1:0-62759 GCA_035490095.1 Bradyrhizobium sp.
GCCGCGCGCGTGCCAGGCGCCGTCGAGGCTCGCCGGCAACCGGATCGTCTCGGCAATCTCGGTGGCCGTGAGCCCGTGATTCATCAGGCGGATGGTCTGGTCGTGCGCGAATTTGTAGAGATCGCGCTGCTGGCGGATCATGGTGTCGATGGGCTCAACGCCCCAGACCGGCCAATGGTGCTGGCCGCACATCGCCTGCGCCTTGCCGCCCCACATCTGCAGCGCCTCGCCGAGATATTTCGACCAGGCCAGCGCGTCGCGCACGTCGGCGCCGCGGAACGGCAGCAGATTGTGGAAATTATGCGTGCAGTTTTCGGCCAGGTTCAGCAGCTGGTAGTGGGGAATGAAGAAATGCATTTCCGCCGGCGCCTCGGAGTTCGGCGCCATCTGGAATTCGAATTCGAGCCCATCGATGGTGCGCTTGTCTCCTGTCGCCATGATGAGATCTGAGGGACGCAATAGCGCAATCGAGCCGGCCGCCATCGACTTGCCAAGTCCGCAATCGACCTGCCCGCGCGGGCCCTTTGCCAGGAACGGCCCGAACTGATATTGCGCGCGCCGCAGCATCGCAGGCCCGGCGATGATGTTTTCCGAGACGGCATGCTCCATGAAAAGGTTGGGCGCGATGATCGGGACGCGGCCGCTCGCCAGCATGTCTTCTTCAAGCACGCCACGCGCGCCGCCCCAATGGTCGGTATGGGTGTGGGTAAAGATGACAGCGGCCACCGGCCGTGGTCCGCGGTGCTTGAAATAGAGCTCCATCGCCGCGCGCGCGCCTTCGATCGAGGTCAGGGTATCCACCACGATCACACCGCGCTCGCCCTCGATCAGCGTCATGTTGGCAATATCGAGCCCTCGGACTTGATAGACGCCGGGCACCACCTCGAAAAGTCCGTGGTTCATGTTGAGGCGCGACTGCCGCCACAGGCTTGGATCGACCGTCGCGGGAGCCTCCGCGTCGGCAAGAAAGCCGTAAGCCTCGAGGCTCCAGACCACCCTGCCCTGCGCCGAGGTGATCCGCGCATTTTCCAGGGTGCCGATAAAGCCGCGCGACGCATCGTCGAAATCGTTTGTATCCGAGAACGGCAGCGCTTTCAGCGTCGCCGCATGCTGGGCGACAACCGACACCGATGCTTCCTTGGGTGCTTCGCTGGTGCCTGTTTGGGTCATGTCGTTGTTCTCCCTCAAAAGCTGACGTCTGTCGTCAAAAGCCTCCGGCATGACCGGCACAGTAATCGGTCGTCATCGCCCGCGAAAGCGGGCGATCCAGTATTCCGAGACGTCAGTGATGAGACAGAAAAATCGCGGCGTACTGGATACCCGCCTGCGCGGGGTATGACGAATCCCTTGGAGAGGTGGAGCCGGGAACGTCGACGCGTCATTTGCGAGGAGCAAAGCGACGAAGCAATCCAGCACTTACTTTCTCAAAGCGTGGATTGTCTCGCGGAGCCTGTCATCGGGCGCGCAGTCGCGCGACCCGTTGGCTCGCAATGACGACCCAAATGATCCCGCCGTCGTCGTCTCACTTCTTGACCTTGCTCGCATCCATCTTGATCGACGGGTCGAGCAGCCTGGTCGTAAACGCGGTTTCCACCGCGAACGGCTTTTCCATGCCGAGATAGTTCTGCACCAGCTCGTAGTCCTTTTTCATCCGCTCGGCGTCGATCCAGCCTAGCGCCTTGGTGGTGGTGAACTCGTCGGTCATCAGGAATTTGATGCGCTCCCACTGCCGTTCCTGGTTCTCCTTGTCGTGACCGGACACCTGATCGAGCAGCGCCTTCAGGCACGGGGTGACGTCGGCGACGCAGGCGGCAAACGCCTTCTGGCTGATCTTGACGAAGTCCTCGGCCAGCTTCGGATTTTTTTCCAGGAACTCGCCGTTGACGACCAGTGAATTGCCGTACGGATTGAGGCCGATATCCTTCCAGTTCATGAAGCCGAGGTCGCTGCCGAACTCGATGACCTTCAAATCATGCTCGTTGTAGAAATCGCTGATGATATCGACGGTATGGCTCTTCAGCGCCGCGATCTTGGCGGTCGGGCCGACATTGACGAAACTTACCGCGTCGGCCGCGATGCCCGCTGCCTTGGCGAACGCCGGCCACATCACCCGCGAGGCATCGCCCGGCGGATTGCCGATCTTGTGGCCGGGAAAGTCCTTGGCGCCGTTAACGCCATAGCTCTTCAGCCAATAGAAGGTTTGCCCGGTATTGGCGTAGATGCTCATCAGCGCCACGACATCGGCGCCCTTGCTGCGCGCCACCAGCATGGTGGCGAGATCCGCGATACCGAACGGCGAGCCGCCGGAGCCTACTTTCAGCGACGAAACGCCGGACCCCTTGCCGACCTCGATATTGAGATCGATGCCGGCCTTTGCGTACCAGCCTTGCGCCTTGGCGTAGTAAAATGGCGAATGATCCGCGGTCGGCGTCCAGTTCAATATCAAATTGATGGACTCGGCTGCGTACGAGGGAGCAGCCGGCGCAACAAGCGCGAGCGCCAGTCCTGCAACCCTTAAGCCTTTCATGGCAGCTCTCCTCGTTTGTACAGGCCCCGATCGAATTAGCCGGCGGCCTTGTCGTTGCGCGTCCGCCGGTCTACCAATGCAACAAGGGACGGACCCAATTGTCAACTGTCTGGTTGGAAATGCCTAAACCACGATCAAATGGGACCAAGCCGGTGCGGCGCGATCCGGTCGCCACACGGCAGAAACTGCTGGTTGCGGCGCGGCGCGAATTTGCGCAAAGCGGCCTTGCCGGCGCCAGGGTCGACGAAATCGCGGCCCGCGCCGGCGTCAACAAGCAGCTGGTCTATCATTATTTCGGCGACAAGGACGCGCTCTACCTTGCGGTGCTGGAATGGGTTTACGAGGAGATCCGGACCCAGGAGCGCAAGCTGAACCTCGAGGGCCTGCCGCCGGAACAGGCCATCAAGAAGCTGATCGAGAGTTCGTTCGACCACCTCGCCACGCATCCCGATTTCATCGTGCTGCTCAACGATGAAAATCGCGGCGGCGCCCGACATGTGCGCGGCTCCACAAAGATCGAGGCCATGCATTCACCTTTGGTCAGCATGGTCTCGAAAATTCTCAAACAGGGCGTGCGGGCCGGAACCTTTCGCAAGGGCATCAACCCGGTGCATCTCTACATCTCCATTGCGGGCCTCAGCTATTTCTTCTTTTCCAATACGCCCACGCTGTCGGCGATCTTCGGCAGCGACCTGGCCAGCGCAGCCGCCAAGCGGGCTCGCCGCAAGCACGTGGTCGACCTGGTCCTGCAGGCATTGCGGCCCTGACCGATTAATCAACCAACTGGTTGAAACCTGGCGGGATGCGCGATAGGCTGGCCGGGTCCGCTTGCGATAGGGCAAAACGCAAGAGCGCCAAGAAGGAGCACATAGTGTCCAGTGACGGAATGCGCTCGGTGCGGTCTGTTGCGATCATCCTGATCGTGCACCTCGCCGTGATCGTGCTGTGGCAGGTCCTGGTCGACGCTTTCCACGTGCCGAAATTCGTACTGCCGTCGCCGTTGGCAACGGTCGCGACGCTGACATCGGCAAAATACGCATGGCTTTCCAACCTTGCGGTGACCGCGGTGGAAATCCTCGGCGGCTTCGCGCTCGGCGCCTTTGTCGGCGTGGCGCTGGCGGTGCTGTTCTGCTGGTCGCCGCTGGTAAGCCTGCTGTTGCTGCCGCTGTTCGTCACGCTGAACATGATCCCGAAAGTGGCGCTGGGCCCGCTGTTCATCGTCTGGTTCAGCTACGGCATATTTCCGAATATCCTGATTGCCTTCAGCATCTGCTTTTTTCCGATCCTGCTGACGACCGCGCGCGGACTGAACGAGGTCGAGCCCGATCTCCTGGACCTTGTGAAATCGCTGCGCGGCTCGCGCTGGACGTTGTTCCGCAAGATCCAGCTGCCCGGCGCGTTGCCATATGTATTCTCCGGCATGAAGGTCGGCGCCATTTTGGCCGTCGCCGGCGCGATCGTCGGCGAGTTCATCGCCTCAGAACGCGGGCTCGGCTATCTCATGATTCAGGTGCAGTCCTCGCTCGACACGCCGGCCATGGTGATGGCGGTCGTGCTCCTGACGTTGCTTGGGGTCGCGCTCTACGGCCTGGTGCTTGGCCTCGAACGGCTGTTCGTGGTCAGGGACGTCCGGCTGCAATAAAATAGATCAGGGAAGAAATATGCTGCTGACGCGCGCCAATCTGCCGGACACCATTGCTGACATCGCAGTGCTTGACGAGCTGTTGTGCCGGCCGAGCCAGGCGCTGATCGACGATCTGGCGAAAGTCGACGGCGACATCATGATCCTCGGCGTCGCCGGGAAAATGGGGCCAACGCTCGCCGGCCTCGCCAAGGCCGCCCTGCCTGATCGCCGCGTCATCGGCGTCGCACGCTTCAGCGACGAGGGTGTGAAGACGTGGCTCGAAGCCCGTGGCATTGAAACACTCAATTGCGACCTGCTCGATGACGCCGCCATCAGGGCGTTGCCAAAAGTCAAAAACATCATCTTCATGGCCGGACGCAAGTTTGGCGCGGAGGGCGACCTGTCGCTGACCTGGGCGATGAACGCCCACGTCCCCGCTTTGGTCGCGCAGGCCTTTTGTCGTCAGCGGATCGTGGCATTCTCGACCGGCTGCGTCTACCCGTTCGTGCCGGTGGATGGAACGGGTGCCGATGAAGATCTTGCGCCCAATCCGCCCGGCGAATATGCGCAATCCTGCGTTGGACGCGAGCGCATGTTCGAATATTTCTCGCGCCAGTTTGCAACACCCGGCCGCTTGTTCCGGCTGAACTACGCGATCGACATGCGCTACGGCGTGCTGCACGACATCGCGACCAAGATACTACAAAGCAAGCCGATCGACGTCAGCCTTGGGCATGTCAACTTCATCTGGCAAGGCGATGCCGCCGCGCAGGCGCTGCGCTGCCTCGCACATTGCGACACGCCGACCTCGCCGATCAATGTCAGCGGCCATGAAATCCTCGCCGTGCGCGATCTCGCGGCAAAGCTCGGCGCGCGGCTCGGCCGCGATCCCGTCATCGTCGGTACCGAACAGCCGACGGCCTGGCTCACCGACACCTCGCAGGCGGTCAGATTGTTCGGCCTGCCGATGGTCGACACCGCGCAATTGATCGCCTGGACCGCGGACTGGGTCGCGCGCGCGATGCCCAGCCTCGGCAAGCCCACCAAATACGAGGTGCGCGATGGCCGATACTGATCCCATCGCCATCGTAGAGCTCGGTCCCGGCGACGCGCGCGCCGGACTTGAACTATCGGCCGAGGCACACTGGAATCAGAACGAGGCCGATTGGCGTTTTTTCCTGAGCCAGGGAACCGTGTTCGGCGTGCGCGATGGCGGCGGTCACCTGATCGCTACCGCAGCACTGCTGCCCTACACCTCCGGCAACGCCTGGATCAGCATGGTGTTGGTGACCGCGAACTGGCGCCGCCGCGGTCTTGCAACCAAATTGGTGGATGCGTGTCTTGAGGCCGCAGCGGCGCAAGGCCTCACCACCTGGCTCGATGCGACACCGGCGGGCGCCACGGTCTATGGTCCGCTGGGATTTGCGCCGACGCTGCAGCTGCGGAGACTGCGCCTTGAGAATGCGATGTCGACCAAGGCCGAAGCGCCACCATCGCTGGTGCCCTGCGGTATTGAGAGATTCACGGTGCAGGACCGCCTCGCCATGGGTTTTGACCGCGGCACGCTGCTGATGGAGCTCAGCGGGCGTTCCGGCTCGCGGCTGTTGTCGAGCAATGATGCGCTTGCGCTCGTCCGCGGCGGAAGGAAAGCGCGGCATATCGGCCCCTTGTTTGCAGATCGTCCGGATCAGGCGCTTGCGATGGTCAACGAGATCGTTTGGTCCGAGACCGGACCGCTGCTGATCGATGCCGTCAGCGAGCAGGACGAATTCTTGAAGGGCCTGACCAACTCCGGCTGGCGGATCGAGCGGCCGTTCCAGCGGATGCGATTTGGCCACGCCGCCGCCCAACTTGCAAAGCTGCCGTTCGCCGTCGCCGGCCCGGAATATGGATAAGGATACGCACGATGCACCATAGCGCGATGAAATCCGAGGTGCGGCGTTTGATCGCCGATGGCACGGTTATTCCGGCGCACCCGCTGGCGCTCGACGCCGGCCGCGCGCTCGACATCACCCACCAGCGCGCGCTGACGCGCTATTATATCGACGCCGGCGCCGGCGGTCTTGCGGTCGGCGTCCACACCACGCAGTTCGCGATCCGCGATGTCGGGCTGTACCGGCCGGTGCTGGAACTGGCCGCGGAGACCGCGGCGGCCTGGACCAGGAAGCCGCTGGCGCTGGTCGCCGGGCTGGCCGGCCCGACACGGCAGGCCGCAGCTGAAGCGGAGGTCGCGCGCGGCATCGGCTATCACGCTGGGCTGCTCAGTCTCGCCGCGATGAAATCCGCATCCGAACACGAGATCATCGCCCATTGCGAGACGGTGGCGCGCGAAATTCCGCTGGTCGGCTTCTATCTGCAGCCGGCAGTCGGCGGCGTCATCCTCAGCGCGGATTTCTGGCGGCGTTTTGCAGCAATCGACAATGTCATCGCCATCAAGATCGCGCCGTTCAATCGTTACCGCACGCTCGACGTCCTGCGCGGTGTAGCCGCCGCGGGCGCGCTCGATCGTGTCGCGCTTTATACCGGCAATGACGACCATATCCTGCTCGACCTCACGCTGCCGTTCGATCTGCGCGACAAGGGCGTCACCACGCGCACCTATTTCCGCGGCGGTCTGCTCGGCCACTGGTCGGTATGGACCGCGAGCGCCATCCAGCAATTCGAGATGTGCCGGGCCGCCCGTCACAAGGACACGGTGCCATCAGATCTGTTGGCACTCGATGCCCGCGTCACCGACTGCAACAGCGCGTTTTTCGACGTCGCCAACAATTTCCACGGCTGCATCGCCGGCTGTCACGAAATTCTGCGGCGGCAGGGACTGCTGGAGGGAATCTGGTGTCTCGATCCGGCCGAGGGTCTCAGCCCCGGCCAGATGCAGGAGATCGACCGCGTTTGCACCGAGCATGCCGACCTCGCCGACGACGATTTCGTTGCCGCCCGCTTGCAGAAATGGCTTGCATGACGGCAGAGCCCTTCATCCGCCTGCGCAACGTCCGCAAGGTCTATCGTTCGCAAGGCACGGAATTTCTGGCGGTCTCCGACGTCACCATGGATGTAAGCGAAGGCGAATTGATCTCGCTGGTCGGCCCGTCCGGCTGCGGCAAGACCACGGTGCTGAAGATACTGGCCGGACTTCACGACGCCGACGGCGGCACCATCGAGATCGGCAACGCGCGCACGCCGTTCGATCCGGCGCGCGACATCGGCATGGTGTTTCAGCAGGCGCTGCTGTTGAAATGGCGAACCGTGCTCGACAACGTCCTGCTGCCGGCGGAGATCGTCGGGCTGCCGATGAAGGCATCGCGCTCGCGGGCGCGCGATCTGCTCAATCTGGTCGGGCTTGCCGGCTATGAGGACAAATATCCGCAGCAACTGTCCGGCGGCATGCAGCAGCGCACCGCGATCGCGCGCGCCTTCATCCACGATCCAAAGCTGATCCTGATGGATGAGCCGTTTGGCGCGCTCGATGCGCTGACCCGGGAGCAGATGAATCTTGAAATGCTGCGGATCTGGCGCGAAAGTGGCAAGACCATCATCTTTGTGACGCACAGCATCCAGGAAGCAGTGTTCCTCGCCTCGCACTGCGCCGTTCTCACCGCGAGCCCCGCGCGGATGGCGGAATATTTCCCGATCGATCTGCCGTTCCCGCGCGCGCTGCCGATCAAGACCACGGATGAATTCGGCGCCTATGCCCGCCGGATTTATGCGAGCCTTGGGCTTGGCGCCAATTGACTAACCCATCAAGGGCGACGAATCTGAGCAGACCTGCGCGGGCTGATTTGTCGTGCCATCATCTAACGCCCCCTACTTCCATTCGCCGGGCCTCATCACATGGGATATTTCGTCACCGCACATGTCACCCGGACCGCGCCGGACGTGGCGCGGCTGAAGATGCTTCCTCCCGGTCTCGCGTGGGCGGTATATCAGGACCAAGACGTGCCGGCCTGGTACCTCGACACGTTCAAGGCGGGCCTGAAGCAAAAATGGCCTTTTACGTCGACGCCTCTGACCAAGGACTTTCAGCTTGATCTTCCGGACGACCTCGGGGCTTTGACCAGAGTCCATGCGGCCCTGCAGAGCGCGCGTCTGTCGAATGGCTTCAAGCGAGTCTTCCTTAACGCCAACCTTTTCATCAGCAAAATACTACAACGACCGGTTTGCAGCTTTTACTGCGATGATGACAGCCTTGACTTTGCGTGTGTATCGGACAATGGCGTGCTGCAACGCTTGCGGTGCGAATGCGGCGATCTGGAGATCGTGTACCAAAACGGCAGGGTGACCATACAGCCGTTTCAGCCTGAAGTTGAAGATGACGAAGGAGATTTAACCGACTTCCGTCAACTGCACGATCCGGAAGCTGCTGTTGCAGTCTTGGAGCGGAACAAGGAACAGTCAACGCTCCTGCATTTCGTGGCTGGCTCGGAATTGGCCGCCTTTCTCGACATGCCAACCGCTCCGCTCGGTTTGGGAAGCTTTGACGGCATCGAGAAAATGCCGCTCAAAATCGCATCAAGCGACGGCGGCGCCGCGACCGGCTAGACCGGCGTGCGAAACTTCTTGTACAGCTCCTGAACCGCGGAGAGCGCCTGGTTGTTGAGCGGAAGCTTGATCGGCTCGCCGGATTCCGCGGAGAGATCCGCGGCGAGATAGGTCTCCATCACCCGGCGCGCGCTTTCCGGCGACACCATCGGCGGCTGGTCCCGCAATACGCATTCGAGGAAGTGCATGGTCTCGGGTCCCATCTGTCCGGCGTAGACGTGATCGACCCACTCGCCCGGCATGGTCGACATCGGATATTGCGTCCCCTCCTTCATCGTATTGAGCCAGTTGGAACGCTGCGTATCGTCGAGAAATAGGGAGCCTTCGGTTCCGGTGATCTCGATGGTGGTGGCGCAGTAGTTCGGATAGCTTGGCGGCAGGTTCCAGCCGCCGCCGATCGAAACCAGCACGCCATTGTCCATGGTCACGGTGCTCCACATGATGTCATAGGAGCCGTTGACCGCTTGCATGTAGCCGTAGGCGCCCTGCGAATAGACGCGGATGGGCTTGGCCGGCTCGAGCAGCCAGAACACGAAATCGAGATCGTGGGTCGATTCCATCGTCGCCGGCGACAGCCGGCCGCGGCTTGCGATCTTCTGGCCGAGGCTGCGCGAGAGATGCCGGCTCACCATCACCGACACCGGCTTGCCCAGCGTGCCGTCGGTGATCTTCTTCCTGGCGTAGGCGAGCTTTGGGTTGAAGCGCTGCGAGTAGCCGATGGTGAATTTGAGATTGCCGCGCCTGGCGATCTCGATCAGCTCGTCGGCCTCGAACAGTTCGAGCGCGATCGGCTTTTCCAGCAGCACGTGCTTGCCGGCCTTGAGGCAATCGCGCGCGATCGGGTAGTGGTTGGATTCTGGCGTCGTCGAGATGTAGACCACCTTGATGCGGTCGTTCTTGAGGATGTCGCGATAGTCTGATGTCGCGGTTGCCGCGTTTGTCAGCTTCTTGACCTCGGCTAGGCGGTCGGGCCTGATTTCACAGATGTGAAGCTTGTCGACGATCGAGGAGCGCGACAGCGTTTCCGCCCGTATGCCCCCGCACCAGCCGGTTCCGATCACCGCGACTTCGACCTGTTGCACGCTCGTCTCCTGTTTCCATGTCTCGCGGCTGCTCACTCTGCACGCACGCCGCTCTCTTCGATCACCTTGGTCCACTTGACGGTTTCGGCGTCCATATAGGTCTTGAAGTCCTCCGGCGACTTGCTGCTGACGGCGATCGCGCCACCCTTGCGCAAGCGCGCCTGAATCTCCGGATCGGCGAGCACCTTGAGGATCGCGGCGTGCAGCCTGTCGACGATCGGCCGCGGCGTGCCGGTGGGCACCAGCACGCCCTGCCAGGACGACGTCACGAGGTTTTTCCATCCGAGTTCGTACATGGTCGGGATGTCCGGCAGATCGGCCATCCGCTCCCTGGTGGTGACGGCAAGCGCCTTGACCTTGTTCTCCTTCACGAACCCCATCGCCGACGAGATGGTGGTGAACATCAGGTCCACGTGTCCGCCGAGAACATCCGTCACCGCCGGGCCGGCGCCGCCCTTGTAGGGCACATGCACCATGTCGAGCCCCGCGTCCTTCTTGAAAACCTCCATTTCCAACCGATTGAGCGTGCTGCTGCCGGGCGTGGCGAAGGTGACCTTGCCCTGGTTCGCCTTCACATAGGCGATCAGCTCGCTGACGGTGTTGGCCGGGAAGTCCAGCCGGGTGATCAGGATGCTTGGCGTGTCGGCGCAAATCGTAACCGGGGCCAGATCCTGGTCCGGCTTGATGCGCATGTTGGAAGCGTAGACGCCGGGGTTGATCGAGAGGGTGCCAATATTGCCGAGAAAGGTCGTATAGCCGTCCGGCGCGGCGCGAGCTGCGCTCTCGGTGCCGATCATGCCCCCCGCGCCCGGCCGATTGTCGACCACGATCTGCTGGCCGAGGATCTGGCCGACGCCGTGTTGGATGATGCGGGCGACGAAATCGGAAGCGCCGCCGGGCGCGAACGGCACGATCATCATGACGGGTCTATTGGGATAGTTGCCGGCATCCTGGGCCGAGACTCCCGCACCGAAGACGAGCAACAGCGCGCTGCCGAGCGCCGCCGTGATTCCGATTCGCTGCCGCGATGCCATGGTTCGTTCTTTCGCTGAATCACGGTGGTGGTCTGGATAGGCCCTATCCAATGCGATTCATAGGCCCATCCCGGGATCGTGGAAAATGCTAAAGCGTGTTCGCGGTTGTCCCTCGTCTGCCTTGGGTCCGATAGCCGCCGAAATTTTGCAACGCAACGAAACGACGCGGTGTGCCATCAGCCGACAACGCGGTTGAGTATGAGGATGAAGCTGGGCAGAAGCCACAACAGCATGAGGTCACCTCGGGTGTCCACGTTCGAAAAAGCGGGTACACCAAGTCGGTCCGCAAAAGTGATCGGAACTGTCTGGACGCGAACGCGCTTAATGTGCATGACGGAGGTCAGCGGCCTTCCCAATCCGGTTGCAGGATGCCGGCGGCTTCCCTGGCTTTGGGATGTTGCGGCGCAACGCTTTTGGTATGGGCCTCGAGAAAAGCCACAGCGCGCCGAACGAAAGAGAACTTGTTCAAAGTTACCGAAGTGCCAAACAACAAGAAATAACGGGAGGCTACGCCCATGCATGAGCTGGAAAGGCGTGTAATCGGCAAGGTGATGCGGCGGCTGATACCGTTTTTGATCTTATGTTATTTCGTTGCGTATCTCGATCGCGTCAATGTCAGCTTCGCAAAGCTTCATATGAACCAGGCGCTTGGTTTCAGCGAGGCGGCCTTTGGATTGGGTGCCGGGCTGTTTTTCATCGCTTATTTCCTGTTTGAGGTGCCTTCCAACATCTTTCTCGAGCGAGTTGGCGCGCGGCTTTGGATCGCCCGCATCATGATCTCCTGGGGGATCGTCTCGGCTGCGTTCGCCTTTATTCCATCGATATCCGGAGCAACTGGAATTTCGAACGAAGGGGTTTTCTATACGCTTCGTTTGTTGCTCGGCGCCTGCGAGGCCGGTTTCTTCCCCGGCATCATCTTTTATCTGACCTTGTGGTTTCCGGTGGTGTACCGTGCGCGGGTAATCAGCTTCTTCATGCTGGCGATCCCGATTTCATCCATCGTCGGAGCACCGATCTCCGGGTTGTTGCTGAACGTGACCGGCTGGGGCCTGGAAGGCTGGCAATGGCTGTTCATTCTCGAGGCGCTGCCATCGATCCTGGTGGGAATAGGTGTGCTGTTTTATCTGACCGATTTTCCGCGCCAGGCCCGCTGGCTGCAGAAGGATGAAATCGCGTGGCTGGAGAACGTGCAAGCGACCGAGAAAAGGAACAAGGAGAGGATCGAACATCTCTCCCTGTTTCAGTCCCTCACGGATACCCGCATTTTGCTGTGCGCTCTGGTATATTTCTGCCTCAATGCGGCGAGCTACGGCGTTGCCTTCTTCTTGCCAACCATCATCAAGGACTTCGGCGTGAGTGACACTCAGACCGGATTGCTGGCTGCTCTGCCTTTTATCTTCGGCGGCATAGGCATGGTGTTGCTCGGTCAGCACTCCGACCGCACCATGGAGCGAAAAGGTCACGTCGCGGTGGCGCTGCTGATGGCCGCGATCGGGATCGGGTTGTCCGGGCTTGTGTCCAATCCCATCATCGTCATGGCGCTGCTCTGCTTTGCGCAGATCGGCGTCTCGTCGGTACCGGCGATGTTCTGGCCGCTGCCGGCGAGCTTCCTGACCGGAGCGTCGGCCGCTGCCGGGATTGCGGCGATCAATTCACTGGGCAATCTGTCCGGGTTCGCCGGTCCTTTTGCGATGGGCTATCTAAAGGATCTCACCGGCAACTTCACGGTCGGGCTGCTCCTGCTCGCCGGGTGCGCTATCATCGGCGCAGCCGTCGTCGTGAGCCTGCGTATCGATGCGAAGCGAGAGCAGTCATCGGGCGAAGTGGTGCTGGCACATTAGCGCGGGATGACGATTCGAAGAAAAGTCATCCCGCTCTATCTTTTTGTTTGAGCATGATCTCCGGGCAAACGCTTCGCGTTTGTCCCGAGGGAAAACCGGTACCCACCCTCGGGTCGAGCCCGAGGGCATGCTTTTCCGGATCATGCTCGAGGTCCGAGGGCCTACTTCGCCAGATACTTGTCGAAGAACGCCGTCAGCTCGCCGAAGTGCTCCTTCGTCTCGGGCGCGCCGGGATCGCCGGCATATTGCGCATGCGACTGGCCCTCGAACACGTGGAGATCAGCAACAACGCCGGCCTGACGCAGCTTGCGATGCACGCGTACCGTATTGGACAGGAACAGGTCACGGGTGCCCGATGTGAGAATGGTCGGCGGGAAACCGGACAGGTCGCCATAAACAGGCGAAAGTTGCGGATCCTTCAGGTCATGGCCGTTGGCATAGAGCTTCGCGGCATCGCCGAGCCAGCCGTCGTTGCTCACCAGGATGTTGTCGACCTTCTCGTTGGTGAAGAAGGTGTCGCCAGTCTTGGTCATGTCCGACCATGGGGTGCCGGGCGCCGTGGCGGCAGGCAGCGGCAGTGCTTCCGTCCTGGCGCGGAGCACCATCGCCAGCGTCATCCCGCCGCCGGTCGAGGTGCCGAAGATCGCCATCTTCTTCGGATCATTCGTCTTTACGACCTCCTTCCACACCGCCATCGCGTCATCCATTGCAGCCGGATACGGAAAATCCGGCGGCATGCGATAGTCGATCGAGATCACCTTGAACTTGCCGAAGCCCGCCATCAGGATTGCCTCGCGCGTTGCAGACTCTGCCGGGGCGAAGACGTAGCCGCCTCCATGCACGTGAACCAAGAGGCGATTGCGGTTCTGTTCGGGAATGTTGTCGGGCGTGAGGATGTAGCAATTCACGCCCGCGATCGTCACCTGCTCGGACTTGACGCCGAACTTCTCGCGCATGCCCGGCAACGTCTTGACGATCTGGTCAGCGCGCGTCTTGATCAGCAGCTTCCATGCGGCGGCATCCTTGGGATGATCGTTCCAGAACGGTGGAAGCGGTGCTCCGATCAGGGATTGCTCCTGCAGGCTAACGTCGGCAGTCGGTACCGCGATTTCCTTGGCTGGGACCTCGCGAGTGCCGCCTTCGAGCGAGAAAGCCGCACTCGGCACGGCAAGGCCGACGGCCAGAACCGCGAGATGCCATTTGAAGCTTGTTTTCATTGGTCGCCTCCTGCTGATTGAGCGGGAATTCCCCCCGATGGACCTTAAGTTGAGCCCGATAGTGGCAATTTTCCGGGCCTTCCGAAACGCAGGACCGGGTTTGTGGCTAGCGCGGCAGCAGCCCTGCCTCGCGATATTGGTTGAGCTGATCGCGCAGCATGGCGATCGTATCGACGCAGGCATTGAAGCCTGCTCGCCTCAGACGGCCGGTATCGGTCAGAAGGTCCCATTCCTTCGCGAACACGAAATCGGCAAACTCCCATGACGCGAGGCTTTCAAGCGGGCGCTGCTGCAGGCCATGCCGCGCCACGATCCGGTCCCAGACGGGGCCCTTGTCGGCCATCCAGGTTGCGAGCTTCATATGGCGCGGCACGCCGCAGGGGATGCCGAACCATTGCGCCAGCAGCGGCCAGACCTGGCACCAGCGAAAACTATCGCCGTTGGTGACGTTGAACGCCGCATTCTTCCCTGAATCATGCGTGGAGATAAACACGATGGCTTCGGCAAGACAGGTCGCGTCCGACAATTCGGACAGCACGGAATAACCGGCGGCGCTTCCGGGAAAGTCCAGGGGCACGTCGAGTTCCCGGCAAATCGCCGCGTAGGTGCCGAGCACCGTGATGAGATTTCTGGCGCGGTCGGGCGCGAAGTCGCAGATGTAGGACGGCCGCGATGCCGACCAGCTCCAGCGCGAATTAGCCGCCCGCGCGCTCAGAAGATCCTGCTGATCGTAATAGAAGTTTGGCGGCAAATGCCGGGGATCGTCTTCGCGCGATGGGGTTGGATACGGGCCGAGGTGCATGCCGTACCACTTGATGCCTTCCAGCAGGTGAATGTGCTCAAGCGTATCGGAACGCGTCGCAAGGGCGTCCAGCGTCGCGGCCAGCATGGCGACATTACCCTCGACGTCCTCGACGCCGCCCTCCCGAAACGGCGCGCGGGCGGCGAAGAAGGCGTGCGTCACCGGTTCGATGGTTGCCAGCGCGCGCCGGCAAGACGCCGGATCAGTCAGATCGGCGACGAGATGGGTGAAGGGTACCTCATGAAGCGGAGCGGTGCGCGACATGCCGTAGACACGCCATCCGGAACGACGCGCGAGCGCGGCAGCGATGGGACCGCCGGTCGCGCCGGTCGGCCCGATGACAAGTCCAACCTGATCAGGCATTGCCGAACCCCGCTTCATGGAGACGCCTGCAGCTATCGGCAATATCAGGATCCGGGTTAAGCGAAATGACTTCCAGCATCGGCAGCTCGGTGTATCCGATCTCTTTCATGGCAGATGGAATGCCTGCGAGCGGAACATCTCCGCACCCCATGGGATCGTGCTTGTAACTCTGCCGGGTCGTATCGGAAAAATGAACCAGGCTGAGCCGGTCGCGGACACGCCGTAATCCGTCCGTGGGGACTTCGCCAATGTAGTGAGCGTTGGCCACGTCGTAGATAACACGAATGCTTTCGTCGCCATAACCATCGACAACGTTCATCAGCGACTCCGCGTCCGGCAGAAAGGCGAACGGCATGTTCTCGATCAAAAGCCTTGTGCCGGCCTGCCGCGCCAGCGGCGCAAGCGTATCAAGCGCGCGATAGAAATGGGAGATCATGCGGTCGCGAGGCATCGGAAACAGCGGATTGGCCTTGCCGGGACCGACAATGATCCCCCCTGCTCCCAGTTCGCCGGCACAGCGAACGAACTGCACCAGCAAATCGAGGGTGTAGCGGCGCATTTCCTCCGCCGCCGCGGCGATATTCATGTCGACATTGGGCATGTTGACGGCCACCAGCCGCAGCCGGGCTTCGCAGAGTTTGCGCAATGCCCTGAGCGCGGAGGCGTCAAGCTCGGCCGGCCAGAGATGGCCGGGAAAGAACATCAGTTCGACCCCGCCATAGCCCTGGTCCGCGAGCCGCGCGACGGTATCGGCGGCACCGCCGTCGAAAATGTAGGAATATGTATTGACGCCAAAACCGGCGGCAGCGCGCTTCATGCTTGTCCCCTCTGGTGTCCCTGCTCGCGTCCCTTCCCTTGGGCACGAGCCTCCGGAGCCGTCTGCGCAAGGTGCCGGCCGGCAATGTAGCCGAATGCCAGCGCCGGCCCGAGCGTGATGCCCGGCCCCGGATAATTTCCGTTCATGATCGAACCCATATCGTTGCCGCAGGCATACAGGCCCGCAATGGCGGTGCCGTTGTTTCGGAGAACTCTTGCATGGCGATCCGTCCGCAGGCCGATCGCGGTGCCGAGGTCGGCCGGATAGATCCGAAGCGCGTAAAACGGTGCCCGCTCAATCGGTGCCACGCATGGATTCGGCGAGTGGCCGGCGTCGCCGAGGTGACGCTGATAGATTGACGTGCCGCGTCCGAATTCCGGGTCGATCCCCACCCGCGCATGCGCGTTGTATTTGTCGACGGTGGTCGAGAGCGCCGATGTTTCGACACCGATCAAATCGGCGAGCGCATCGATGCTGGGCGCCTCGATCAATTCGCCGCTTTTGATGTACCGCCCAAGACGCAGCGTGAACGGCCGAATTCGGCCAAGCCCGTAGGTCCAGAGAAAACGGCGATCGCAGACCAGGTGAAATGATCGACCCGCCGCGTCGTTGCCGTCGCGCAGCATGGCGAGAACAAACTCATGGTACGACAGCGCTTCGTTGACGAAACGCCTTCCCGACGCATTGACTGCAATGACGCCGGGCTTGGCCCGGTCGGTTACCGTATGCGGGAAAACGCCCTGGCTGCCGTCCGCGCGCCGAAAAAGTGACGCCGGCACCCAATAAGCGGGGCTCGCGACGCGCGTATTCATGCTCGCGCCTGCGGCAATCGCGACATGCAAGCCATCGCCGCTTCCCCCGGGAGCCGCGGCGGACACCGCGCCCGCCCCGCCGGGAAAGAACTGCGCGCGAAGGCCTGCATCGTGAGAGAAGCCACCGGTCGCCAGCACCACGCCTTTGCACGCGACGATCGGCCGGCTCCCGGATCTATCCACGACCCGCACACCTGTGATGGCATTGCCTTCGATCAGCAAGTGCTCAACGGTCGTCCCGAACCGAATGTCGACATTTCGCGCCAGCAGCGACGCGTACAGGCGCGCCGCCAGCGCATTGCCCAGATGCAGCGTCATGCCCCTGGGCGCGCGAAGACGCTGCAGCGCATATTCAAAGACAAGACTCATCGAGCGCAGGGTCGAGCGAAACGAGCGCCCGAACTTGCGAAGGTGCGGGATGTCGAGCCGGTTGACCATCATGCCGCCGAACAGCGTGAATTCCGGCAGCGGCGGGCGCAGCCGCCCGAAGTTCGCTCCCAGACTGGCGCCATCGAAGGTGACGGGCTCGAGCACGCGGCCACCGGCCGTGGCTCCCCGCATCTGCGGATAATAGTCGGGATATGTTTTCACCGGCTGAAGCCGGACCTCGGTATTCGCTTCGAGATATTCAACCGCCTCCGGACCATGTGCGAGAAATGCAGCTCGCAAGTCAGCGTTTTCAGTTTCGGGAACGGTGCTGGCGAGATAGTCAGCGGCGTTGGACGGGCTGTCGTCGATGCCTGCATGCTTCATCCTGGCGTTGACGGGAATCCAGACCATCCCGCCCGACCACGCGGTCGTTCCTCCGATGAATTCCGTCTTTTCGATCAGCAGGACGCTCAGTCCCTCGGCGGCGGCGACCGCGGCAGCCGTCATGCCACCGGCGCCTGCGCCAATGACGACGACATCGTAAGCTTCGGAAGCCAACATGTCTCGGGGCCCGCGGTTGCAGCCGGGGTCAGACAGCTTTGCCGTCGTCTGACACCGGCGAGGTGATCACCAGGAACACGAGATCGACCAGACCTGAATTCGAGATCGCGTGTTCCACGCCGGGCGGCAGAAAGATGAAGTCGTGCTTGCGCACGACGTGATCCTTGCCGGCAATCTCCATCAGCCCCTCGCCTTCGAGCACGTGATAGATCTGTTCCTGAACCTGATGCTTGTGCCGGGCAACACGCGCCATCGGCTGATACATCGAAATCCGGTAATCGAGGTGCCGCGAACCCGCCGTCTCCGGCATCACCAGCGGCTTCGACAACGCACCGCCGAAGTGATTGGGAAATTCGCGCCAGGGCACTTCGGCGATGTTGCGGATGAAGGCGCCGTTATCTTCTGAGGCCATGGTGGTTTCTCCCTGTCTGTTTGGTCCTAACCCGCACGGGTGCTCATGAAGTCGACAGCCTCCCGGCCTGCAATTCTTCCAAAAACCAAGGCGCGAAGCACCGAAACCGCATTCGGCGCAGTTCCGTAAAAATGCCCGGTGATCTCTCCCGCGGCGTAGAGGCCGGGCATCGGTCCACGCTCGCCCAGCACTTCCGCCTTCTCGTTGGTGGCGAGACCGCCAAATGTGTAGGCGATGGCGCCGACCAGGGGGTATGCGAGATATGGCGGCTTCGTGATGGCTCGCGCCCAGTTCGATTTCGGCGGGTTCAACGCCTCGGCCGCCGCCAATCCATCGCAGCGGGTCGCATCGAACCGCGCGACGTCGCCAGTCGCGGCAGCGTTGAACATATCGACCGTCTCTTTCAGATGGCGACCGGAAATTCCGATCTGCGCCGCAAGCCCTTCGAGAGTATCGGATTGATACGGCGGCACTTCCGACCTGATCGCGCGCTGATAGCCTTCGATATCAAACAGGCGGGAGTCGAGGATCGCATAGGCGATGCTGTTCTTCCGCGTGAAGTGGATATCCCGGGCGAACACTTCCCATGTCTCGTGCACGAGGCCGCCGCCTTCGTCGAAGAACCGGCGCCCATCCTGATCGACGACGATCCCGTAAGGATACACCAGCACGACCGGAGCGGAGTTTTGGCTGCGCGGATCGACCGGCTCGGTGTGCATGCCGTTCCAGTCACCTGATGCGCTTGCGCCCTGGTCCAAGGCCATGCGGATGCCGTCGCCGGTGTCGAAACGCGTGCCCGGAGAAATAAGTTTCAGGTTTTCGGCTCCCGGCCCGAAATGCGTTCCCATCATCGCGGCGTTACCCTGAAATCCGCCGGCGGCGAGAATAACGGCGTCGGCCTTGAGCGCTGTCGTGACGCCATGACTGGATTGCGTCTCCACGGCACAGACGCGATGCCCCTCCGCCATCACCAGATCAGTCACCGCCGTTTCATAGAGAATCTTCACCCCTGCCCTTTTTGCAGCATCCGCAAGTTTTGCGAGGATGGCGCTGCCGCCGCCGACCGGCTGGATACGGGCCGGGCCGGCGCTGAGATAATAGACCGGAATGACGAATTCGACGTCGTGCGTCCCGAGCCATCCAATGGTCTGAACCGCGTTCTCCGCGAGCGTCCGGAAATAGCCTGCATCGGCCAATCCGCCGGACGACTGCTGCATATCGTCCTCAAAACCGGGTGCCAGCCGATCCGGTGCATCGAGCCGCATGTAGGAAGGACTCCAGCGGGTATTTCCGCCGGCTTCGGCTTCGCGCGATTTTTCAAGCAAGGTAATCTCGATCCGCAAGCCGCGGCTGCGCGCCTGCTCGGCGGCTGCAAGTGCCGCTGCGAGACCGGCCGCTCCGTGTCCGACGACCACCAACCTTTGAAGATCTTGCGTCATTCAAGGCAATCACGGTTCGACCTGAAGCTCAGGTGATCAGGGCGCCCCCATCGATATAGACGATCGATCCCGTCGCAAAGCCGATCGTCATGAAGGCGAGGATTTGCCGCGCGATATCTTCCCCTGCGCCGACGCGGCCGACCGGCAAGGAAGCTGCCGTCTTGGCGAGCATGTCGCGCCGTGCCTCTTCCGGCATGGCGGCGCGGATCGGGGTGTCGATGATCCCAGGCGAGACGGCGTTGACGCGCACCGGCGCAAGTTCGAGCGCCAAACTACGCGCCAGCGACTCCAGCGCGCCGTTGGCGGCGCCGACAATGGCGGAGTTGGGCCGCGGACGAACGCTCAAATAGCCGGAGACCAGCGTCAGCGATCCACCCGGACGGATGTCTGCCGCGCGCGCAACGCGCCAGGCGCCCCAAAACTTGCTTTCCATCGTGGCGTGCACGTCCTCCATGGAAACGGTTTTGAAAGGCCCGGTGCGGAGTTGCGCCGCGGTGACCACGACATGATCGACCGGGCCGCAGCGATGGAAAAGACTGGCGATGCTTTCATCACTGGTGACATCGGCCGGGATCGCGATGGCGTTCAACCTGGCTGCGACGGCATCCAGGCGGTCGACGTTGCGGGATGCGACAATAACATCGGCCCCTTCCCGCTTGGCGAGTTCGGCGGTCGCAAGGCCGATTCCGGAAGAGCCTCCGACGACGACGACTTTCTTACCTGCGAGCATAATGCGGTCTCCCTGATTTCATGGCTTTGGCGGCGAGAAATGTCGTGTCGGCGCGAATGACGGTCAGGTCGGATCGAATCGGGTTCCAATGCCCGGCTTGCTCTGCCCGAGTCCCGGAAGCTCCCAAACGCCGGCGCCGCTGGGATTAATATCGGCGGCGATATCGACATCGATCAGATAGGGCTTGTTGGCGGCGATGCCTTTGCGAATGGCTTCGCCGAGATCGCCGGCGCGATCGACGCGCACACCTTCGACGCCGCAGGAGCGCGCCATGGCGGCGAAGTCCGGATTGTAACGCGCGCCGGTGGTCGGATCGTGGAAGTCGGTGGCGAGTTCGCGGCCCCCGAGGTAGCCGCGCTGCAGCCCGCGGATCGAGGCGTAAGCGTAGTTGTTCCAGACCACCCAAACCACGGGCAGGTTATATTCGACCGCCGTTCCCAGCACATTGGCATGCATGAAGAACGCGCCGTCGCCGCATACCGATACGCAGGGACGGTCGGGGGCTGCGAACTTCGCGCCCATCACGCCGGCAACGCCAAAACCCATCGGGCCGAAGCCCATCGAGCCGATCAGCGAGTCCGGCCGCTTCGGCTTGCAGAAACTCAAAAGCCAATTGTGGTGCACGCCGATGTCGCTGACCAGGATCGCATTCTCCGGCAGCGCCTTGTCGATTTCGAGTGCCGCGCGCTGCGGATTGATCGGCGTGGTGTCGTCGGAAAAACCGGGGGCGACGAACTTGTCCCATTCCTTGCGATAGGTGTCGATCTGCGCCAGCCATTTTTTGCGGGCATCGGCCTGCCTGGTGAGGTCGGCGCGGCGATCGAGTTCGGCATGAATCTGCCGCAGGAAGGTACGCACATCGGCCATCAGGCCGAGCGCGACCGGATAATTGCGGCCGATTTCCTCCGGATCGATGTCGACGTGAATGAGCCGGGTCGGCGGAATCGTGAAGGAATAACCCGGGATCCATGAGCTCGAGGTCCGATCGTCAAACCGCATGCCCATCGCCAGCAGCACGTCGGCCTGACGCGTCGCATGATTGGCCTGGTAGTGGCCGGCGCGCGCAACGAGACCGAGCGCGAGCGGATGATTGGTGTCGATGGCGCCAAGGCCGCTGGCGGAAGCCGCCACCGGAATTTGCAGCCGCTCCGCGAGCTTGCGCAACTCGTCGGCGGCGCCGCCATAGCGCACGCCCTGGCCAACGATCATCACCGGCCGCTCGGCACCGAGCAGCATGTCGACCGCCTTGACGACGCCTTCCGGATCGGCGCCGCAGCGGCTTGAGATATTGCCGTTCCACGCTTGCGCGTTCGGGGCTTCCTCGGCGGCCGATTCCAGAAACACATCGAAGGGAACGTCGAGCACCACCGGACCCGGACGGCCTGACGTCATGGTCTTCCAGGCTTGCCGGACCGCGAGCGGCACCATCTCGCCACGCGTCGGCTGGAACACCTTCTTGCAATAGGACCGCACCGTGGAGGGGAAGTCCGCCTGATAATGCCGGTACAATTCCTGGAACGCGCCGCGATTGAACTGACTGGTCGGCACGTTGCCGGTTACCGCCAGGAACGGCACCGAGTCGAGAAACGCATTGCCAAGCGAGATCGGCAGGTTCGCCGAGCCCGGTCCGCAGGATGTGAAGGTCGCGGTTGGCCGCCCCGAAACGCGGTAATAGACGTCCGCCATGAAGCCGGCGACGCTCTCATGATGCACCGAAATCGTCTTGAGCTCGTCGGAACGCTCATACAGCGCGTCGATGAACTGGATATTGCCGTGACCGCACAGGCCGAACACCTGCGGTACCTTCTCCTGGATCAGGTAGTCGACGATAACCTGAGCCCCATTAAGCGCATTGCGCGGCGACATCGGATCTCTCCCTCCCAGTTTGACGATTCAAGGAGATCGCGCAGCCACCTTCGCTGCCCGACTGCCCAAGCGCGCCGCACCCTATTTCCCATAATACTGTACGTCAATTTATATTGTGGTAGGCTACCGCCGAGAGGCCGGTGGGCCGGCGGCGCCGCTCGATCGCGGCATCGCGCGACGCATCGCTTGTTTAGTTGTTGGGAAGGCCTGATACAGTTCGTCAGCCTCCCGTGGAGACTTGATCCTGTGAATCCGCGTACCAAGCAAAAGACCAGTGAGAAACCGGCAGGCCCGCGCAAGGCTGCCGCCGTCGCCAAGCTGGTGCCGCCGCCGCAAGGCGATATCGACGACGACGCCGATGATCGGCAGCGGGTCGGCGTCCAGTCACTCGGCCGCGCCTTTGCAATCCTCGAAGAGGTCGCGCGGCACCGCGAAGGTATTGGACTGGCGGACCTGAGCAAGCTGGTCGACTTGCACAATTCCACCACGTTCCATCTGGCGAAGACCATGGTGTCGCTGGGCTATCTGCGTCAGGAGAAAGATTCCAAACGCTACCGCGTCGGCCGGCCGCTGTTTGCGCTTGCGGCCAGCGCGCTCGACGAAATCGAGATGGTCAATGTCGCGACACCGGTGCTGGAGGAGTTGTCGCGAGAAACCAGCGAAAGCGGCCATTTCGCGGTGCGTATGGGCGACGCCGTCGTCGTGATCGCGCGCACCAGCGGCCCCGGCGCATTTCAGCTGACCGACCGGGTCGGCGTGGTCCGCCCGGCCCATTGTACCGCGCTCGGCAAGATCATCCTGGCCTCGCTGCGGCCGGATCAACTGAAGCGGTTCCTTGAACGCGCCGACCTGAAACCATCGACCTCGAAGTCGATCACCGACGTTTCGGTGCTGCTGCGCGAGATTGCCGAGATCAAACGCAGCGGCATTGCCTTTGACGACGGCGAATTCAATCCGGAAGTACGTTGCGTCGCGGTGCCGGTAACCGATTTTACCGGGCAGATTATCGGGGCGCTCGGTATTTCCGGTCCGATCTGGCGGCTGTCCAACCAGGCGCTGCACAGCAGCGCTCAAATCGTTCAGGCGGCGGCCAATCGCCTGTCCGCTGAATTTGGCGCCAAACGCCCAACCAAATCTTCTTGAACCAGGCCCCGACGGCGCTTTTGGCGTTGACAGCGGGCCTCGCCTCCGAAAATATCATCCAACAATAAAAAACTGCCTCTCACATTCTCGCATAGGCCGGAATTGATGGAGGACATCGCGTGCGCACCCGGTGTGCGGCCCCTGGGAGGAGACCAACGATGACCCACTACAACCGACGAACGCTGTTGAAAGCGAGCGCCGCAATTGCCGGCGCATCCGCGATCGGATTTCCGGCGATCAGCTATGGCCAGACTGAAAAGATCAGAATCGGCCATCTCACGCCGCTGACCGGCTTTCTCGGCGCGCTCGGCGCCTATGCGACCCTCGGCATGAGAATGGCGGAGGAAGAAATCAACAAGGCTGGCGGCGTGATGGGACGCCCGATTGAAGTGATGTCGGAAGACTCGGTCAATCCCGCCACCGCCGCGACCAAGGCCCAGCGCATGCTCGAGCAGGACGGTGCGACCGTTTTGATGGGTGAAATCAGTTCGGCGTCCGCGATCACCATCATGCAGGTGGCGGCGCGCAACAAGCGGCTGTTCATGCAGATCGGCGCGCGGTCGGATACGTTACGCGGCAAGAACTGCAACAAGTACACGTTCCATGTCGACATTCCCAACACCGTCATGGTCAACGCGGTCGGCAAGGCGCTGTTGCGCGACAACCTTGTCAAGGATAAGAAGTTCTTCACGCTCACGGCCGACTATGTGTTCGGGCACGATCTGCTCGGCGCCGCCAAACGTTTTTTCGCGGCCAACCATGGCAACCTGATCGGCGACGAGCTGATCGCAACCGACGTCACCGACTTCAGCCCCTATCTGCTGAAGCTGCGGCAAGCCAAGCCCGACGTGGTCTGTTGCAACCTTGCCGGCAATCAGGTCACGAACCTGATCAAGCAATATGCCGAATTCGGGCTGCCCTATCCGATCGTCGGCTTCAATCTCAACACCGCGGACGCCTGGGCGGCCGGCGACGGCAATCTGAGCGGCACCTGGCCAACGGTCTGGCACCACGACCTCGACACCCCGGCTTCCAAGGCCTTTGTCGCGGCCTTCACCAAGAAGCATGAGAAGCCGCCGGAGAACCATGCCTGGATCGAATACATCTCGTTCAAGATCATGGCGCAGGCCATGAACGAAACCAAATCGACCGACACCGAAAAGTTGATCCAATATTTCGAGAAAGAGACCCAGTTCGACATCCTGAAGAGCCGCAAGGGTTATTTCCGTGCGTGGGATCACCAACTGGTGCAGGAAGCCTATCCGTTCACGGTCAAAGCCAAGGGTAAGGCCAAGGACAAGTGGGACTTCCTCGCGCTCGGGCCGGCGATCCCCGCGGCGAACGAGCCGCTTGACGTCATCAACCCGACCAAGGAGCAGAACCCCTGCACGTTGACATAGCAGAGGGACGCGGGGCGCCGCACTGGCGCCCGCGTCCGCTGATCGTGCGGCGGCGGCAGGCGCGACATCGCCGACACCTTTTCCGCGCCCGTCTTTCGCGTCCAGTTCTTCCGTATCCTAGTCCTGAGAACTTCGTTTCATGTTCTTGCTCGAACAGGTGGTCAACGGCCTTGTGCTCGGAGGTTACTACCTGCTGATCGCGCTGGGCCTGTCGCTGATCTTCAGCGTCGGCGGCGTCGTCAATCTGGCGCACGGCGCATTCTACGCTTTGGGCGCCTATGTATCGGTCGAAATCACAAAATATCTCGGCTTCGGTGCCGCGGTCGTGCTCTCGCCGATCGCCGTCGGCCTGCTCGGCATACTCTTTGAGAGATTCATCCTGCGCCGGTTCTACACCGCAGATCCGATCCTGAGCCTGCTGGTCACCTTCGGCCTTGCCATGGTTGCCGAGCAGCTGATCCGCATCGTCTGGGGCTCCGCGCCGCTTTCCCAGACCATGCCGGCCAACCTGAAAGGTGCCGTGATCGTCGGCGATTTCCTGTTCTCGCGCTATCGGCTGATGCTGCTGGTGGTGGTCGCCGCGGTTCTAGTGGGCGTCTGGCTGCTGCTGCACAAGACCTCGTTCGGCCGCGTGGTGCGCGCCGGCATCCAGCGGCCGGATATGGTCGCCGCACTTGGCATCCGGCTGCAGCCCTACATGACCACCATTGTGATGCTCGGCGTCGGTATGGCCGCGATGGGTGGCGCGTTCTTTGCCCCGATCACGATCGTGCACCCGGCGATGGGCGCGGAGATCATCACCGTCGCCTTTGTCGTGGTGGTGATCGGCGGACTGGGCAGCTTCTGGGGCGTGGTGCTTGCGGCGCTGCTGGTGGGCGTGGTGCGCGGCATCACCATTCATTTTCTGCCGGCTGCCGGTGAAGCGTCGATTTACGTCCTGATGTTTCTGGTGCTGCTGTTCCGGCCGCGCGGCCTGCTCGGCGAGCGCATCGAGAAATTCGAATGAAGAGAACCAGGCTTTATTCGAAGTTTCAGCCGCTGCTGATCGCGGCGCTGGCGCTCGTTGCGCTGCCGTTCGTGATGCGGCTATTCGGCCTGACCGTGAATACCGCTTCCATGGTGGTGATCCTGACGATCGCGACCATGGGGCTCAATCTGTGCGTGGGCTACACCGGTCTGGTGTCGTTCGGGCATGGCGCCTGGTTCGGTATCGGCGCTTATGCCGCCGGGATCATCCAGAAACACTGGCTGCACGATGCGATCGTGATTCCCCTGCTGTTGTCGATGCTGGTGGTCGCCATGCTGTCGACCTTCGTGGGCATCGTCATCCTGCGCCGGCGTGGGGTCTATTTCTCGTTGCTGACGCTGGCGCTGGCGGCGCTGACCTACACCGTCGCGTTCCGCTGGACCGAAGTGACCGGCGGCGAGGACGGACTGAGTGGCCTGACGCGCGGCGGCAATATCGGACCGTTCAACCTCGACAATGGGCTTACCTTCTACGCCGCGGTGGCGCTGATTGGGCTCGTGGTGCTCTACGTGCTGCTGCGCGTCGTGCGCTCGCCGTTCGGTCATGTGCTGGTGGCGATCCGCGAGAACCAGTTGCGCGCCACGTTTCAGGGCTATTCGGTCGAACGCTACAAGCTTGGCGTGTTCGTTATTTCGGCCGTGGTGACGGGACTGGCCGGCGCGCTGCTCGGCTTCCAGACCTACCTGGTATCGGCGGAAGCGGTCTCGGTGCCGTTTTCCGGCGAGCTGCTGGCAATGGTCGTAATCGGCGGCATGCACAACATGCTGGGCCCGGCGCTCGGCGCGCTGTTCTTCGTCCTGTTCCGCGAATTGTTTTCGATCTGGAGTTCGAACTGGCTGCTCTATTTCGGCATGATCTTCGTCGCCTTCGTACTTTATTCGCCCGGCGGACTGGTCGGCATTTGGGAGAGGTTTACCCGGCGCTGGCGTCCGCTGCCGGAAGAAGCCGCCGCGATGAGCAAACGCAGGATCTACCAAGGCTTGCCCCTGCCCGGCTTCCTGCTGCCGGAGAGCCTGAAGGGAACGGTGCTGCGGGTCGAGAACGTCGCGAAACAGTTCGGCGGAATTCGCGCGGTCGCCGGCGCCGGCCTGACCATCGAAGCCGGTGAAATTCATGCCCTGATCGGACCGAACGGCGCCGGCAAGACCACCTTGTTCAACCTGGTTTCCGGCCTGTACACCCCGGACACCGGCATCGTGCAGCTCAATGGCCGCGAGATCCAAGGCCTGCCCTCGCATCTTATCTGTCATCGCGGCCTCGCCCGCTCGTTCCAGATCACCAACCTGTTCGGCGGCCTGTCGATCTACGAGAACTTGCGGCTTTCGCTGCAGGCGCGGCATGCGATGCGCTTCAACATCTGGCGCGATATCGACAGCTATCCGCAGGTTCACGCCGAAACCGCCGAACTGATAAAATTCCTCGGTCTCGAAGGCATCGAAGAGATCGAAGGCGGCGAACTGTCCTATGGCGGGCAACGGCTGGTGGACCTGGGGATCGCGCTCGGCTCCAAACCACAGGTGCTGTTGCTCGATGAGCCGCTGGCTGGCCTCGCCGCCGCGGAGCGCGAGCGCGTCTCAAACCTGATCAAGAACGTGGCCGCCAACATTCCGGTATTGATCGTCGAGCACGACATCGACCGCGTGCTCGGTTTTTCGCAAACCGTCACCGTGATGAACCAGGGCCAGGTGCTGATGACGGGTACGCCCGAGGCGGTGCGAGCCGACCGGCGCGTGCAGGAAATCTATACCGGCACCGGCATCCCCGAGGTCGAGCACAGCCGCATCGACGAGGCCCGGCAGGACGCCGCGCAGGTCCTGCGCTTTGAAGGCGTCAACACATTCTACGGCAAAAGCCACATTCTTCATGACGCGACGCTGGATGTGCGCGAGGGCGAGATCGTGGCACTGCTCGGCCGCAACGGCGCCGGCAAGTCGACGCTCCTGAAAACACTGGCCGGGCTGGTGCCGCTGGCGTCCGGCACCATCGAATATGACGGCCGCAATATCGCGGGGCTGCCGGCACCCGATATCTCGCGCATGGGCATCGGCTACGTGCCTCAGGGTCGCGGCCTGTTCGCCGGTATGACGGTGCGGGAAAATCTCTCGCTCGGCCGCCTGGCGCGCAAGACCGACGGCAGTAACGGCGTGGTGTGGAGCGAGGAGCGGATCCTCGAATATTTTCCACGCCTGAAAGAGCGCATGGACGTCGCGGCGGACTACCTGTCCGGCGGCGAACAGCAGATGGTGGCGGTGGCGCGCGCCATGTCGGGCAACGTAAAACTGTTGCTGCTGGACGAGCCGTTCGAGGGGCTGGCACCGACCGTGATCCTCGAACTGTTCAAAGTGTTCGACCTCTTGCGGCGGCACACCTCCATCGTGATCGTCGAGCACAATCTCGATCTGGTGCTGGCGCTGGCCGACCGCGTCTTCGCGCTGGAACGCGGCGCGGTATTCCACCAGGGGCCCGCGGCGCCATTATTGACCGACCTCGAATACCGCAAACGGATCCTGTGGCTGTGACCTGACGGAGGCGACGATGCAATACCTGGTAGCGGCGGTGCTGGCTGGTTCGATGGCCTTGTTCGCAGGCAGTGCCAAGGCGACGGGTGAAATGACCATCGCCGTATTCACCAAGAACTCGACCAACCCCGCTTACGAAGCGTTCCGCATCGCCGCCGACCAGATTGCGCGCTCAGCGGGGGCGCGGGTGCTGCACTTCGTTCCGAAGCTGCCCGACAATGTCGACGAACAGAAGGCGATGGTGGAGCAGGTCCTGAAGGACAGGCCGGACGCCGTCATCTTCATTCCCGTCGATGACGTCGCCATGGTCGATTCGGTCAAGAAGCTCAACGAAGCGAAAATTCCGGTGGTGCTGGTTTCCAATCCCCTGCCCGGCAGCTTCGTTACCTATGTCGGCGCCGACGACTTCGAGATCGGATACCGGGAAGCGCGCTATCTGTTCGAACATCTCGGGGCTAAAGGAAAGATCGTCGTCATCGAAGGCACCCCGGCGGCGCCCACCAACCGCGAGCGCGTGCGCGGATACCAGCGCGCCTTCGCCGAGTTTCCGGGGATTGAGGTGCTCGGCTCCGGGATCGGCAACTACCAGCAACCCGACGCCAAACGGGTGATGGAGAAATTCCTGGGCGAGCACCCGCAGATCGACGCCGTGCTCTCCGCCAATGACGGGATGGCGCTCGGCGTACTGGAAGCGCTGAAGGAAGCGAACCGGACATCTGTTGTTATCGGCATCAACGGCATTCTGCCGGCGGTGAAGCAGATCGAGACCGGCGCGATCCTCGCGTCAGTCGATTTCAACATGTTCAAGATCGGCTGCGTCGCGACCCGCGCGGCGGTGCGCCATCTCAAGCGCGAGCCGCTGCCGGAAAAGGTCATCCTGCCGGCCGAGATCATCGACAAGACCAACTACAAGGCCTGGCTTGTCCCGGTGGACCAGCGTAGCTGCCCGGAATGGACCGACGTCGTCAGGTGAAGTGATTTACCTTCGCACCCGCCATACGGAAATTTTGTGCGTGGGGTCGAGGTCGAGCCGCTCAAGGAAGTCAGGCGTTTCGCCGCGGCCAAGCCGCGCCGCTAATCCGTCTGCAGCGAATTCGACAAGATCCTGCTCGGGAGCTGTCGAACAAATCACAACGTAGTCGACGCGACGATCCGATAGTATTTGACGCGCGGTCGGTACTGGCGCCAGCATCAGCTTGATCATCGCGAGGTTGCCGTCGTTATTGCGATGGTATGGCCCTGCAAAAACCGCGTGATCGGTGTCGGCAAGAATCAACGGTCCAAGATCGATCGGCGCCATCACACGTCCCTTCGGAAGTTGTGTCATGGAAGCGACATCGGACACGGTCCGGCACGTTGACGCGCCTCGTTCGGCTATTGTCATCTGCGGCTTGAAGATCAGGTCGATCAGCGGCTTCGCCGAGAGGCCCAAGGCTGCAAAGCTCGCCGGTGACAGCGCGAGTGCCAACAGGACCAGGTTTCGTCCAGCGGCAAGCGTTGGCCACAGAACGGCCAGGCTCGCGGCAAAAATCGGCGCTGCCACCATCGATGCCGCCGCAGAGACCCGCATTTCCCAAACGCTAAGCCCGATCAGCGCGGCCAGCGTCGTGATGCCAAGGATCCAGCGGAACCGCACAAGCGGATTGGACCGCATCAGCGCCGCCGACGCAAAGCCCATCGTCATCAATGGAAATCCGTAGAAGCCGAGGACTTTTTGCGGCATGAGCTGCAGCATCGTGGCGAGTGACATCGATTCGACGACCTTGTCGACCCAAAATGATGTCACAAGCGGATCGAGCTGTGCGTAAGGCGACGCAATGCATCCCGCAAACTGGGAAAGGAACGCGCTGACCATGACGATTGCTGACGCTGCCCCCGTAGCCAGCCGCAGGCGCAGCGTGGAGTGATAGCGATCAATTCCGACCATGATCATCAGACTGATGCCGCCGCCGGCGACCAGCAGCAGCACCGGCCCACCGAAGGCGTCGCAGACTGGCAACGCCAGCGAGGGCAGTGGAAGCAATGCCGATGCGAGCAGCAGCGATGATGCCGCCAGGCCCGCTCCGAAGGCGCCGACCTGTCGCGAGACGGATGCACCGCGCCAGATAAGAAGGCCAGCTACGGCGAGACCTATCGCTGCGATGGCGGGCAGCATTTCAATGCCGATCGCCAGTGATAGCGATGCCGCCAGGCCGCCCAGCGCGGCCTTGACCGCACTCCGCTCGATCTGTGACGTCAGCAAGACCAGGGCGAGCAACAAGACGATCTGCGCGTTGTGGTGATCAATCGCACCCGGCCGGAAATGGATCAGCGCCGGCGCGGCCAGCACTGCCAGCACCACTGCCGTGATCTGCGCGTTAACGACGCCGTTACTCATTTGCCTGGCAATCGCCGCGACCAGCGCAAGCGCGGCCGCAAGCATTAGCGCCGGCCAAACAAACAGCGTCACGGTTTCCGCGCCGTGCGTTCCAATCAGCGGCCTCAGCAACAGGATCAACGCGGCTAGGGGTACGTCGACGACGCGCGACCAGTGCATCGACGTGCCAGGCGGATCCAATCGATATTGGAACAGGTCGAACCAGCCTTGCCCACCGATCCAGTCGCGAACCTGGACCAGCCGCATGGCGTCATCCGTAGACATGGCATCGAAGACACCGCCGCGGATCGCGGGCAACCCGATGGCGACCGCAGCCGTCAGCCACAGCACCGGCAGCAAGACATTTGGATTGGCGCCGGGTCGCTGTTTCAGCGCGGCCTGGCCCGAGGTCGAACTGAGGTCGGACATGGCTCCTCAAGCGCTTCTAAATCAGGCGCAAACGTCGTGCCAATGTGCACCGGCACCCGTTAAGCAATCCCTATGCAATCATCGCCGCGCCTGCCCGAGGCACCGGAGAAACCGGCGCTGGGACGCCAAATGCGGTCTTTATTTACGTAGACCGGAGCAGAAAGTGGAAACGATTCGAGGCCATAATCCACTTGAACCAAGCCACCAGACGGCCCCGAAATCGGGTACGACTTCTATCCGGGGGCATTGCTGGAGTTGGATATGGCGCGCATAGGTACTCGAGCTGAGGTCTGGTTTTCCAATGTGGTCGCTTCTTTTGCGCGCTACGTCGCGGAAAGAACGCTATCCGAATCCGTTCCAATGCTGATGCGCCATGATGCTGTGGTGGACTCCTTCAATTACGCCAAAGAAAACATGAAAGGTGCGTACTCGTTTCTGGATCGATTTGACGGTTTGGGTCTTTCGATCAAGGAGGCAAAGCGAAGATTTCCTTCCCGCAAACTCGTACTGGAGTTTGGGGTCTACAAGGGTGGAATGATTAACTACCAGGCCAGGAAATTTCCCGGACTGGATTTTGTCGGATTTGATAGTTTTGAAGGTTTGCGGGAACAATGGAGCGGTATGGCTCCGGAAAAAACGTTTGATCTCGGCGGCAGGCTGCCAAGGGTTCGGCGCAATGTCGGCTTGGTGAAAGGATGGTTCGCGGAGTCAGGACCGCGCTGGAAAATGGCAAATCCCGCCTCCGGCATCCCGCTGCTGGTACACGTTGACTGCGACACTTACGCCGCAACGGTCGACGTGCTGGAATTCTGTTCTGACTACGTCGAACATGGTCTGGTTATTCATTTTGACGACTACTTTGGATTTCCCGATTGGAGAACCGGCGGATTCAAGGCGCTGAAGGAAATCTCGGAAAAACGGCGATGGCGCCTGACCTATTTGTCGTACGGAACAAAAGAGGTGGCGGTTCTGGCGGAAATGAATGTTGGCTGACGTGGTTGCGCGATAAATTGGCGCACGCGCATTGACCTTTCATTAAGCCTTCAAGCGACGCTTCCGCGAGCGGCGATAAGCCGAACCTTAACGAAGTTCTGCGCAAATGCGACCCGAAACCCCGAGGGATCGCGCCGCGCATGACCACAGATGCAGACATTTTCGTAATCGGCGCCGGGCCCGCCGGCCTCACCACCGCTTACTGCCTGACCAAGGAAACATCGTCGGTCATCGTGATCGAGAAAGATCCGGTCTATGTCGGCGGCATTAGCCGCACCGTGCGGCACGGGAATTTCCTGTTCGACATCGGTGGCCATCGGTTTTTCTCCAAGGCCAAGGAAGTCGTCGACCTCTGGCACGAGATCCTGCCTGACGACTTCATCACGCGGCCGCGGCTATCGCGCATCTATTATGGCGGCAAATTCTATTCCTATCCGTTGAGCGCGTTCCAGGCGCTGCGCAATCTCGGGATCGTCACCAGCGCCGCCTGCATGCTGTCCTATGCCCATGCCAAGCTATTCCCGATCGCGTCGCCTCGCAGCTTCCACGATTGGGTGCGCAATCAGTTCGGCGAGCGCCTGTTTCAGATTTTCTTCAAAACCTACACCGAGAAAGTGTGGGGCATGTCCTGCGACGACATCTCCGCCGACTGGGCGGCGCAGCGTATCAAGGGACTGGATCTTCGCGTCGCCGTCATGAGCGCGCTGAAACACTCGTTCGGGCTCAAACCAAAAGCCGTTGCGGGCGGCGATGTCGTCAAGACGTTGATCGAGACCTTTCAATATCCGCGCAGGGGTCCCGGCATGATGTGGGAAGCCGCGGCCGCCAAGATTACGGAGCGCGGCGGCCAAATTCTGATGGGGCGCGAGCTGGTCGAACTCGCTTACGATGAAGCCCACAAGCTCTGGCGCATCGGAGTCGCGACGTCACACGGAAAACGCGAGAGTTATACGGCCCGCCACGTCGTGAGCTCTGCGCCGGTACGCGAGCTGGTGAACAAATTGTCGCCGAAACCGATCTCGCTGCTGCACGCGCGCGCGCTGCGCTACCGTGATTTCCTCACCGTTGCGCTGATGATCGACAAAACCGATGTTTTTGCCGACAACTGGATCTATATCCATGATCCGTCGGTGAAGGTCGGCCGTGTGCAGAATTTCGGCTCGTGGTCGCCCGAGATGGCGCCGGTCGGCATGACCTGCCTTGGCCTCGAGTATTTCTGCTTTGAGGACGACGGCCTGTGGACGATGTCCGACGAGGAACTGATCGCGCTCGCCACGCGCGAGGTCGTCAAGGTCGGTTTGGCCGCCGCCACCGATGTGGTCGACGGCTGCGTGGTGCGCCAGCAAAAGGCCTATCCCGTCTATGACGACGCCTATCGCGACCATATGGCGGTGATCCGGCGCGACCTCGAGCAAAGCTATCCGAGCCTGCATCTGATCGGCCGAAACGGAATGCACAAATACAATAATCAGGATCACGCCATGATGACGGCGATGCTGACGGCGCGGAACATTCTGGCCGGCGAACGCATCTACGACATATGGCAGGTCAACGAGGACGCAGAATATCACGAAGCGGGAACGTCGAGCGCGCAGGCAGCGCTTTCGAGCGAGCGCCTGGTGCCGCTCAAGGCGACCACCCGGGCGGCCTGAAGCTCTGCGCCTGCACGGCCAGTTGATGCAGTATCGAACGCACGATCTGCTGATTCGCCGACTGGCCCAAATTGATCAATGCATTGCGGGCGCATTTCGACGAAGAACGCATGCTCGCCAATCTGAAAAAAGCCGAACGTCGATCCCGCAATCGCCGCGATCCCGATGCAAGGTTCTCCTGGGGTCCGAGAAATGACCGGACCCTGGCAAGATCCGTGCATCGTGATGATTTCAAGTGGGCCCAAGGCCGATCTACGTGAACCATTCGAACCGAACGGGTGCTCTCATGATTCGACTCATGATCATTTGCTTGCTCGGACTTCTCTCAATCTCATTGAGTAGTTTTGGCGCCTCTGCACAAAGCTGCAGCGCGGACCCGGTAGCCGTGCAAATCCTTGGTTCCGGCGGTCCCCGACTTAATCCATTTCGTTCCTCGTCGAGCTACCTTCTTTGGCTCAATGGTCAGGCAAGAATACTTGTCGATATGGGTGGTGGGGCTCACCATCGCTTCGGCCAGTCACAAGCGAAACTTGAAGATTTGTGGATGGTCGGCATAAGCCACCTTCATCCCGACCACGTTTCCGACCTACCTGCATTCCTGTGGCAGAGCCATGAGCTTCGCAAGGAGCCGTTGATTATCTTCGGTCCCTCCGGCAATGACGCCGCGCCAGATTTTTCCACGTTCCTCAGCCGGCTTTTCGATGAGAAGACTGGCGCATTTCCGGTACTCGGCTCCACGTTGGGCGCTTCGCAGCGAGCCGGTGCTGGAGGCGTGCGGCTCGATATCGGAAGAGTTGTGCCCGGAGGCGTTCGTCTCGATGTCGGCGTGGTCGATGTCGCGAAAGCAGATCCGTCGACGGTGTTCCATCGCGAGGGGACAACAGTGACTGCGCTGGGAATACCGCATGGAAATATGCCGACTTTGGCGTACCGCGTGCAAACCGGGAATGTATCGGTCGTCTTCAGCTCCGATCAGAACGGAACCGATCCAAAATTCGCTCAGTTCGCGAAAGGCGCCAACGTCTTGATTATGCATCTTGCCATCGCGCCGGGTGTAGAAACTCCTCTACATGCGACACCTGCAGTCGTGGGCCGCATCGCGCAGGAGGCGGGTGTTGGACAACTCATCGTTAGCCATATCGGCCTGTTCAAACTCGATGCGGCCATCGCTGACCTACGAAAATTCTACACCGGCCCGCTCACCGTCGGGGCCGATATGCAATGCACGGCAGTGCAGTAAAGCCCGATCGCTACCACGAGGTCGGCTTATGGCAATACCTTTCGGACCTCGCGCGATGCCCGATGGCTTAACGCCAGCATCAACTTAAACCGCGAGCACGTCACCGATGCGGCTTCGAATAAGCTCGCGTTCTTCCTGACCGGTGCCGCCGTCGAAGCTGACGTCGTAGGCGATCTTCGCGGGACGTTTCAGCACCACGATCCGGTCGCCGATTTCCAGCGCTTCGCTGATCGAATGGGTGATGAATACCGCCGTCTTGCCGTTTTCCTTGACCAGCTGGACGAATTCCGCGCGCAGCCTTCCGGCGGTCGATTCATCGAGCGCCGAGAACGGCTCGTCGCAGAGCAGAATATTGGCATTGGTTGCGAACGCGCGCGCGATCGAGACGCGCTGCCGCATGCCGCCCGACAGCGCGTGCGGATAGTCGTTCTCGTGCCCGCCGAGTCCAAGTTTTGTCAGCCAGAGCTGCGCCGTCGTTCGCCGCTCCGCGGCCGGCGTGTCGAGCATCTCGAGCCCCAGTTCGACGTTCTGGATGGCGGTGCGCCACGGCAGCAGCCGGTCGTTCTGGAACACGATCGCGATTCCGCCGCGAAACGAGTCGAAATCGGCGAACGGATCGCGCCCGCTGACACGCACGGTGCCGCTGGTCGGCTCGGTCAGCCCGGCAATCATGTTGAAGATGGTCGACTTGCCGCAGCCGGTCTTGCCCAGTAACGCCAGCATCTGGCCGGGGCGAACGTCGAGATTGAGATCGTCCACCGCGCGGTACGACGCCTCGGCGCCTTCCTTGCCAAATATTTTTGAAACCTTGTCGAGGTGAATGGCCGCGTCAGCCGACGTCACGATATCTCTCATATCGCGCGCTCCGACACGGCGCGATAACGAAACGCGGTGTTTTCGATCAGCGTCAACGCGCCCTGCACGATCAGCACGAAGAACACCAGCTGCAGCGTCCAGGCCAGCGCGCCGGCCATGTCGAACAGCTGCTGTTGCTGCAGCAATTGGTAGCCGACACCGCCGGTAGCGCCGACCAGTTCGGCGACGACGACCACGCGCGAGGCGTTGCCGAGATTGACTTTCCACGCCGTCAGAATGTCCGGCAGGATCGCCGGCGCGATCATGACCCGAAACAGCTTGATCCGGGTGGGGCGGAAGCTGAACACCATCTCCATGAGATCCTTGGACATCGCGCGCAAGGCGCCCAGCACCTGAAACGTGAACGCCGGGAGCGTCGTCATCACCATGATGAAGAAGATACGAAACTCAACGCCATGAAACCAGATGATGGCGAACACCACCCAGGACAAAGCGGGAATGCCCTGGAACAGCGTCAGGATCGGAGCAAGGAACTTATCGACGGCGCGCGAGCGCACCATCAATAACGCGAGCAGGCCGCCGATCAAGAAAGCGCCGGCAAGCCCCGCCAGGATGCGAAGGATCGTCGACAGCACATCGGCGAACATCGTCCCGCTGGAGAAGATTTCGAGGCAGCGCCAGAACACATCGATCAGCGATGGAAACAGAAAGCGCGGGAAAAACAGCGAAGCGAATTGCCAGATCAGGATCACCACGACGAAAGGCAGTACCGACGACCCCAGCCGCTTCATCGCTTCAAGCAGCATGGTGGCCGGCGCCGGCGCTCCGGCTTGAGGCGCGGTCGCGCTCATTTGCCCGGCGCCTGATAGATCGTGGCGGCGGCGGGATCGGATGGGAGGAAGGCGATCGATTTTCCGGCTGAATAGACCGAGTTGATTTCCTTTCGCACGTCGGAAGCCCATTGTACGTTCATGCCAAGCCGGTCATTGGCGCGAATGAGTTCCGCGATCGCCTTCTGGTCGTCAGGCGTTCCCTTCGGCGCAATCAGTTTCGACGCATCATCGGGATGTGCTGTGACCCATTCGGAGGCTTCTTTGTAGGCCGCGTAAAGTTTTGGGATCAGCTTCGGGTTTTTTTCCACCCAATCGATATGGGCGGCGACGCCGAGATAGGGAATGTTGCGGCTGCCGGTGAATTTCTTCCAGCTCTCGGCAATGGCGATGTCGATGGTTCGCATGTCGCTCTTCTTCGACAGCAGGGTGGTATAGGCCGGCTCCCAGATCTGGACGGCCGCCGCGCGATCGGCGACGGCATAACCGATCAGACCGGGGGTCGCGGTGTTGATGACCGCAAACTTCGCGGTATCGGCGCCGAGCTGCCGCGCGAACCAATCGAACATCACCCAGTTGGTGGTACCCTTTGCCGCGGCGACTTCCTTGCCTTCGAGATCCCGCAGCGTCTTGATCTCGGGCCGGGAGGTGACCACCGCGCCCCAGTAATCGAACAGGTTGAAGAGATAGGTCACTTTGACGCCGCGCGTGTCGGCAAGGCCGACCGTCAGCAAGGACGCGCTGCCGCCAAGCTTGAATTCGCCGGAGTTGAATTGCGCGGTATAGGCGTCGGGCGTGCGTTCCTCGAACTTGATCGCAAGACCGTTCTTCTCGTCGAGCTTTCGCGTTTTGATCACCGGGGGCAAAAACGCACCGAGCGACGGCGGGCCGAATACGACGATCGAAATCGGTTCCGGCGCCTGAGCGAATGCAGGCACCGCCCACGACAGCGCCAGGGCGCAGGCAAGGCTGATGCGAATTTTACTCATGGCCGTCCTCCCGAAATTTCTCGTCAAAGCTATTCCGCCGCACCCTCGACCGGCGTCTCGAATTCCTTGCGCAGCGCCGTAAAAAACCGTCCGACAAGATGCTTCGAGACGCTGCTCAATATCCTCTGGCCGACGCCCGCGACCAGCCCGCCGATTTCACCGGCGCCCTGAAACGTCAGGCGCGACGCGGCCGGTCCCTCCGGTTCGATCTGGAAGCGCGCGCTGCCGTTGCCGTGGCCCAGCGTGCCGGCGCCGGAGACCTTGATGCTGCAGGCTTTCGGCGGCTCCTTGTCCGACAGCGCGATCTCGCCCTCGAACGAGCCGCCCACCGCCGCGACGCGCAGCTGCATCTCGACCTTGTAGGCGTCGGGCGCGATCTCGGTCATGGTCTTGCAGCCCGGGATACAGCGCGTCAACACCGTGGGATCGTTGAGCGCTTTCCAGAGCACGTCAACCGGAGCCTGAATGGTTTCGACACCGCCGATATCGAGTTTCATGGATACGTCCTCACAACCCGAACAGCCGCTGCGCCAAACCGCCATTGATGGCGGCGCGCTCGGCGTCCGAGAATTTGGTCTCGGCTACAATCTTCAGCGGCGCGAGATCGCCGATCGGGAACGGCATATCCGAACCCATCATGATCCTCTCGGCGCCGACGATGTCGGCGAGGTAGCGCAGTGCGCGGGGATCCTGGACAATGGTGTCGTAATACATCGCGGCGAGTGCGGCGTCGGGATCGCCGAGCTTGTCCTTGTCGAGCGAATAATTCCGGCGCAGGCGGCCGATCACATAAGGCAGCGCCGCGCCGCCGATACCGGCGACGATCTTGGCGTTGGCATAGCGGGTGACATGACCGGCATAGATCAGCCGCGACATCGCGATCAGCGTATCGGTGATCCGCCCCACCGCATTCGCCATCCCGTAATCATGGACGCGGTCATCGCCGCTTTCGAACACCGGATGGATGAAAACCACCGATCCGAGTTCGTTGGCGGCTTCCCAGAACGGCACCAGCGAGGGATCGTCGAGCACGCCGCCCTTGCCCTTGGGCTGGGTCCCAATCATCGTCCCCTTGAAACCGGCGGCGTGGGCTTCACGCAACACCTCGGCGGCACGCGCGCCGTCCTGCAAGGGAACGGTGGCCAGCGGCACAAACCGGGGCTCACGCATCGCGGTTTGCGCCAGGTGGGTGTTGATCAGCCGCGACCAGTTCACGCCCTCCTCCACGGGCACTTCATAGGCAAACATGTCGAGCCAGCCGCCAATCACCTGACGCTCGATCTGCTGTTCGTCCATCCATTTCAGGCGGGCGGGCAGATCGCTCAGCGGCTTTGAAACCGGCCGCGTCGGCTTGCCGCCGGCAAACGAGAAACCGAGGCTTCCGCCGTCCTCGATCAGGCGGATCGAGGGAAAGTGAGAGGCCTGGGTGCGGATCGCGTCCAGCAGACTTGGCGGCACCAGATGGGCGTGGCAGTCGATGATCATTTGGCTTGCTCTTGAGGTTTGCCTTGTTGCGCATCCGCGATGGCATCGCCAATGGCGGAAATACGGATCGGAAGCTTGTTGAAGGAGATGCCCAGCGGCGCGACGCAATCGTTGATCGCGGCCGATATCGCAGCGGGGGCGCCGAGATAGCCGCTTTCGCCGGAGCCCTTCTGCCCGAACACGGTGTAGGGCGACGGCGTGCAGTGATGCACGATCTCGACCTCCGGCACCTCGTGGGAAGATGGCAGCAGATAGTCCATGAAACTCTGGGTGATCAGATGGCCTTCATCATCGTAGACGAACTCCTCCAGCAGCGCGGCGCCGAGGCCGTGCGCGACGCCACCCAGCGTCATGCCCTTGACGATATGCGGGTTGATGACCGTGCCGCAATCATGCCCGATGACGTAGCGCCTGATTTCCGGCTTGCCGAGCGCCGGATCGATTGCCATCAGCACCACATGAAACTCAAAGGAGTGGCACGGATACATCTGGACCCGGCCGTCTTTCGGCAAGCTGCCGCCGGTCGGCACCTGCATCACATGCGTGCTCTCAAGGCCCGGCTCCATGCCCTCGGGCAGCAGATGGTAATTGCGATGGGCGATATTGACGAGTTCGGCCCAGCCAAGCTGCTTGTCGCCGGTTGAGACCGCGACGCCGCCGCCCGCGTAGACAACCTTGTCCTCGCCGAGGCCAAACTGATGCGCGCCGATCCGCATCAGCTTCGCCTTCAGCTTTTGCGCGGCATGAAACGCCGCGCCGCCGAGCATGATCGCCATCCGGCTGCCGACCGGCGAATTGGAGGGCAGGCACGCCAGCGAATCCGGACGGATCACGCGGATCAGATCCGGCTCGATCTGCAGCACTTCGCCGATCACGGTGGCAACCAGGGTTTCGTGCCCCTGCCCCGACGAGGTGTTGTGGATGGTGACGGTGACGAAGCCGAGCCCGTCGATGACAATGCGGCAGGAATCCATCCAGGTGGTGGTGGTGTTCTTTTCGTTGAGCAGCGGCTCGAATGCGGAATTGGCGCCGCTCGGCTCGAGACACGCCGCAAGGCCGATACCGGCCAGCAAACCAGAGGCGCGCAGCCGATCGCGCTCCTGTTCCATCGCGGCAAAATCGATATGCGCGAACACCTTGTCGACGACGGTGTGATAGTCGCCGCTGTCATAGGTGCTGCCGCTTGGGATCAGATAGGGGAACTCTTCCTTAGCGATGAAGTTGCGGCGGCGGACGTCGATGCGCGCGAGGCCTGTGGCCGCGGCGACCTTGTCGATCGCGGTTTCGATCGCATAATTGGTCGGCGCCTGGCCGAAGCCGCGCACCGCCTCCTGCACGGCCTTGTTCGATGTGACCGATTGCGCGCGATACTGCACGCTTTCGATCTTGTAGGGGCCGACGATGGCGCCGATCGGCTTGCCCAGTTGAAACGGCGCCCGGCCGGCATAGGCGCCGGCATTATCCAGCGCGCGGATCTTCATCGACTTGACGATGCCGTCGTCGTTGAAGGCGACATCGACGTCGAAAATGCGTTCCGGGCCGTGGGCGTCGCCGCCGCGCATGTTCTCCAGCCGGTCTTCGATCAAGCGCACCGGCCGGCCGAGCCGCCGCGCCAGATGCGCCACCAGCACGGTCTGCTTGATGCCGCGCTTGACGCCGTAGCTGCCGCCGACATCGACATCCTGGTGCACGCGCACGCCATTGGCGGGAATCCGCAAGGCCCGCGCGATCTGATCGGGATATTTCGGCATCTGGATCGACGCCCACACATCCAGCATCTCGCGCCACGGGTCCCACGATGCGGCGACGCCAAAGGTCTCGATCGGAACGGTGGAATTGCGTCCCCAGGTCACACGAAACGACAGATGGCGTGGACTCTCGGCGAAATGCTTGTCGACCTCGCCCCAGACGAAGGTCCGGTCGAGCAGCACGTTGGAGCCGTGCGCCGGATGGACCGGTGGGCTATCCGGCCGCAATGCTTCTTCCGCATTCATCACGAAAGGCAATGGTTCATAGCTGACGCGGACCTTTTCGGTGGCGTCTTCGGCCAGCGCGCGGCTATCGGCAACCACCGCAACCACCCATTCGCCGGCATAGCGGGTCTGCCCGACCGCGAGCGGGTGGCGCTGAACCTTTGGCGTATCAAGGCCATTCATCAGCGGATCGGTCGCCGCGGCAAGTTCATCGCCCGACAGCACATAATGGACGCCCGGCATCGCCAGCGCCGCCGACGCATCGATCGAAACGATGCGCGCGGCCGGATGCTGCGACGGCAGGATCGCCACATGCAGCATGCCTTCGAGCGCGACGTCGGCCACGAAATGGCCATGGCCCGCCACGAAACGGCGATCCTCGCGAACGCGGCGATTGGTCGAAACAAAGCGGAAGGCTGCGGGATCCGCGCTCATTTCGCCTCCACAACGGGCTTGCCCTCGGCATGCGCATGCGGCCCATCATGGTGTGGCTGCGGCGTATTGGCGATCCGCAATCGATCGGCCGCGAACTGCACCGCCTCAATGATCTGCCCGTAACCGGTGCAGCGGCAGATATTGCCCGAGATCGCTTCGACAATATCCTCGCGCGTCGGCGTTACCGTGTGCTGCAACAGCGCATGCGCTGACAGAATCATGCCGGGCGTGCAATATCCGCATTGCAGGCCGTGGGTTTCGCAGAACGCGTCCTGGATGACACTGAGTTCGCCCGGTGCCGGCGCGAGGCCCTCGATGGTCGTGATCTCGTAGCCGTCCGCCTGTACCGCGAACATCAGGCAGGATCGAACCGGCTCGCCATCGACCAGCACGGTGCAGGCGCCGCACACACCGTGCTCGCAACCGGCATGCGTGCCGTTCAGCAAGAAATTCTCGCGCAGCGCGTCGAGCAGCGTCTTGCGCGGCTCGATATCGGCGGAACGGTTGGCGCCGTTGATGCGCAAATCGACCTTCATCGCGCGCCTTCCCTGGATTTGACCGACGCATCGACGCGCGCTTGTTCGAGGGCGCGAATGCAAAGCACGCTGGCGACGCGGCGGCGGTAGGCGGCGCTGGCATGCAGATCGCTGGTGGCATCGAGTTCGCCTGCAGCGGCGCTGACCGCTTCAGCGACCGACGTTGCATCGAGCTCCATGCCGACGAGCGAGGACACATCCAGCCGCAATGGCCGATCGCCGACGCCGCCGACCCCAAGCGCGACCTCGATGCAGCGGCCCTCGTCGTCGAGCGCGACCTGGGCCGCGGCCGCAACGAAGGCGAAATCCGAGCGCCGCGCGCTGATTTCGAAGAAGCCGACGCCGATGCGCCGGTGCGGCCAGACCGGGAAGCGGATCGCGCTGACGCACTCGCCTTGACCGATTGTGGTCAGCATCGGTCCGATGAAAAAATCATCCGCCGGCATCGATGTCGGGCCGTCCGTGGTCGCGAGCATGATGTCGGCGCCGAGCGTCACCGCGACAAGCGGGATTTCGGCCGACGGATCGGCGTTCGCGATCGAGCCCCCGACGGTGCCGCGGTTGCGGGTCGGCGGATGTCCGACCCACGGCAGCACCCGCGCCAGCATCGGCACCGATGCCCTGATGACAGGATCGCGTTCGGCCTGCGCCTGGCGCGTCGTCGCGCCGACAATCACAGCGCCGGCTTCTTCGCGGATCCCGGCGAGCTCCGGTAATCGCAAGATATCGATCAGCTTCGCCGGACGTGCGAGCCGCATCGCCAGCATCGGCACCAGCGTTTGTCCGCCTGCGATCAGGCGTGCATCCTCGTCGCCGGCCAACAGGCGGCACGCTTCGCCGAGCGAATCCGGCCTGACATAATCGAAGGGTGCGGGTTTCATATCTGCCGCTAGCCCAGCGGCAGACCGGCAATCGCCGGCGACAGCACCGAGACAATCTGATTTCTCAAGAGCGGCCCGTCGGTTTCACTTGCCGCCTTCACCGCCGCCCACTCCGGATCGGTCGCGAATGAAGCCCAGGCTTTCTTGCGCGCGTCCTCGTCGGCAAAGCGCGTCATATAAGTCAGGCGCCCGTCGTCAACCGATGCCGTGAATGCGCCGAGCAGTTCGATGCCGTGACGGGGAAAAAATCGGATCGCAACGTTATCGTAGAACCGGCGGCGCATCGCGTCCGCCCGGCCTTCTGCGGCTTCATAGACCCGGATTTCGTAAATCAACACGCGCTCCCATCTTTACCGACAGCTTGTAAGGACCCACCGCCTTGCTCGGAACGATAGAAGGCCGGGCCGGAAATTGTCAAACACAAACTGAGGCAATTAGCGGAATTCTGTACGATTGAGTTGGTTCAATCGAACAAATGAATAATCACTACCGGCTTGGAAATATCATTGCGAACAGTCTGTTGTGGGCCTCTCACTTTCGATCCACAGGATGATACCTCGACGCGAGGGTCATATCTGTATCAAATCTTGCAACAATCCAATAATTGTACTACTCAGCAAAATGCCGATCAGCGACTGCTCAAACAGGCCTCGCGGGTAGAGAAATGACTGACTGGATACCCGCTCTCGCTTCGATCGAGGGGCCACGCTATCTCGCCTTCGTTCTCGCGCTGGAGGCCGATATCGCGTCGGGCCGCGTCAAGCCCGGCATGCGATTATTGCCTCAGCGCGATATGGCGCAGCGGCTGGAACTCAGCGTCGGAACGATTTCAAAAGCCTACGCCGAGGCCGAGCAGCGCGGCCTGATCTCGGGCGAAGTCGGGCGCGGCACGTTCGTGCAACGGCGGCGGCCGGAGCCGCGCGGCCTCGGCTCGTCGGAGGCAACGATCAATCTGGCGCTGAATGTCCCGCCCTATACCGGCGAGGACGACGTCATTTCATCTGTTCTGGCGGAGATCGTCGCCGACGGCGAGATGTCGAACCTGCTCGGATATTTGCCGCATCAGGGCCTGCCCCGGCATCGCGAGGCGATGGCGACGTGGCTCGCCTCGCTCGGCGTCACCGCGGACGCCGACCATCTTTTCATCACCCACGGCGGACAGCACGCCCTGTCGATCGCGCTCGGCATGGTCGCAGCGTCAGACGATACCGTCCTCACCGAAAGCTACACATATTCGGGCATGCTGGCGCTGTCGGCGCAATGCGGCTATCGCCTTCACGGGGTTGCTACCGATGCATCCGGGCTGATCCCGGAAAGTCTCGATCGCGCGTTTACCGAAACCCAGGCGCGCGTTCTCTATTGCATGCCGACGCTGCAAACGCCGACGGGAACGGTGATGCCGCCGCAGCGGCGGCAAGCCATCGCCGAGATCGTTCGCAAGCATGACGCCTTTCTGCTGGAAGATGACGCCTACGGATATTTGTTGTCGCCGTCGCTGCCGCCGGTCTCCCAGCTCATCCCCGAGCGCAGCTTCTACATCGTGAGTTTCGCGAAATGCCTGGCGCCGGGCCTTCGCATTGCCGCGATGATCGCGCCGGAGGCGTTTCGCGATCGTTCGATCAACGCGTTGCGCGCCACCGGGTGGATGGCGGTCCCGGTCATGGCCGAAGTGGTGGCGAGGTTGATCTACAATGGCGGCCTTGCCCGGCAAGCCAGGCTCAAGCGCGACAAGGCCGCGCTGCGCGACGCGATCGTGCGGCGCATCCTGAAAGCCTGGCTGCCGGCCGCGTCCGCAGCACCAGGTTTTCACATCTGGCTGCCGCTGCCGGCTGGCCGCACGCTGACAGCCCTGATCGCCCAGGCAGCCCAGGCGGGCATCACGCTCGCGCCTCCCGGCGCATTGCGGCGAATGGAAAGCGAAAGCCTCGGCGTCCGGCTTTGTCTGGGCGCGCCCGCAACCGAGGCGGACCTCGAGCGCGCCCTGATCGAAATCCGGCGAATCCTTGAGATGGCCGAGGCGATCTCGTTCGTCTGAAGCAAACCTCACAAAACAGTTCGGAGAAAACCATGTGGAAGACCGTCACCGCGCTTGTTGCCGTTGCCTCGTTGGCTGTGGCGACCGGCGTCAAGGCCGAGGAATGGCCGACCCGCCCCGTTACCATGATCAATCCGTTCGCCGCCGGCGGACCGAACGACGTGCTGGCGCGGTTGTTCGCGCAACGCATGGGTGAGATTCTGGGACAGCCGATCGTGCTCGAAAACATCGGCGGCGCCGGCGGAATGAACGGCGCCGACCGCGTCGCGAAAGCCGCACCCGACGGTTATACATTCCTGCTGGGAACGGTTGGAACGCAGGCGCAGAACCAGACGCTGTTCAAGAAGCCCGCCTACAATTCAACCACCGATTTCAAGCCGGTGGCGCTGATGGTCGAAGCGCCGCTGGTGCTGGTTGCGCGCAAAGATCTCCCCGTCAAGGACATGAAGGAATTCGTCGCCTACGCCAGGGCCAACAAGGACAAGATGCAATTCGCTTCCGCCGGCACCGGCTCGGCGATCCATCTCGGCTGCGCACTGATGAACATGGTGACCGGGCTCGACATCGTCCACGTTCCCTACCGCGGCGCCAACCCTGCGATGCAGGATCTGATGAGCGGTCGCGTCGACTACCTCTGCGATATCGTCACCACCGCAAAGCCGCAGATCGACGGAGGTGCGGTGAAAGCGATCGCCATCCTGACCAAAGAGCGATCGCCGGTACTGCCCAATGTTCCCACTGCCATCGAGCAGGGTTTTGAGGTGGAAGCCTACACCTGGAACGCGTTCTTCCTGCCGAAGGCCACGCCGGACGCGATCGTTCAAAAGCTCAATCATGCCACCGTCGAGGCCATGAAAACGCCGGCGGTGCGGGAGAAGCTTGAAAGCGCCGGCCTCAAATTTGTTTCCGACGATCGCACCACGCCGGAGTATCTGGCGAAATTCGTGCAAAGCGAAATCGCCAAATGGGCGGTGCCGATCAAGGCCAGCGGTGTCAGCGTGGATTGACGCGCAACGTTGCGCCAACGGCAGCGGCCGGCTTTACAGCTATTTCAGCATTTCGGGAACGATCAGGCGCGGCAGGAACAAAGAAACGCTCGGCCAGATGATTAAAGCCGCCAGCACGACGAGCATCGGCACCAGCATGATCATGGTATCCTTGAGCGCGTAGCGCAGCCGCACACCGGCGATCGAACACGCGATCATGAGACACAGTCCATATGGCGGCGTCACCAGCCCGAATGCCAGCGAGACGATCGAGATGATCGCGAATTGCACGGGATGCAGATCGACCGACCTGGCCAGCGGCTCAAGCACGGTCCCGACGATCACGATGGCCGGAATGGCGTCGAGGAAGCAGCCGACGACCAGAAAACAGAACGCGATGAAGAAGCCCGCCGCAATCGGCCCCATGCCCCAGGTCGAGACGTTGGCCAGCAGCGCCTCGGGAATCTTGTAGTAGGCCAGCAACCAGCCGAAGGCGCTTGCCGTGCCGACACAGAACAGTGCGACCCCGGCCAGGCGCCCGGTATCGAGCAAGGCCTTGTAGAGTTCTTTCGCGCCCGTTTCGCGATAAAAGAACGTCGACAGCGCCACGGAATACAGCACCGCGACGCAAGCCGACTCCGTCGCCGTAAACCAGCCGAGCAGGATACCGCCGACGATAATGAACGGCGTCATCAGCGCCGGGATCGAGCGCCAGATCGCGCAGCGCATCTCCACCCAGTTCGATTTTGGATAGGTCGGATAACCGCGGCGGACCGCATAGACATGCACCGTCAGCATCTGCGCGCCCGCGATCAGCAATCCCGGCACAATGCCCGCCAGATACATGGCCGCGATCGATGTCGAGATCAGCCCGCCCCACACGATCATCAGGATCGACGGCGGGATAATGACCGCAAGCACCGCGGACACCGCCGTAATGGCGATGGAGAACGAAAGGTCGTAACCCTCCTTGGTCTGGGCATCGATGAAGATTTTCGACTGGCTCGCCGCGTCCGCGGTCGAGGAACCGGAGATGCCGGCGAAGAACACCGACAGCACGACATTGATCTGCGCCAGTGAGCCGGGCCAATGCCCGACCATCGAGCGCGAAAGCGCGACCAGTCGATCGGTGATGCCGCCGATGCTCATCAGGTTCGCCGTCAGCAGAAAGAACGGCACCGACAGCAGGATGAAGGAATTGTAGGCGTTGAAGGTTTCCTGAGCGAGCATCATCATCGACAGGCGCGGCTCGATCAGCAGGATCGGCAGGCATGCAAGGCCGAGCGCGAAAGCGACCGGCACGCGCACGATCAGCAGTCCGATGAAAACACCAAACAACACGAGCGCGGCCTGTCCGGCGGAAAGAACATTACCACCGCTCATCGCTTGATCCCGAACAGGATCCGCGCCTCATCGACAATCTGTTCGCCTGCGAACACGATCCAGGTAAAGGCTGCCACCGGCCATGCGACGTGAATGAGCCAGAGCGGCAAGTCGGCCAGCTCCGAGGTTCGATTCCAGGCAAACCGCGTGAACTCGATGCCCGCCGACAAGAACACCAGCGCCATCGCCAATATACCAAGGCGCGCCACGATCCGCACCGCGGCTTCGCTCCGCCGCGACAGGTCCGGCCACACATCGACCTCAAAATGCTGCGCCTCCCTGACGCCGACCATCGCCCCGATCATGATGGTCCATACAAACAGGAACCGCGCCATCTCCTCGGTCCAGATGTAAGACGGGATGAAGGGGGTGTAGCGCGAGATCACCTGCAGCGTGACCGGAATGACCAGGATGCCGACGCAGGCCGCCAGCATGATTTCCAGCAGCTTGGCATAGCCTGCCGTCACTCGCCGCCACAGCGACGGGTTGGATGGAAGCGGTATTTCGGTCATTGGCCCCCCGGCGTCATAGTAGTCATCAAACGGGGCAAGCGGTCAGGCTTGCCCCGGGATCTCGTTCAGCGGTCTGCTGGTCTAGGCGACGTTGATCTTTTCAAAGATGCCTTCGGCGCCGATTTCCTTGGCGTAGGTAGCCATCACAGGATCGGCGAGCTTCTTCATGGCGTCACGTTCCTCGAACGGTACGCGCTTGAGCTTGCCGGCCTTTTCCAGTGCATCGAGCTTGGTGACTTCCTCACTCGACTCGAGCTGCCGGCCGAAATCGCCGGCCTCCTTGCCCGCCTTCATGATTGCGTCCTGCAAGTCCTTGGGCAACGTCTTGAGCGTTTTCACCGAGAAGCAAATCGGGCGGATCGACACCGCATGCTGCGTCAAGTTGAGGTGCGGCGCGACTTCGTAAAACTTCATCGCCTCGACCCCGGCGGCTTCGTTTTCACCGGCAGCGATCACGCCATTCTGGATGGCGTTGTAGACCTCGTTATAGGCAATGACCGTCGGGCTCATGCCGGCAGCGGCGAACGTCTTCGACCAGATCGGCGCGCCCTGCACGCGCACCTTGAGGCCCTTGAGGTCGGCCAGGTTTCGCAGCGGCTTGTTGGCGAATATGTTGCGGATGCCGCCACCGGCGTAGCCGATCAGGACGACCTCGGCTTTGGCCGCGACTTCATCGGCGATCGGCGCCAGGATGTTCGCTTCGACGACCTTGTTCATGTGCTCGATGCCCTTGAACACAAACGGGGCATCGATAAACGGCGCCGCCTTGGCGAAGGTCGACATGTGGGCTGGCGAGACGATGCCGTAGTCGACGGCCTTGCCCTGCGACATGTACTCGAAATACTGCTTCTCGAGACCGAGCGACGAGTTCTTGTGCAGCGTGAAAGCGACGGGCTTGCCGTAATACTTCTGGACCAGCTCTTCGAACCTGACCAATGCCTTGGTAAAGGCGTGGTCGTCGTTGAACTGCACGGCGCCGTTGAGCGTTATGGTCGTCTGCGCCCTGAGGATCGATGGCATACCGAGCACGCCGGCGGCCGCAGTTGCACCAAGCCCGGCGAGTACTGATCTTCGCTTCATGGCGTTCCCTCCTGTGATACCCATCCCTTGTGGCCGGGCTTTCGGGCGTTCGCGACTGATGGCAGTCGCCCCTGCAGTGCTGCAATCTCCAAGCGTATGCAAAACCGGCTCTCGATGGAAGCCAATTTTGGAAGCGCGACCGAGCAGCGACGATTTGACTACACGGATTGACTACACGCGGAGCCTCGCGGCAGGCGACTGTCACAGTTCAAAATTATCGGAGCCATGATTGCGGCTAATCGTACGACGATGATCCCGTATCACGGTAGGCCCAGCAACCTTCCCGCGGCAAGGAAACCGGGGTTTCGACCCCGACCTGATGGCGGGCCGCCGTGCCGAGTTCAAGCACTTCCAGCCGGTGCCCAAACAGATCGATATCGTAAACCGTCTGGGTGCCCTGATAGCGGCGACCGAGGACGCGGGCGTTGAAGGTGTTGCTGCCGTTGCGCTGGCCGAGCGCAATATTTTCCGGTCGCAGGGCGATGCGGATTTTTTCTCCCGCTGCGATCGACTGCAACAGCGCCACCTCGACGCGCTGGCCGCTGCCGACGTCGACCAGTCCCGTCGCTCCGTTGCGCTCGATCAACGTGCCGGCGATCTCATTGGTGGCGCCGGTGAAATTGGCGACGAACAGATCGGCCGGCCGGTTGTAGATCTCGTCCGGGCTGCCCATCTGCAACAGCTTGCCATCGCGCATCACGCCGATGCGGTCACCAAGCACGACCGCCTCGGCCTGGTCGTGGGTGACGTAAAGCGCGGTCATGCCGGTCTGCTTGAGGATGACGCGCAGATCGTCGCGCAGCCGCAGACGCAGTTTGGCGTCGAGATTGGACAGGGGTTCGTCGAGCAGCAACAGTTGCGGCCGGTAGACGATGCTGCGCGCCAGCGCCACGCGCTGCATCTGCCCGCCCGACAACGCCACCACCGGCCGGTCGGCATATTCCGACAGGCCGACCAGCTCCAGCACCTCGTCAACTTTGCGGCCGGCGTCGGCGCGCGTGATCTTGCGGTGCTTGAGCGGATAGATCACGTTCTGCCGCACCGTCATATGCGGCCAGACCGCGTAGGACTGAAACACCATGCCGAGATCGCGCGAGCGCGGCGGCACCAGAATGCCGCGTGCGGGCGACGATACCACGCGGCCGGCGATGCTGATCTCACCTGATGTCGGGTGCTCAAGCCCCGCAACGCAGCGCAAGGTCGTGGTCTTGCCGCAGCCCGAAGGCCCCAGCAGGACCACGATCTCTCCGGCCGGCACGGCGAAGCTTACGCCGTCGATGGCCGGCCGGCCGATCGCAAACTGCTTGCGCAGGTCGGTGACGTCGAGCGGCGCCGTCATGATTTCAAGTGCTTCATGAACGGGTCGATCACTGCCGGTAGCCGAAGATCTTGTCCCAATCGGCGACCCAGGGCGTGTGCAGCTTCACATAGTCGTCGAACTTGGGCAGCCAGACCTTGACCACCTTGGGATCGAAGCCTTCCGGATAGACCGGCGCTTCTTTCAACGAGGTGAGGTTGCCAAGCTCCTTGATCATGAAGGTCTGCCCTTCTTTCGACAGGCACCAGTTGAGGAACAGTTTCGCGGCATTGGGGTGTGCCGCGGTTTTCGGAATTCCCGTTGCATAGGGATTGACCGGCGCGCCCTCGGGCGGGAAGAAAATCTTGATCGGCGCGCCGTCTTTCTGTTTCGGATAAATCGCATTGTAGAGCAAGGGGCCCATCGCGATTTCGCCACGCACCAACGAATCCGCCATCGGCGCACCCGACGGATAGAGCACCGGATGGGTGGTCGCCTGTTTCGCCCAGTAATCCTCGCCGAGCACCAGGCGCTCGAACATGATCCTGGTCCAGGTGGTGCCGCCGGACTGGGCGAACACCTGCCCGGTCATCCGGTCGTATTCGGGCTTGGTCAGATCCATCCAGGTCTTCGGCGGGTCTTTTACCAACTCTGTGTTGTAGGCAATCGACCAGACCAGGGTGGCGCGCGGCCACAGGTTCGGCGAAATCTGCGCATCGGGATTGTAGTCGGCGGCATTCGGCGGCGCATAATCCTGGAACATGTCGGCCAGCGGCTGCATCAGCGCGCGGTCGGAATGATCGACCACGTCGGCGATCAGCTTGCCGGCCGCGGCCTCGGTCTTCACGCGGGTGATGAGCTGGCCACCCGGCGCGCGCACCATCTCGATCTTGATCTCCGGAAAACGCTTGTTGAACGCCTTGATCACCTGCTGTTCGACCTCGGCGAAATTCGCCGTGTAGTAGACCAGCTTGCCTTCCGCCTTGGCCGCCGCAATCAGTTCGGGTGAGCCGAACTCCTGCTGCGCCAACGCCGGCGTACCGTTCAACGCGATGCCGAGACCGGCGATTCCTGCCATGGTGGCTATCCTGGCGAAAACTCTGTTGTTCATGGCCAATCCTCCCTTGGTTTTGTTTTATCCGGCGCGGGCAACGCTGCCCTGGGCCGCCCCCCTCGACAGCCAGTTCGCGCCGCCGATCAGGACCCCGAGCAAAACCGTCTGCACCAGACTGAATGCGGCGGTCTTGCCGAGATTTCCGCCTTCGTAGTAATCGAGCAGCAGCACCGACATCACCATGGTGTTGCTGGTGTAGAGAAACAGCGACGAGCCCAGTTCGCGGATCGCCAGCACGAACAACAGCGTCATCGAGGCGATCACGCCCGGCCGCGCCAGCGGCAGCACGACGGTTCTGATGGTGCCGAGCATGCCCTTGCCGCAAACCCAGGCCGCCTCCTCAAGCTCGCGATGGATTTGCAGGAACGAGGTCGACAGCGCCTTGACGGTGTCCGGCATGAAGCGGGCGATGAAGGCGAGCGCGAGAATCCAGATGGTGCCGTAGAGCCCGCCGGGAATGCCGATCCAGGCCCACAAATAGGCGACGCCCACCACGAGGCCGGGAATCGCCACCGGCAAGGTCGACACCAGATCGATGCTGCGCCGGCCGCCGACATTGGTGCGGTGAATGGTGTAGCCGATCGCAAAGGCGAGCGTACCACCGACCACGGCGGTGATGATACCGACCTCGACCGCGTTGTAGATCGATCGCAGCGTCAGCGGATTGTCGAAGATGCTGTAAAAATGCATCAGCGAATATTGCCGCATGTCGAACAGGCTGGCGGCATCGCGGATGAACATGAATTTCCGGAACGCGGCCACGATCAAGGCGAGGCTCGGCAGGATCACGACCACCAGCAGATAAACAATGCCGAGCCCGAAGGTGAACCAGCGCCAATGTCCGAGATCGAGGTTGCGCGGCCGATACGCCTTGCCGGCGACGGTGGTGTAGCTGCGCCCGCTCAGCACTTTCTGCTGCAGGAACACCAGCGCGCCGGTGACCACCATCAGGATGATGGCGACGGCGGCGGCGGTATTGTAGAGCGGCGGCGACCAGTTGGTGAGCTTGAAAATGTAAGTCGTCAGCACGCTGATATTGGTCGGTGCGCCCAATACCGCCGGAATGCCGTAGATGCCGAGCATCACGATGAACGAGAGCAGCATGCCGGAAACGATCGCCGGCATGATCAGCGGGAACGTCACCGAGAACAGCGTCGCAAACGCGCTGGCGCCGGAAATTTCGGCGGCCTCTTCCAGGCTCGGATCCATATTGCGCAGCGCCGAGGAGGTGAACATGTAAACGTAGGGCGCGTAATAGATGCCGAACACGAACACCAATCCCCACAGCGAATAGAAGTCCACGCGCCAGTCGAGACCGGCCCATTTGAATAGGGTGTTGATCAGGCCCGTTTTTGGCGAACCGAGGATGGTCCATGCCACGCCCGCGACCAGTGGCGGCGCGAACAGCGGCAGGATGCTGGCCGCGGCGATGAAGCCCTTGAACGGCGTGTTGGTGCGCACCACGATCCACGAAAACGCGAGCCCGATCACGACCGCGATCAAGGTTCCGCCACCGCAGGCGATCAGGGTATTGAACAGCGCCTCGGCGACGTTCGGGTTGGCCAGCACGACGAGGAAATTGGCGATCGAGAGGTGGCTGAGGCTGAAGCCGTCGACCACCGGATTGGTGTCGGTCAGGGCGCCCAACAGCAGGGTGAGAAGCGGATAGATGACCAGAAAGGCCAGGATCGCCAGCAACAGCGCAACCCACAAGTGCGCCAATAAGCGCCGACGCATGCCCTCACCGCCGCTGCGCCTGACCTCGATGCGCCGGCCCACCTGTCCGTCCAAATCGTTCTTCCCCTTGGCCGGCGAGCGGCTATCTTTATTCTTATGCAGCCAAGCCTAGTCGATGGCGCGGGCGGCGGGAAGTGGCAGAAAGTCGCTCTCCGGGCGGTAGTCGTCGAGCGCTTGGATGGATTAGCCGGGAAATTGATGGACCGTGAAGTTGAAGGGTCCGCTTTTCGGTGCGTCACGGACTCAGGCCGGACATCGCGGCATGTTCGAAAAGTGCCAGGAACGGAAGCGATCAGCTCGTCGGCGTTTGCAGCGGGATGACGCCCAACGATACTGAGCAGATCAGGCCGCGCCGCGCGGCGCGCCCTGATCGCATCACACCTATTTCAAACGTACCGTTACCCCGCCCACTGCAGCCGACACTTCAGCACCGACCTTTGGGCCGCTGAGCTGCAAGACCACGCCATTGGCATTTTGCAATTGAACGCCTCCAGCCCCAGCCGCAACCGCACCGCCGGCTCCGATCGCGCTGTAAGTGCCTTCAATCGAAGCCGGCCCTTTCAGATTGAGGGCCCGTCCGACCAGCTTGGTTGTCGAGGCTCCGATCGTGAAGCCGACGCTCATGCCCGATGCGGTGAATGGATAGTGTTTGCCTCGTATGGTCAGCACGCCCTCGCCGCCGCCGACCCCGACGATGAACCCGCCTTTCGTGAATACGACGGTGACCTGACCGGTTTCGGCCCGCGATGGCGTGCTAAAACCAGCTACGCCTGCGAGCAAGGCAACCAGGGCGACGCTTATGCCAAACTTTTTCATGGCTTTCTCCCTCTGAAGAGACGCAATGCGACGTCGACTGTTAGGCAAGGAGCATGGCGAAATACCCAATCACGGCGATCAGAATGCAGGACACGTTGCGTGTCGGCAAGATGGTTGGCCTTCGCGTTCCCAAAAGAAGGGGCCAAAACACCACTGACTCCGCGATGCGTTACGGACTCAGGCCGGACAACGCGATATGTCCGAAAAGTGCCAAACTCGGAAGTCGCGACGTTTCATTCTATCACCTCGTCGGCGCGGGCGAGCATTATCGGTGGCACGGAGATACCAAGCGCCTTTGCGGTCTTCAAATTGATCACAAGCTCGTACTTGGTCGGTTGTTCGACCGGCAGGTCGGCAGGCTTGGCACCCTTGAAGATCTTGTCGACGAAAGCGGCGGACCGACGATAAAGATCTCGAATGTCGGCCCCGTAGGTCAGAAAGAAGCCCGCCTCCGCCAACTCTCGCTGGAGAGAGGCGGCTGGCAGACGATTTCTTAAAGCCATTTCTGCAATCTGGCCGCGATAATTGAACAGCACATTATCTCCCTGCATGACGAACGCCTGCGCGCGCTCCCTCACCATTAATTCAAACGCTTGCTCAAGTGCGTCCAACCCACGTGCTTCGACGGGAATAGTGGTCAACCCCAGTGCCCGGGCGGTCTCTGTCATCGCCGTCAGCCGGGTTCGATTGTACGCAAAGTCAGGATTGAACATAATGCCCAGACGCGAGAGGTTCGGCAGCGCTTCCTTTAGCAACTCAAACCGCTTGCCCAAAATCTCGCCGCCCGCATCCGCGGCGAGCCCGGTAACGTTCCCGCCGGGGCGCGCCAGACTGGCGACAAGCCCGGCGCTGACCGGATCGATACCGGTAGTCATGACGATCGGGATGGTTGTGGTCGCATTCATGGCCGCAACCGTGGTCGGATTGCCCCCGGTGGCGAGGATGACGTCCACACCGAGCCGGACCAGGTCTGCGGCAAGCGCGGGCAGCCGTTCCCTCTCGGCGTTGGCGAAGCGGTACTCGATGACGACATTCTCGCCAACGCGGTAGCCGAGGCTCCGCAGGCCTTCTTCGACGTTAATGACATAGAGCGCGTGCTCCCGGAACGAGATCGAGAGGAACCCCACCCGGTAGATCCGCCCTGCCGATTGCTGCGCACGCGCGGCCAACGGCCACGTCGCTGCCGTGCCACCAAAAAGCGTGATGAACTCGCGCCGTTGCATGTGTCCCTCAAGACCACGTCTCGTCCTGGGCCTAAAGCCTAGCACTTTGCCAATGGGCCGCGAGTGAGAAATGGCACTCAGCCGGCCTCAGACATTGATCAGGCTCGATGTCTCAGTTGGGTCCATGAGCGGACTCATGGAGTGCAGCAACGTCCAACCACAAAAAATTTGGTCGTGTCTTTCTTTGGATGTTTCCTGCAAGGCTTCTCTGGCGTTAAAGAGATCATCGAGCCTGAACTCGCTGGCTTCTCCACCTCCTGCGCTCGGGTATTGAGCGTCCATCAAGGCGCCCGCCGCGCCGCTGCTTCTATGAGATTTGGACAGAAAAATGAGCCGTTTCTGGAGCAGCTTGACGCACGACCTGAGGCCCTACGTACCAGGCGAACAGCCCCGCATGGTGGAGCTGGTCAAGCTCAACACCAATGAAAGTCCACTTGGTCCTTCCCCACGCGTGTTGGAAGCGATTCGTGGCGAGGCGACTGATACGCTGCGTCTATATCCGGACGCACAAGCCACCGCGCTGCGGGCTGCTTTGGCCACCTACCACCAGGTGCGACCCGAACAAGTGTTCGTCGGCAACGGCTCGGACGAGGTGCTGGCCCACGTCTTCACCGCTCTGCTGAAGCATGATGCGCCGTTGCTCTTCCCGGACATCACCTACAGTTTCTACCCGGTCTACTGCCGCCTGTTCGGCATCGCCTACGAGGCCGTGCCGCTCGATCAGGCCATGCAAATCCGCGTTGCCGACTATCGCCGGCCGGCCGGCGCGCTCATCGTACCCAATCCGAATGCGCCAACAGGGGTTGCGCTGTCACGGGCTGAGATCGTTACCCTGCTGGAGGAACATCCTGACGCTCCCGTGGTGATCGACGAGGCCTATGTTGATTTCGGCGCCGAGACCGCGATTCCGCTGGTCGCCTCCCACCCGAACCTTTTGGTCGTTCAAACAATGTCCAAGTCCCGGGCCTTGGCCGGGCTGCGGGTTGGCTATGCGATCGGCGACGCCGACCTGATCGAAGCGCTCACCCGGGTGAAGGACAGCTTCAACTCCTATCCTCTTGGCCGGCCCGCCCAGGCCGGCGCCATCGCCTCCCTGGCGGACGAAGCCTATTTTCAGCAGAGCCGAACTCGCGTGATCGAAGGCCGGGAGCGGCTAAACCGCGGACTGGTCCGGCTTGGCTTCGAAGTGCTGCCGTCCTCCGCTAACTTCGTCTTCGCGCGTCATCCGGCTCATGAGGGCGCGGCGCTGACCGCAGCGCTGCGCCAACGGGCGGTGATCGTCCGCCATTTTCCCGCTCCTCGCATCTGCGACTATCTGCGGATAACCGTGGGCACAGACGGGCAAATTGACCGGCTATTGTCGGCCCTGTCGGACATCTTGAGCAGCGAGCCTGCATCTGCCTGATTGCTCATCGCCTCGCGTTCCACGCGTGGAACGGCTCCTTCCGGAGACCAAGATGAGGCATTAGTGCAACAACTATCGTCCTAAATTCCGGGAGGCACATCGTTAACAAGCTACAGCCTGCTTGTGGAGATATGATCGCATCGATGATTCGAGAAGGAATTTTCGATGTCGAAGTTTGCGTTTGGCGGGCAAGTCGAAAACGTCGCTGACGATCACGAATCGGGTACGATTATTGCCGTGTTTCCGACCGTTGACGGAGGCTTTAGGGGCGCTGTCGATACGGACGGTTACGGCGCACTCCAGTTTTTCACCGGGGAGAAACTGGCTTTCACCCTTACGAGACGGAGTGCCGCATGACCGGCCGCCCAACCACGCAAGGGACCTCCGCGATCGAACTGACGGAGGGCGACGGTAGTCCTGTGCGCAGTGGCCATCCGTTTGACGGCTTGGCTAATGCCTCAAATCGCACCCCTAGATTGGTGGCGACAACCGCCGAAAACATAGGTGTTGAACCATCAGGCAAGGCACCCTTGCCTGCAACGAAACGCAGCCGCGCCTCTCCGGCGCCCAAGCGCACCAAGGCAACCAAGGCCAATGGCAAGCAAGAAGCGCCCAGCGCGCCGCCGCTGACGGTTTCCGCCGCACCCACCGTGCCGGAGGCCGTTCCGGCCGCCCCGGAACGCGCCAGCGGCGCCATTGCCCTTGTTGCAGCTCTCGCACTAGCGACGGTTGCGGCCTACTTTTCAGTCACGGGCATGGCTGAAATATTTCCCGGGGCTCCGGTTGCGGTCATGGTGCTCGCCTCCACGATGGAGGCCGGCAAACTCGTTATAGCCGGATGGCTGGCCGCGCATTGGCGCCGGGTTGGATGGAAAATGCGCTCGGTCATGGTCGCCCTTGTTGCCGGCCTTGCCCTCATCAATGCCGCCGGTGTGTTCGGCAAGCTGGTCGAGGCGCATGTCAGCGTGGCGGCCTCGGCGCATTCCAGCGTCGCCGAACGCACTGAAACGCTCGACGCCCGTGTCAGGGCGCAATCGGCGACCATTGCCGACCTGGACAGTCGCGTTGCGCAAATCGATCGGGCCGTGGACGAATCGACACGGCGCGGTTGGATGACCAGGGCCATCAGCATAGCAACGCAGCAGCGTGTGACGCGGGATGGACTCGATGCGCAGCGGCAGGCGGCAACGGCAACGCTGGTTGGATTGCAGGCGCAACGCGCGGCGCTGGTCGGTGAACGTTCCCGCATCGAAGCATCCGCGGGCCCGATCCAATATCTCGCGATGATGGTCGGTGCCGCGCCCGAAGCCGCGGTTCGATGGCTGATACTTTTGATGGTGCTCTGCTGCGATCCCGCGGCAATCGCTTTGACCGTAGCGGCGACTGGTTCGCGGCGCTAACGAACCCGAGTAAGGGCCAACGCAATAGCCAATTCCCAGGAAGCGACATCACTCGACCACCTCATCGGCGCGGCCGAGCAGCATCGCTGGCATTTCGAGGCCAAGCGCTTTCGCAGTCTTGAGATTGATGACCAGCTCGAATTTGGTCGGCTGATAAAAAGGAATGTCTCCCGGATTGGCACCTCTAAGAATCTTGTCGATGAGGTTGGCGACGCGGCGATAGATGTCCGCTAGGTCGCTCCCATAAGCCATCAGTCCGCCAACTTCGACGAATTCGCGGAACGGACTTATTGTGGGAATTCGATCTTTCGCGGCCAATTCGGCAATCGTCGCACGATAGGTGACGTGCTCGGGTTCTTCAGATACCATGAGCGCATCCGCTCGATCTTGTTCCATTGACCTGAAGACGCGCTGGTACTCCGCCTCGTTAAAGGCGCTGCCCAGCAGAGCAGCCTTCAACGAAATGCCTGCCTGTTTGGCCGCCTCTCGGGCTGCCTCACCTCTTGCATCTTCCCAGAATCGTTGCGATGCAAGGTAGCCGACGGTGGACAGTTTTGGCACCGCCTCGACCAGCAGCCCCATACGTTTTCCAATGATTTCCAATCCCCCAGCGATAGTAACGCCTGTGATGTTGCCGCCCGGCCGCGCGATGCTTGCCACAAGTCCTTGGGCAATCGGATCGATGATTATCGTCACAATCGGGATTGTCGTCGTCGCCATTTTGAAGTCTAGCGATAGATGAGCGCCCGACGTTAAAATCAAGTCAGGATGCCTGTTGACGACATCGCGGGCCAGTTCGGCATAGCGTTCGGGTCGCCCTTCTCCGGAGTAGCGTTCTACTCCGAGGTTTTGGCCCTCGACGTAGCCAAGGCGACTTAGCTCCTCGAAAAAAGCGCGGTAATACGGTCTACCGCTCACGCTTATTTCGCTGACTTTGGCCGAAGAGGTAACAAGAGCGATCCGCTTCATCTTCGCCGGTTGCTGCGCTCCGGCCGCGAGTGGCCACGTAGCCGCAGTACCAAGTGCCGTGATGAAATCGCGCCGCCGCATCTGACTCGCCTGAAGAAGGTGCCCTACGCATCGTCCAAACTACAGCAACCTCGAACGTTCAGCGAGGGACAAATGGCATCTGCCAGTTCAGCCGCGCGGATCGCCGTATTTCTCCTTGCTTCGGAAGGGTCATTTGGCGAATGCTTGATAGACCATATTTCGGATGAGAGAGCGGTAATACGCTCCCTGGTTTATTGGCACCTGCACCATCATGACAGCGATTAGGCTCTCTTTCGGATCTACCCAAAAGGTCGTCCCTGACGCGCCGGTCCAGTAGAATTCTCCAACCGAGCCTGGCATCGGATTGCGACCGACGTCCGTACGAACCGCGAAGCCAAGGCCAAAGCCCTGCCCCAGTGCTGGGCTTGGAATTAGTGAGCCGAACCCCTGTACGGCTTGGCTTATGGCCGTTCCAGGAGGCAAGTGATCGGACGTCATGTAGGCCACAGTCCGAGGGGAGAGGAAATGGGCACCGTCGAATTCCCCGCCATTGAGGAGCATTAGGCAAAAGCGCGCATAATCGGGTGCAGTCGAAACCATACCGCCACCTCCAGACATCCAACTGGGACGCACACTCACATCGCGCATGGGTGGTCGCTTGCCAGTTGCTGCGTCTACCTGCGGTTCAGCAGCGCGGCTGATTTGCTCCGCCGACAAATAAAAGCCGGTGTCGGACATGCCCAGCGGCTTTGTTATACGCTCGGCGATAAACCGATCTAGCTCCATACCAGACACGACTTCGACAACGCGGCCGAGAACGTCCGTCGACATACTGTATTCAAACGTCGTGCCTGGCTGATAGGCGAGCGGCAACTGCGATAATTTGCTTATGACAACCGCAAGGTTTTCACCGGGTGCCCCAATGTTCGCGCTGCGATATTCCTGCTTGACTAATGAATCTCCGAATTGTCCGTAAGTCAGTCCAGAGGTATGACGCAATAAATCATGGATTGTCATTTCGCGCCGAGGAGGCTCCAACACGAGTTCCGGCTTTCCGGCACCGTCGTTGACCTTCTCCACGCCGACTTTGACTCCCTTGAACTCCGGCAAAAAGGCCGACACCGGCGATACAAGCTGGAGCTTGCCCTCCTCGACCAACATCATGACGGCGACGGAAACAAGCGGCTTTGTCATGGAGGCGATCCGGAAGATTGCATCCCCCTTCATAAGGACCTGCTTCTCGCGATCTTGATACCCAAATGCGCCCGAGTAAGCGACTTTGCCATTGCGTAAGACAAGAACTACAGCCCCAGGAATCTTTTCACTGTCCACCTCGGACTGGAAAGCGGCATCGAGTATTTTCAAGCGCTGCGTCGATAGGCCCACCTCCTCTGGCTGTCGAGCTTTTGGGAGTGGCTCGGCAACTGCAGGAAAAGCGATGCAGACGGCGACAATCGTCGCAGACAAAAACCCACGGAGCATCATCAGAAGCCCCCAATCGTCGGAAACAGAAACGTCAAAAAATGATCATCAGCATAACCGCCCCCGTGGTCAGATTTCAAGTTGTGATAGAGGCGAGGGAGAAATGCTACCCTTCAGCTTCAAACGCTGATGAAATTCAATGTGCGAAATGGGTCCACTAGCGGACATCGCGCCTCGATCGTCTGATGTCCGCTCTTCCCTTGCACCGGACATTGCTGCGTCCGCTTGCGCATTCGAAACGTACCAAAAGCGGGGTCGCCGCCTCATTCGATCACCGCACCGGGAGTCACGGAAAGCTCCGCAATCGCGTCACGACCTGGTCGTACAGGCCGACTGATTTGCCCGGCGGGCTCGATCCGGGCATCCGGCGGCGTCAGGCGCAAAAATTTTCGTCTGTTTTCCGCTTTGCCCTCAAACTCAGACATCGCGCGATGCATTCAGTATGTCTCAAAGGTGCCAAGAGCGGACTCATGCGCTGCAACATGATACGACTGTGAAGTCCGGCACAGACCTGCCGACACCCCGATTGTCGCCGACGCAATCGTGATTTATTTTCCTGTTTATCCAACTGACCCGCCAGATCGGCAAGTATTATTCCAAGCGTCATGCTAGCAGCGCGAGTCCACAAGCCGGGGGCACCGGACGTTATCGTCGCCGAGAGCACCGACGTGCCGGAGCCAGGAAGACAAGAGGTTCTCATCCGCGTTCAGGCGGCAGGTGTGGGCCCTTGGAACGCCTTGGTCAGAACGGGCAAGCCCACCAACTCTTTGAGAATACTTGATCCCACGAATCCTCACTGTGCAGTTGCGGCCCTGTGTGGCGGTCCCACATAGGGAAACTCGGTGAGCAGATCGCTGTGGGCTCCCACCCCGTCCGTCGTGACTTTTCCATTTGTGAGGATCGAGATGAAGCCGTCGAGGACGTCGTCGGTCAACGCCCTGCCATTGCTCGGATAGGACGCCGCGCGCGCGGGGTCGAAGCGCATGATGTCCGGCAGTAGCGTCCCTGCTACCCGCTGTGCTTCCTCGGAAGAATATCCTCCTATGTGCTCCAGCGAGTGCGCAAAGACGGCGATGAAACCGGCGTCGTCCGCCGGTCCCGCGGTTAGATAAGCGTCTCTCTCGTCGCCGGGAAGGAAGACAGATTGCGAAGGCCTCGCGCCGCGATCTGCCTGAACCCAGCTGCCGCTTGCGCCGTCTACAGTTCGAGCCCAAAGGCCAAGCGCTTTGGTTCCGAGAGTGGAGTTGGGTACTTCCAGCACAATGCTGCACACGTCTTTGTCGGTGAAGAGATCGTTGCCGGAGAACTGAAAGTTGTTCAAGGCGCCCATCACGTCGAAGAAGAAGGGATCACTACGCCAGCCTGCGAAGAAGCGGTGGTTGCCAGCTTCGGTTATCCGTGCCTCCCGGTCCATAGAGACCGGCGCTCCTTCGACGATTATCTGCCCACCGTCGTAGGTTCCGGCGGCTTGCGCGCCCTCGACGCGGCGCAGCGTTGCGGTCTGCGCCCCGTCTGTGAATGGAGAGAAGCGTACGCTGTATGCAATATCGGCAACATTGTCGCCGTTCGTGTCAATCTTGATCTCGTATAACGCATCGGCCGCGAATGGATCCTGACGGGTCGGTCCCGGCGGATTGAAGCCGGAGGACGGATGCACGTTCATGATCAGGATCGACTTGCCTGCGCTGCCCGGCTTCGGGAAGGCATACAGGTCGGTTAAGTCAAGACGGGCATCGCCGTGGGGAAAACTAGTGTCAGGGCCGGAATAATGGTGTGACATGGATCAGTCTCCGCGCAGGCCACTCGTTACAGAAGCATGAAGATGAATGCATTATACGATGGTGTTGTCGATCCGAATCTGTCGGCGCTCAACGTCCGCTTTGGGTCCACTAGCGGACATCGCGCCTCGATCGTCTGATGTCCGCTCTTCCCTTGCACCGGACATTGCTGCGTCCGCTTGCGATATTCGAAAAGTGCCGAAAGCGGAGGTTGCCGCCTCATTCGATCACCGCACGGCACACCGGGAGTCACGGAAAGCACCGCAATCGCGTCACGACATGGTCGTACAAGCCGACTGGTTTGCCCGGACGGGCTCGATCCGGGCATCCGGCGGCTTCAGGCGCAAAAATTTTCGTCACACAGACTTGGCGCGCACAGCCTGATTTCTTGAGCCGATTCAACAAATCGACCCGACGGGCAAATCACCCAAAAGTCTGTAAAGCCCCCGTTGCAAAAATATTCTGATTTTCCGAAGTCGCAAATCAGTCTATATCCATTGCATCCCGTTCCACTCGGAGGGGCGTTTCGCGAACGTCACGGACGTAGGGATGGGCTGCGGTGGACGCGGCGGCGCGCGAGACGGGCGATGCCGATGCGGACGGTGAAGTCGTGTGGTCCTGACATCTCGACGCTGGTGTCAAGCCGGTGGAAGCAATTCCGCAGGTGACGGTGGCAAAAGAGCCCGATCGCCGGGGAGAGCACGAAGGAAACCGTAAAACCATTGCGCGGGGAATGCCGGGTGATTCCGGTGTACTCGTTGTTACTCGTGTGCGTTCTACCA
>DATHHQ010000326.1:0-2834 GCA_035490095.1 Bradyrhizobium sp.
AACCGTTAAAACCATTGCGTGCGGGGACGCCGGGTGATTCCGGGTACTCGTTGTTACTCGTGTGCGTTCTACCACTACCAAGTGCACACGAGGCCGCGGGTGCCACGGGCATCCGGCGTTCCCCACGCCCTCTTTGGGCGAAAGATTCATCAACGCCTCGGGCGCCTTGCGTCGCGAGGGCGAAGCCGTATCCGGAATTAGAGGGACGGATGGCCTACAATTGGATTGTCATGCTCTTGAAAATTGTGAGGTTGATGTGCGTGCCGAGCGTTCCTTGACCTCGCACCACAAAACGCACCCGTCATGCCCGGACCTGATCCGGGCATCCATCAATCTTCGTAAAAAGTTCTTGCGAAGAAGATGGATCACCGGGTCAAGCCCGGTGATGACGATCTCGATTGGTATGACGGTCGGGAGCCTTTTGCATGGCTGCCCAGTTTTGGGCCGCTCAACCCTTGCGCTTCCTCACCATCGGCGGCACATTCGAGGCGCGGCGCCACAATGACCGCGAAAGACAAAATGCAGGGAAACTCCATGGCGGTCACGCGGATCGACTGCGATATCCATCCCGCCGTGGGCGGAACGCGCACCACGCTGCTGCCTTATCTCGACGATCACTGGAAAGAGCAGGTGGTGAGCCGGGCGATCGATGGCCTCGATCTCAACAGCTATCCGCCCAACATGCCGCTGTCCGGCCGGGCCGACTGGCGGCCGGCCAATGGCAAGCCCGGCAGCGATCTTGCGATGGTGCAGCGCGGCGCGTTCGACCAGCTCGGCTCGAGCCACGCGATCTGCAATGTGCTCTACGGCGCGCAGGCGGTGTTCGATTCCTATATGGCGGCCGCGTTCTGCAAGGCGATCAACGACTGGATCGCGGCCGAATGGCTCGCGCGAGATCCGCGGCTACGCGCTTCTATCGTGGTGCCGATGCAGGCGCCTGATTTGGCCGTCGAGGAAATCGAGCGCCGCGCTGCCGACAACCGGTTCGTCTCCGTGCTGGTGCTGGCGCAAGGCGAGAGCCTGTTGGGGCGGCGGCACTACTGGCCGGTCTATCAGGCCGCCGAAAAACACAAATTGCCGATCGCGGTTCATGCCGGCAGCCAGTACCGGGGAGCGCCGAGTTCGATCGGCTGGCCGTCCTATCGCTACGAATATTATCTCGCCGAGGCGCAGGCGTTTCAGGCCCAGGTGCTCAGCCTGATTTACGAAGGCGTGTTCCTCAAATTCCCCGGCCTGAAAGTGGTGCTGATGGAATCCGGCGTCAGCTGGCTGCCGGCCTTCATGTGGCGCGCCAACAAGACCTGGCGCGGCGTGCGCGTCGAAGTGCCCTGGATCGATCGCGAGCCGGCGGCGATCATGCGCGACCACATTCGCCTCACCACGCAGCCGTTCGACGCGCCGCCCGATGCGGCCGGTGTCGCCGACATCATCGAGATGATCGGCTCCGACAAGATGTTCCTGTTCGCGTCGGACTATCCGCACTGGCAATTCGACGGCGACGACGCGATACCGCCGCATCTGCCGGCCAGCATCGTATCGCGCATGTGTGCCGACAATCCGCTTGAAACCTTTCCGCGGCTCTCTCTCGCCGCATAGAGTTTGACTTTCGAAGGAGGATCGCATGAGCGACGTCATCGACCGCCCGCTGCTCGAGCAGGAGAAGGCCGCGAAGACCCGGCTTCGCATCATCGACTGCGATGTGCATCCGAGCCTGCATTCGCATGCCGACCTCAACCAGTTCCTGCCGAAACGCTGGCAGCAGCATCTGAAGACCTACGGCAGTCATCTGCGCACGCCCTATATCGGCACCACGCCCTATCCGCGGTCCTCGCCGCTGATCGCGCGCCGCGATGCCTGGCCGCCGACCGGCGGTCCGCCCGGATCCGATCTCGCCTTCATGCAGAAGCAGCACCTCGATCCGCTCGATATCGAGTTCGGCATCCTGCAGGTGCTCGACCTGTTTATTTTTTCGCAGCAGAACCTCGAATTCGGCGCGGCGATCCAGCGCGCCATCAACGAGTGGCAGCTTGCATATTGGTCCGACCGCGATCCGCGGCTGAAAGCCTCGATCCTGGCCGGACAGGACGACACCGAAGCCGCCATCGCCGAGATCGATCGTTGCGCCAAAATCGGCCGCTATATGCAGATCAATGTCTGTCCGCGCGCCAACGAGCCGCTCGGACGCCGCCGTTACTGGCCGATCTACGCGCGCGCGCAGGAGCTTGACCTGCCGCTCGGCATTCATGTCGGCGGCTATGGCGGTCACGCGCCGACCGGCGGCGGCTGGCCGTCCTATTATGTCGAGGAGCATCAATCGAATGCGCATTCGGTGGCAACACAGCTTTCCAGCCTGGTGATCGAAGGCGTGCTGGAGCGGTTTCCGCGCCTCAGAATCGTGTTCATCGAAGGCGGCCTCGGCTGGATTCCCGCCACCACCTGGCGGATGGACCAGCATTTTGAACGCTTCCGCGACGAGGTCCCGCATCTCAAGCGGCGTCCGTCGGAATATGTGAAGGAGCATTTCTGGTTCACGACGCAGCCGATCGACGAGCCGGACGAAGCCAAGCATTTGCGATCGCTGATCGAATGGATCGGCGTCGACCGCATGCTGTTCTCGTCGGACTATCCGCATTGGGATTTCGACGATCCGCGCTTTGCGTTCAAGACGCCGCTGACGGAAGCCGAGCGCGCCAAAATCTTCAACGGCAACGCCCGCGCGCTCTACAAACTGTAATCGCAAGTCCAGGCAAGATGGCCCGTCATATCGTCGCCCGCACCACAGACATCCCGCCCGGCGGCAACAAGGTGGTCGGCGTGGATGGTCGCGACATCGT
>DATHHQ010000327.1:0-18742 GCA_035490095.1 Bradyrhizobium sp.
ATGATCATGGCGCGGCGGCCGTAGATGTCGCTCAGCGTGCCGAACACCGGCGCCACCGCGGTCGATGCCAGCAGGTACGCCGTGATCACCCACGACAGGTTGGAAACGTCCTGGAATTGCCGGCCGATGGTCGGCAGCGCCGTGGCGACGATGGTCTGGTCTAGCGCTGCCAGAAACATCGTCAGCATCAGGCTCATCAGGATGGTGCGGACTTCGCTTGGAGTTAGCGGCGGCTTTGGGGCGAGCGGCGGCGCATCGCCGAGTTCGATGACTTCAGCGGGTATTTCCGACAGGTCGCCTTCGATGACTTCAGGCAACGTCTGTTGGTCAGCCGGTCGACGGCCCTGCCGTTCAAACTTGTTCATATTGACGTGTGCTAACGTGTGCTAATCTGATGCGCGACAGGAGGCCACGCGGAATCACTATGTTTGCAATTTAGGCGACAAACCCAAATTCCGGCAGCGGGTTACGCGCATGGGTGCGTCCCGCGAAGAGGCAATCGTAATCGCGTGAACGCCACCAGGCGGTGTTCACGATTGCGGCCGCTTCTTGAGGCGGGCGCGCTTCGGCAATAATGCGGGCCATTGCACGATGTGATCTTCGAGGTCGGCGTCCGCGATCTCGTTCTCCGTCCCCTGCACCCGCCCGCGCACCGAAACGCCGGCTTCGTGCACGGTATTGGGATCGCCCGAAATAAGCGGATGCCACCAATAGAGATCGCGGCCCTCGGCCACCAGCTTGTAGCCGCAGCTCGGCGGCAACCAGTTCAAGGTGCGAACATTCGCCGGGGTGAGTCGGACGCAGTCGGGAACCAGGTCGGACCGGTTCGCATAATCCTTGCAGGCACATAGACCCGCATCCAGAAGCTTGCAGGAAACGTGGGTGAAATAGATCTTGCCGGTATCCTCGTCCTCAAGCTTTTCGAGGCAGCAGCGTGCGCAGCCGTCGCACAGGCTTTCCCATTCGGCGTTAGACATTTCCTCCAACGTCTTGGTTTTCCAAAAGAATCCCTCTTGATCCGAGGGCGGCGGGGATCGGACGGTCATGAATTGTAACGTTCCCTGAACGGCGTTGGCTCAAGCCCTCCAAAGGGCTGCATCAGCAATGGTGCAAACGGCAAGGTTCGGCGGTAGCACAAGGACCCGGGCGGGGTTAGCCCTGCTGTTCAAAATCGTAGCAGGACCATTGGTTTGTAACGCCCACTCGGTTAGATATGACCGAGTCGCCACGGACGCAAAAGCGCCTTGGGTTTGCCGCAACATTCCCGCAAGACGTCTCTAGCGGCCCAGCCGGGTGCTAGAGCGCTGCGAACTGACCAAGGGTCCCGGTGCGCCTGATCGTACCACCAGAATGGAAACAAAAAATCCGGCACTGGCTGCTGGACTTTGATGCGCGCATTGACTCCACCCTGTTCTCCTCCGGCAAGGGCGCGCGCGAACTCTATGAGCGGTTTTCGACGTTCATGGACCGCTTCTATGTCGGCCGCTGGAAACGCTGGGTGTTTATCGAACCGGCGTCCGAAGCCGCAACCATCGGGCTCGGCGGCCTGATCATGATGCTGGCGCTGGCGGTGCCGGCATTTCGCGAAACCGCCGACGACGACTGGCTGAAGAAATCCGAGCTCGCGGTAACGTTCCTCGACCGCTACGGCAATCCAATCGGCAGCCGCGGCATCAAGCACAATGACTCGATTCCGCTCGAGGATTTTCCGGACAACCTGATCAAGGCGACGCTCGCCACCGAGGACCGCCGGTTCTACGACCATTTCGGAATCGACATCGCCGGCACCGCGCGCGCGCTGGTGACCAACGCGCAGGCTGGCGGCGTCAGACAGGGCGGCTCGTCGATTACCCAGCAGCTTGCCAAGAACCTGTTCCTGAACAACGAGCGCACCATCGAGCGCAAGGTGAAGGAGGCGTTTCTCGCGGTCTGGCTGGAGACGCGGCTTTCCAAGAACGAAATTCTGAAACTCTATCTCGACCGCGCCTATATGGGCGGCGGCACCTTCGGCGTCGATGGCGCGGCGCATTTCTATTTCAACAAGTCGGCGCGCGACGTCAATCTTTCGGAAGCCGCGATGCTGGCCGGGCTGTTCAAGGCCCCCACCAAATATGCGCCGCACATCAACCTGCCCGCCGCCCGCGCCCGCGCCAACGTGGTGCTCGACAACCTTGTCGACGCCGGCTTCATGACCGAGGGCCAGGTGTTCGGCGCGCGGCGCAATCCGGCCACCGCGGTCGATCGCCGCGACGAAAATTCGCCGAACTATTATCTCGACTGGGCGTTCGACGAGATGCGCAAGCTGGTCGACACCTTTCCGAAATCCTACGTCGAGCGCGTCTTCGTGGTCCGCACCGCGATCGACATGAACGTGCAGCGATCGGCCGAAGAAGCCATCGAAAACCAGCTGCGCCAGTTCGGCCGCGACTATCACGCGACCCAGGCCGCCACCGTGGTCGCCGATCTCGACGGCGGCGTGCGTGCGATGGTCGGCGGGCGCGACTACGGCGCCAGCCAGTTCAACCGTGCCGTGGATGCGTACCGGCAGCCCGGTTCGTCGTTCAAGCCGTATGTCTACACGACCGCGCTGCTGAACGGCTTCAAGCCGACCTCGATCGTGGTCGACGGTCCGGTCTGCATCGGCAACTGGTGTCCGCAGAACTACGGCCACTCCTACTCCGGCGCAGTGACGCTGACGCAGGCGATTACCCGCTCGATCAATGTCGTTCCGGTAAAACTGTCGATTGCCATTGGCGGCAAGGGCGGACCGAAGGCCGGCCGCGCCAAGATCGTGGAGGTGGCGCGCCGCTTCGGCATCAAGGCGCCGCTGCCCGATACGCCGTCGCTGCCGATCGGCGCCGACGAAGTGACTGTTCTCGAGCACGCCGTCGCTTACGCGACCTTCCCCAACAAGGGCAAATCGGTCACGCCGCATTCGGTGCTGGAAGTCCGCACCGGCACCGGCGATCTGGTCTGGCGCTTCGATCGCGATGGCAAGAAGCAGCTGCAGGCGATACCGGCTTCGGTCGCCTCCGACATGGCGGGCATGATGAGCCACGTCGTCAGCGAAGGCACCGCGCGCCGCGCGGCGCTCGACGGCATTCCGACCGCCGGCAAGACCGGCACCACCAACGCGTATCGCGATGCGTGGTTCGTCGGATATACCGGCAATTTCACCTGCGCGGTCTGGTACGGCAATGACGATTACTCGCCCACCAACCGAATGACCGGCGGCTCGCTGCCGGCGCAGACCTGGCACGACATCATGGTCGCGGCCCATCAGGGCGTCGAGATCAAGGAGATCCCGGGTATTGGAATGGGCACGAAGCTGCCTGTTCCCGTGGCCTCCGCGGCGACGGCGGCCAACGGCGCCATCAAGCCTCCGGACATCAAGCCGGGACCGCCGCCGATCCTGACCAAACGCGGTGCGGACATTCTGGTGCGCGTGGAAAAGATGCTCGACGAGGCCGCCAAGGCCGCCGGAAAAACCTCGTCCGGCGATCCCGTGAAGCCGGTCAAGCCGGTGTCGTCCAACTCCGTCGCATTCCCGGAAAGCTTTGCGGCGGCGGTGCCAGGCGACGCGGCGCCTAAGCCAGTGCCGCGCAAGAACTGACCGTGCGGCTGATATTCATTACCTTGCTGGCGCTGATCCTGGCGACCGTCGTCGGTCTCGGCTCGACCTGGATGACGGCGACGCGCGGCACCGATCTCGGCACCCTCACGATCGGCGCCTGGACCGCCCGGCCCAAGACCGGCACCGCCGATGTCGATCCGTATTCGCGCGCGTCGATCGCGCGCAGCGGCGAGTTACCGGTCGGCACCGGCGACGGCGTCGCATTCTCGGCGACGACGGACGACCGCAAGCGACTGCTCGATGGGCGGTGCGACGTGGTCGTCAGCGGCGTCACGCCGGCAGCGCGATTCTGGACGTTGACGCTTTACGATTCAAAGGGGCATCTGGTCGCGAATTCGCTGCAGCGTTACGGCTTCACCAGCCAGGAAATCATCCGCGGGGCGGATGGTGCATTCGAGATACGGGTGGCATCGAGATCGCGCGCCGGAAATTGGCTCCCCACCGGCGGCATCGAGCGTTATGCGCTGATGCTGCGGCTGTACGATACGCCGGTCGGCGTGGCGACGCGGACGCAGCGCGACGCGCCGATGCCCTCGATTGCGACCGCGGGGTGCCCATGATCCGGTTGCTGTTCACGATCATCGCGGGCGTGCTGCTGGGCGGCGTCGTGCATCTGGTCAGCGTTCTGGCGCTGCCGCGCATCGCGACCCAGGACGCCTATTCGCGTCTGACCCCGATGACAAAGCTCAACGCGGTCACGCCCCTGCCCCTGGCGGCTCCGAACAACGCCCCGATGCCGTTCATGGATCCGGCGTTCGCGATCGCGATTTGCCGTTACGATCTGTCGGGTGGACCCATCAAGCTGGCGGTGCCGGTCAGCCAGGCCTACACCTCGGTATCGTTCTATACCCGCAACGAAGTCGCCTATTACGCCATCAACGACCGGTCCGCCGGGCGCAAGGTGATCGAACTCGATCTCATGACCGAAGCCCAACACGCCGAATTGCCGGAAGACGAGGACGTGACAGCGGCCGACCGTTTGATCATCGACGCTCCGACCGCAACCGGGTTGATCGTGTTGAAAGCCCTGGCGCCGGAGCCCGGCCTGATGCCGCAGGCCCAGGCGACGCTCGCGGCGTCAAGCTGCAAGGTGCAGAACGAACCGCCGCCCGCGAAACAGGAAGAGCCTGCGCCCGCGCCGGCTCCGGCTCCGCCCCGGGGCAAGCGCTGATCGGGGAAACGATTGGCTGCCAGTCGTTGTCGATACGATGCGCGTTCGATTTAATGCTGGCCGCAACGACAATTCTCATAATCGACCGGGTCGTGGCTGTTGAAGATTGTCACCTCATGCCCGTGTGTTGACTTCAGCTGGCGCAACCGCTCCTGATTGGCCATTCGCAGGTTGCGATCGAGGTCGGCCTTGCGTTGGAAATAACCGAGCACCAGCGGCATCCGAACCTTGGCCTGCAACTGGCCATGGAAGAAGTAGCTATCGCCGGCGTGCAACAGCCATTTGTCCTTGGCCCGTACGGCGATGCCACAATGGCCCGGCGTGTGGCCGGGCAGCGAGCTTCGAAGGGTGTGTCCCTTCGACTGCAAAAGCGCTCGGTCTTGCGCTACCCGATTCCATCGTGTTGATGGCCGACAAGGTGGTTGAATAATTCCGACATCGGCGGCGGACGTCCGCCAACGCCTTTGATTTGTAAGTTCACGCCCTAGCCGCGAACGCTCACCGCGTGCCCTATGACCGGCTGGGCCGCGACCGGTGGATTCGCCGTCTGCGCGGCGAGTTCGCCGATCAACCGGTCGGCGTCGGCGGCGATGTTATCCGGCGCCTGGATCACCAGCCGTTCCAGACCCCAGCGGTAGGACGAGATCCTCCGCTCCAGGCATTGCTCCACCCACTGCACGATCAGGGCATTTTCTTCCATGCGGGCGACCGCGTCGCCGCGTTCGCGCGGCGATAATAGCGAGATTTGCTTGAGGCTGGCGTTGCGCTTCCTGTCGAGATCCAGCACGCGGACGGCAGCGGAAAAGAACGGCTCGAACCGCGTCAGATCGTTGCGCACATCTTCCATCAATTGCGCGTATCGCGATGAATGCGAGCGGTGCGGCTCGTCGATCAGCATGCGTCCATAGGCGGTGCGGTCGAATATCGCCTTCTGCCGCCAGGGCGAAGGAATCGGGGTGTAATCGCCAAACACGCTTTTCCAGGCCGGCCGTGAATGGGGCGGCTCGATCAGGGGATACGCGAGATCGCGAAGCTGCCGTTCGTTGTCGGTCAGTTGGAATTGCGATGCAGGCAGGCCGATGCTGGCCGTCGCCTCGCCGCCGATCCAGCGGTGCATGTCGTCGCTGAGAACATCCTGGCGGGTGCGGCCGAAGTCGCCGCCGCTGCAGCCCCCGAGGGTCATGCCCGCCAAAAGCAACATCGGACCCGGTGACGAGATCAGAAGCTGCAGTTTTTTCCGGATCGGAAAACACGTCTCCGGCATATCTGGGGTGTCCGATGTCAGGTGCGCCGACGGCGACGGCGGCGGGGGGCCGTACCTTCTTCCGGTCCACTGCCACCGCTGGTTTCATCGGTGTTGCGTTCGATCCGGACGACGGGGAGAATCAGTACGATCCCCATGCCTTCGCGTGGAGCCCCATCCATGGTTGAGGCCGGCCGCCGCGACGCCGCATCCGCCGGAAAAACAATGATGGTGCCCATGTTGAACTCTCTCTGGTTGCCGCTCTGACATGATTTGGCCGGCGACAGGCCATCATTAAGAACAGGACGTGGTTAACGGCATCTTAATTTGTCGTGGCGGACTCCGATTTGACGCCAGCACCGCCAGCGGCTCGTTGTGGCACAACGGAGCCCCGAATTATGTGAGGATCTTCACATATTGTTTTCCTTAACGAGCTGTTAAAACAACGTCCGTAAGCTGGCGCGAGTATTTCTCAGTCGCGTACCTCTGACATGACCACACCGCTCCTGTTTCCGGGCTTTGACGGCCTGATGACGCTCTCCCGCCGAGAGGGCGTGGATATTCGACCCACTTTGCTGCGTGTACTGACCGATCTCTACGTCCAGACCAGCGCACACAGCGACGACGAAGAGCGGCAGTTTGTCGAACTCACCTCCCGTCTTATCGATGAGGTTGATGACGCCACCCGCGCGGTGGTTCGGGCGCGGCTCGCAATCTATCCGGGCACCCCGGCTGAAGTGCTGAAACGGCTCGGGCTGCAACGCACCAGTGCCAACCAGGTCATTCCCCTGGCGCCCGAGATTCCCGCGCCGCCCCCGGCGGCGGCGCCGGTCAAGGCATTGAGCGAGGCTCAATTGCGGATGTCATCTAATTTATCGATGCAGCCAAAGGACGCCGCCGAGATCACCGACATGTTCTTCAGCGCGAGCGCCAGCGAGCGCGCCTTGATCCTGCACAATCTGCTGGAGACGCCGCTCAAGGCTTCCGCGCGAATTCCTGCCGCACGCGCGGCGCGCGCCATCGAGACCCTGGAGATGGCGGCATTCGCCGCCGATGTCGAAAACTTCACGCTGGAACTCGGCGAAGCCCTGATATTGCCGTGGCGGATAGCCGCGCAGCTGGTCAACGATCCCGGCGGCGAGCCGCTGGCTTGCGCCGCCAAAGCTCTGGACATGCCGAGCCCGGTTTTTCAGCGGGTGTTGCTGTTCCTCAATCCCGAGGTCGGATCCTCGGTAACCCACGTTTACCGGCTGTCGCGCCTGTATGACCGCTTGCACGAGCGATCTGCCCTCATCATGCTGGCCGCGTGGCGCGGCTCGACCATGGCGGTGGCTCGCGCCAAGTACCGGCCCGCGCTTTACGACGACGACCGCCAACGCGCCCGCTCGGCGCCCGCCCAAACCCGCCCGGCAGCGCAACCGCCTGGCGCCGGCGGCATTGTGCGCACCCGCTCGCAGGGTTCAGGAAGTTAGGCCTTCGCCAGCTCGAGAAAATGCCGCCCTGCTTTGTCCTCGGTCTCCACGATCCAGGCATCCGGGTCGAACCGGATTTCCTTGACGAGGCGCTCTTCCACTGACGCTTCCGGCACGGGCTCTCGCGATGTCGGCGCAAAGATGCGCTCGATCGGCCGGCTGTCGTCATAGACCGTCTGCGGCGCCGGCGCGTACAGCATGGCGTTGCCGTCGAGCAGCGCCACCTTGACGAACACCGCGCCGGCCTCTTCCGCGCCGCGCCGGCGCACGACGCCGAATATTCCTTCGGTCTGGCAGCGGCGCAAATAGGCCGCCACCCATATGCTGGATTTCAATCGCATGGGCCTGACGATAGGCCAGCGCCAAAGCCGAAGCCAGCGCCCTTCACGAACTCCCCCATTCGATCGATGTCGGCGCACAAATCCGTGAGCTATACTACGATAATATTGACTCGGTCGGTCGACCGAATTACGCTAATTCCGGCCTTGGGATCACCCTCGCGCGCCAAGGAGATCCAAGATGGCCCGCATGGCCGCCAGGAAAATCGAGAAGAAGGTCGAGACCAGCACGACGCTGCTCGAAGCCGCCAAGAAGGTGCTTCGCCAGAACGGCTACGCTGGTTTGTCGACCCGTGGCGTGGCGGCAGCGGCCGGCGTCCCCTTAAGCCAGATCCATTATCACTTCGGATCCAAGCAAGGGATGATGCTGGCGTTGTTCGAATACCTGAACGCGCAGCTGCTCGACCGTCAGAACGCCATGTTCGGTGACGCTAGTCTCAAGCTGTCGGAGCAATGGGATCGGGCCTGCGACTATCTCGACGACGACATCGCCTCCGGCTACGTGCGCGTCCTGCAGGAACTGATCGCCGCAAGCTGGGCCGACGCCGCCGTCGCCCAGGTCGTTCGCACCGCGATCATGGGATGGGTCGATCTCATCGTGGTCGTTGCGCGCAAGGCAGAACGTCAGCTCGGTGGCCTCGGCCCGCTGTCGCCCGAGGAGGTCGGGGCCTTCGCCGCCAACGCCTTCATCGGCGCGGAAAGCCTCTATCTGCTCGGCCTTGAGAAGAAGGGTTCGCCGGTGCGCCAGGCTTTACGGCGGATCGGCGATCTCGTTCGCAGCGCCGAAGCCGGCTCATCGAAAAGGTGATGTGATGCGCGCAAAATTACCCAGCAGCAGCGGTTATGTCGATCGGGACGGCGTGAAGATCTACTACGAGATCTACGGCGACGGCCCGGAAACGATGGTGTTCCTGCCGCCATGGTCGATCGTCCACTCGCGCATCTACAAGGCACAACTACCGTATTTCAGCGAGCGCTTCCGCTGCATCACCTTTGACGGCCGCGGTAACGGCAAGTCCGACCGGCCGGCGGATGTGGCGGCCTACTCGCTCGATAATAACGTGGCGGACGCGCTCGCCGTGATGGATGCGACCGAGGCGGGAAACGCCATCCTCGTTGGCCTCTCCCTGGGCGGCTTGCACGCCAGCGTGCTGGCCGCGCATCATCCGGAACGTGTCAGGGCCGCGATCCTGGTCGGCACCGTAGCGAGCATCGGTCCCCCCAATTTCGCCCGTCTGGCGAATAAGCATTTCGAGACCAAGCAGGAGCAGTACGAGGGTTGGAACAAATTCAACCGCGAGTACTGGATGGAAAACTATCCCGACTTCGCCGAGCATTTCATTCGCAACATCCATTCCGAGCCGCACTCGACCAGGCAGATCGAGGAAGGCATCGACTGGGCGGGCGGCACCACGGGTCCCGTGCTGGTCAAGACGGTCGAAGCGCGAACGATACCGCCGCGCTTCGATGTCAGCGAGGCCATGTATCGCAAGATCCGCTGCCCCGTATTGATGATCCATGGCGACAACGACCAGATCCAAAGCTATGCGCGCGCGCAAGCGGTGGCCGAGATCACCGGGGCTGAGCTGGTGACCATTGAAGGCGGCGGCCACAATCCTCTCGGTCGCATTCCCGCAAAGACCAACGCGCTGATCGTCGACTTCCTCGACCGCAAGCTCGGCATTGCCGCCCCTGCAAGGCGCGCCAGCCCGGCGACACGAAAAGCCAAGCGAGCGCTCTATCTCTCCTCCCCGATCGGGCTCGGGCACGGGCGCCGCGACATCGCCATCACGCGCGAGCTGCGCAAGCTGCACCCGGACCTGGAGGTCGACTGGCTGGCGCAGGATCCCGTGACGCGATTGCTGGAAGCCAGTGGCGAGCGAATCCATCCTCTCAGTGCGCGGCTGGCAAGCGAGTCGCTGCACATCGAGCTGGAGTCGGGCGAGCACGATCTGCACTGCTTCCAGGCCATCCGCCGCATGGACGAAGTGCTGATCGCCAACTTCATGATCTTCCAGGATGCCGTCGATGAGGGTGGCTACGATCTGGTGATCGCCGACGAGGCCTGGGACATCGACCATTACTGGCACGAGCACCCGGAGCTGAAGAAAGCCAAGCTCGCATGGTTCACCGATTTCGTCGGCTATGTGCCGATACCGTCGGGCGGCGAGCATGAAGCCTTCCTGACCACCGATTACAACGCCGAGATGATCGGGCATATCGAACGGCATCCCGCCGTGCGCGACCGCGCCATCTTCGTCGGCGGGCCCGAAGACATTGCGCCGTTGTCGTTCGGCAAGGACCTGCCGACGATGCGCGACTGGGTACCGAGGCATTTCGATTTCGCGGGCTACATCATCGGCGAACATCCGCGGGCCTTCGGCAGCCGCGCGGACCTGCGGGCGCGCCTCGGCTACCGGCCGGACGAACGTGTCTGCATCGTCGCGGTCGGCGGATCGGGCGTCGGCGCACATCTGATTAGGCGCATCCTGCAGAGCTATCCGATGGCGAGAGCCAAACTGCCCGAGCTGCGCATGATCGTGGTGGCCGGCCCGCGCATCGATCCCGCTTCGCTCAACGCGCCTGCTGGCGTCGAGGTGCGCGCCTTCGTGCCGGACCTCGACCGACATCTCGCCGCATGCGATCAGGCGCTGGTGCAGGGTGGCCTCACGACCTGCATGGAGCTGACGGCGGCCGGAACGCCGTTCCTCTACTTCCCGCTCAAGAATCACTTCGAACAGAATTTCCACGTCGCCCACCGTCTCGACCGCTACGGCGCCGGACGACGCATGGCGTACGCCACCTCGACGCCGGACATGATTGCCGATGCGATGGTTGATGCGTTGCGCGCGCCGGCCAAATTCAAACCCGTCGAAGACGGCGGCGCCGCCCGTGCCGCGCGCATGCTGGCGGATCTGATCTGAGCGCGACTCAATTGTTTTGTTGGAGGCAACCATGTTTGATGCGGGTCATGCGATACAGGTTGATGAATCAACATCCTCCGATGATGGAGCCCGGCATGTCGCATCGATCACACCGTATGCCCACCAGATGTTGCTCATCAGCAAGACGGCTGATCTCAAGCAATCCGAAGCGGCGGCATTGGTCGAGACGCTGAATGGTCTCGCCGCCGGAATATTCCTGGTCGACACCGACCGCCGGATCGTCCATGCGAATGCCGCCGGCCACGACATCCTGCGCGCGGACGATTTTCTACGCTCCATCAGCGGGCAACTCGTCGCTCGCAATACGCAAGCCAATCGGACCTTGGACCAGGTCTTCGCCGATAATGGCGGCGTCGCGATCGGCACCAAGGGCATAGCCTTGCCTTTGACCGCGCATGATGGCGAGCGCTACGTCATGCACTTGTTGCCGCTGACACCAGCGACGCGCACCGGCATCGGGATGGCCTGGAGAGCCGTCGCCGCTCTGTTTGTTCGGAAGGTCGCGCTGGATAGTCGCTGGGGTGAACTCGTCGCGCGCACTTTCGAACTCACGCCCGCCGAACGGCGTGTGCTGTTGACTATCGTCGAGGTCGGGGGCGTGCGGGAGACGTCGGCAGCTTTGGGCATCGCCGAATCAACCGTCAAAACCCATTTGCACCGCGTGTTCGACAAGACGGGTGCCCGTCGTCAGGCGGATCTTATCAAGCTCGCCGCCGGATTTTCCAATCCGTTGGCTGGCTGATGCGGGCGCGCTTGCGCATTTTATCCGATTGCGAAATCGATTTCATTGGAGGAAGCCATGACTAGTGTGAATACTGCGACCCAGGTTGATGAAGGCAAGCTCAACGCATTTATCGGTCAGATGCTCAACGACCTCGGAGGCGCATCCAGCATCGCCATGGTCCGAATGGGCGATGCGCTTGGGCTGTACAAGGAACTGCACACCAAAGGACCGATGACATCCGCCGAACTCGCCAGCAGCGCGAAGGTCGATCCGCGGTACTTGCGCGAGTGGCTGTCCAATCAGGCGAGCTCCAACTACCTGTCCTACGACCCGGCAACGACGAAGTTCACCTTGACGCCCGAACAGGCCATGGTGTTCGCGGTTCCGGAGAGTCCGGTCTACCTGATGGGCGGCTTCGATCTGATGGCGGCGCTGCTCGACAACCAGCCCAAGGTTCAGGCTGCATTCAAGTCTGGTGGCGGCGTTGCCTGGGGCGATCAGGCCGGCTGCATGTTCTGCGCGGTGGCTCGTTTTTTCCGGCCCGGCTATCACAACCACCTCGTATCCACATGGCTTCCTGCCCTGTCCGGCGGCGTGTTGAAGAAGCTAGAAACCGGAGCAAAGGTCGCGGACGTCGGTTGCGGCCATGGCTGGTCGACCGTCATGATGGCCAAGGCGTTCCCCAGATCCCAATTCATCGGCTACGATTTCCATCCGGCCTCGATCACGGATGCGCAGGCTCACGCCAGGACCCACGGGGTCTCGGACAACACGCGCTTCGAGGTGGGCCTCGCCAAGGATTATCCCGGCAAGGACTTCGATCTCGTCACGTGCTTCGATTGCTTGCACGACATGGGTGACCCCGCGGGCGCCGCTGCCCACATACGCAAGTCCCTGAAGGACAACGGAACCTGGATGATCTGCGAGCCGATGGCCGGCGATCGTCTCGAACAAAATCTCAATCCGGTGGGGCGTTTGTACTACGCAGCATCGACCATGATTTGCGTGCCGACGTCGCTGTCGCAGGAGCTCGGCACCGCGCTCGGCGCGCAGGCCGGCGAGGCCAGACTGCGCGAGGTCATTCTCAAGGGCGGCTTCACGAGCGTGCGTCGCGCTGCCGAGACGCCTTTCAATATGATCATGGAAGCGAGGCCTTGAGAGTGTGTCCGCGTTGCTGCCGGGCCGCGCCATGCTGACCACGCCCACCGGCCGCGAGGATCCTCGCGGCCGTCATCCGAGGCGGGGATTTCCCGCATGATCGACGACGCGGGTGGGCCGATCGACTACGATGACAGCGGCGCCGGTCCGACCGTCGTGCTGGTGCCGGGATCGTGCAGCACAGGCGCCGCCTGGCGGCCTGTGATCGCGGCTTGGGAAGGCCGGTTCCGCTGCGTGACCACGAGCCTGCTCGGCTATGGACGAACGGCGGAACGCCGCACCGCCGAGGATCGCTGCATTTCCCACGAGGCCGAGATCCTGGAGTCGGTCATTCGCCGGACCGGTGGCCCGGTCCATCTCGTCGGGCACTCGTTCGGCGGGGTGGTGGCGCTTGCCGTGGCAATGCGCAACCGGGTTCCCCTCGCAAGCCTTTCGATCGTGGAGGCCCCGGCGGTAGAGCTGCTGCGGGAAAGCGACGAGCATCAACACTACCGCGCGTTCCGTCGGATGACGGAGGCTTACTTCGCCGATTTTGAAAACGGCAACAAGGAAGCCATCGCGTCGATGATCGACTTTTACGGCGGCGCCGGCACCTATGCCTCGTGGCCTCCCCGCGTGAGAGCCTACGCGGTAGAGACGACACCCGTTAACATTCTGGATTGGGCCAGCGCCTACGACTTCGCGCTATCGGAGACGGCCCTCGCCGCCATTAAAGTCCCGACCCTGGTGCTCCGGGGCGGGGCAAGTCACCCGGCGATGCAGCGTGCCAATGAGTTGCTCGGCACCCACATCAAGGGGGCCTCCCTCCTGACGATTGCAGGCGCCGCGCACTTCATGATCGCGACCCATGCCGCCGAAGTGGCCAGCGCCGTGGCTCGCCTGGTTCAGGGTGAGCCAAGGTGACGTGTTCGGTGTTCGGGTGCCCTCACGCAATTGCTGCGCTGTAACGCCACCCTATTCGACCGGCCGGCCGGTCACCGCCGCGAGCTCGCGCACCAGACGATCGGAGACCTGCCCGGTCACCGGGATCTTGCGCTCGCGCTCGAATTTCTGGATCGCGGCCTGGGTGTCGGAACCGACCGTGCCGGTCGGTTTCAGCTGGCCGTAGCCGTATTCGGTGAGCGCCCGCTGCACCGCCGCCACGCGGCGCGAGCCCGCGGCTTGCGCGGTATTGGAAGGCGCCACAGCTGGCGCGCTGCTCGATTTGACGAGATTGGCGAGCGTATCCGCGGCCTTCGGTTCCGCGGGCTTGGGGTCGGCCGGCGATGGTTCGGCGGGCCTTGTCATGGCGTCAACCGGGCGCGGCCGCGGCAACGGGCTGGCCGATACCGATCCCGTCGCAGACAGAGCAACCACCGAGCCGAACATCGGCGAGGGATGACGTCCCGCTTGCAGAAAGAGCGCGTTGGTGATGATCGCACTGACCGCTGCAAATGCCAGCACGCCGGCAATCATGTCTTTCGGGCTATGAAGCAACATGCGCATCACGAGGCCGCGCTCCGCGTCCGCGTCGACCGCAACCGCTTTTGCACCCGCGCCACGGCGGCGCGGCATGTCGTTCTTCGCATTTTGTCTAGGCACTTTTCTTCACCTGGTGAGCTTGGTCCTGGGTTAGGGATCGCGGAGTGAGCTTGGCCACGTTGCTGGGCGGTTGCGGCGCCGGCGGCGTGAACGTCAGCGGCAACGCGACGCTTACAGTGGTTCCTTCATCGATCTTGCTCTGTACAATTATCTCGCCGGCATGCAGTTCGACAAGACTTTTTACGATCGACAGCCCGAGGCCGGTTCCTTCGTGCCGCCGCTGATAGGTCTTGCCCGCCTGGAAGAAGGGATCACCGATCCGCTTGAGATCGTCGGCCGCGATGCCGACGCCGTTATCGGTGACGCGAAGCATCAGCCGCGATCCCTCGACACTGGCGGAAACCGTCACCCTGCCGCCGCGCTCGGTGAACTTGATGGCGTTGGAGACGAGGTTCAGCACGATCTGCTTGAACGCGCGCGGATCGCCGGTCATATCAGGCAAATCTTCCGGCGCGCGGCTCACCAGGTCGATCGCATTGTCCCGCGCCTTCAACGCCAGCAGGTTGCAGCAATTGAGCAGCGCGGCCCGCGGCGCGAACGGCTCCGGTGAAATTTCGAAATTACCGGATTCCATCTTCGACATGTCGAGAATGCCATTGACCACCGACAACAGATGCTGACCTGAATCATTGATCAACTGGGCATACTCCTTGCGGCGCGCAGCATTCACCATCAACACGTCTTCCTGAACAATCATTTCGGAAAACCCGATGATGGCATTGAGCGGCGTACGCAGTTCGTGGCTCATGGTGGCGAGAAAGCGGGTCTTGGACGTGTCCGCCTGCTCGGCGGCCGTGCGCGCCAGATCCAGCGCCTGTTCCTGGATTTTCCGGTCGGTGACATCGCGCATCACGGCGACGACCTCGGCATCAAGCGTGGCCGTTGTGTCCGATGCCTGTTCGAGCGGCCGGCAACGCATTTCAATCCAGATGAAATCGACCAGGCTACCGCGCTCGCTGCCACGTGGCGCATCGCGCTTGAGCCGAAATTCCACGCTGCGCGCCTCGCCGCCGCGCGCCGCGTCCGAAAGCGCGGTGAGATAGGCCGGACGATCGACGACGTGGACGCGGTCGAACAGGCCGTGCCCCAGCAGCCGCGATACGGGCGCTCCCAGCATCGTCTCCGCCGCAGGCGAAATGAATTGCACCGCGCCGTTGCGATGATGGCGCGAAATCACATCGCTCATGTTTCGCGCCATCAGGCGATAGCGGTTCTCCTCGACGTAGAGCAGCGCAACGCTGGTGCGCGCGAGCGACTCGGCGCCAAAGGCAAGCCCGGCTGCATAGAGCGTCGCCGATGCGACGCCGAATGCCATGAATATACTGTGCGAGGCCGTGTTCAACTCCGGTGTCGGCAACATGCCGAAATATCCGAACGCGATCAGCATGGCCGCGCATGTCAGCGCCAGCGCGGATGCCAACACCACCACGCGGCGCGATGCCGAGGGCGCGGCCTCAAGCGGAACAACGACAAGCCAGATCGCAGCAAATGATTCGATGCCGCCGGTGGTCATTGCCACCGTCATGACCAGACCCGCCAGCGCCAGCGACGACAGCACGTGCGCGCCTTCGTAGCGGCCGGTGCGCGACAAGAACCACGACAGCAGAATGGGGGCGATCAGCCAGGCGAATGCCGCGACCTCAAGGGCGGTGGGCGCGCCGCGCATCGCAAGATAGGCCGGAAATGCCGCGAAAGCAGCCAGGCTTCCGAGCAGTCGCGGCGCCGTGAAGGCGCGATGGCGCGCGCGCGTCAGCGCATCATACTGCGCCGACGAATGCAGCAGCGTATCGAGGCAATCGCGAATGTTACTCAAAATTGTCACGGCTCTCGCGCTGCGGCTTGTTCGTCAAAAATGACGCGCCGGAACGCCCCCTTATCGTTACCGCACCGTGTCAGAGTGAAATTAAGCGAACGCTAAGGCCCGCAATTCCGCCGTCAAAGACCGTGTCTTAGCGGGGTTTCGCACGCCGGTAGACCGCTCATTCGGTGCAGATGGTGAACGTCCGGTTTCCAGAGCGCGTCGGGTATGGTTTCGAAATGGTGGATGCGGCGGACGTATCGGTTCCATTACGGGAAGCCGTCATCAATCGAAAATTTACACCGAATCAAATGAATCGGATTTTCTGCAAGTTTTCGCCGGTTTAGCCTCAATGCGAACACTTACGATTTATCGACGGCTGCTAGTCAAAGACTAACTGCGGAATCAACCGCAGCACGATTGAAATGGACGACCGGGGTCGCGAGATGTTTTTTCTGCTTCGCATGGCATTTTGGCTCGGGCTGGTGCTCGTGCTGTTGCCCCTAGAGAAGATACCTGAATCAGACAAGTCACCGCAGGTCGGGGCGTCGGAAGCCGTGTCCGCTGCGACCGCGGCGGTGTCAGACATGAGTCAGTTCTGCAAGCGGCAGCCGGCGGCGTGCGAAGTTGGCGGCCAGGCCGCGACCGCGATCGGGCATCGCGCCCAGGCAGGTGCGCGCAGACTATATCAAATCATCACCGACAAGCGCGCGTCGGATCACACCAGCTCGATTGGCGGGATCGAGAATGCAAATGCTTCGTTCGCAGAAACAGCGTCGCGCGACACGTTGACGCCGGATGATCTGCAGGCGGATTGGCGCGGCGTGCCCTAACGGCAAATTGGGCCCGGAACCATGTCGATTGCGATCCGGCAATATCGCTTTCGGTCTCCCGAGATCCTATATATGGCTATGGGATTGAGCGCGGGACATGATGACGATCGACGAAATCAGAGATAATTTTGAGCTGTTGGACGATTGGGACGACCGCTATCGGTATGTCATCGAACTCGGCCGCACCCTGGCTCCGATGCCCGAAGCCGAGCATTCCGCTGTTAACAAGGTGCAAGGCTGCGCCAGCCAGGTTTGGCTCTCCAAGCAGATCGACCGCGGCAACGGCGACGAACCAGTGCTGAATTATCTCGGCGACAGCGACGCGCATATCGTGCGCGGGCTGATCGCAATCCTGCTGACACTTTATTCCGGCCACACGCCGCAAGAGATTCTTGCCACCGACGCCATCGCGGTATTCGACGAATTCGGATTTCGCGAGCACCTGACGCCGCAGCGCTCCAACGGCCTGCGCGCCATGGTCGAGCGCATTCGCTCCGACGCGCGCGAAGCGGTTGCCGCGGCCTCCTGAAAGTTCACTCTTGCCGTTGAGAGAATTCACGCCGCTGGGCAGTCCGTGCGGCTGGCGCGGCCAAAGCTATTTCCGCCGCCGCCGTTGTTGGCCAAGCCCCATTTTTTTGGCGAGCTGGGAACGCGCCACCGCATAATTCGGCGCGACCATCGGATAATCCGCCGGCAGGCCCCATTTGTCCCGGTATTGTTCCGGCGTCATGCTGTATTGCGTACGCAGATGGCGCTTCAGGGATTTGAAGCGCTTGCCGTCCTCAAGACAGACCAGATAGTCCGGAGTCATCGATTTCTTCACGGAAACGGCGGGTTTGGCGGGTTCGAGAGGCGCTTCGACCCGGCCTGTCGAGACCCGCAGCAGGGCCGCGTGAATTTGGCTGATCAGGGCCGGGATTTCGGAAGCCGGCGTCGGATTATTGCTGAGATAGGCCGACACGATGCTCGCAGTCAGGTCGATGAAATTCTTGCCGGCAGCGTCGGTCATGGCCTGAACCTTCCATAGATCGTAATCACGCTCGGAACTTATGGATCGGAAAGTATCCGGCGCGAACCAATACGCTTTCGGAATCTTCCACTACTGTCGAATATGAGCGGATTGCTGCCGACGTGACAAGAACAACGGCATTCTATTTTTCGAGGCAGGTTCGCCGGAAGTACACCTCGTCATGAACGCTGGTCGAGATGCGCGCGCAGTTCATCGATGGACGCGAATCGCATCAAGCCTTCGGGCAATTGCGCCTCGATCGAGCCGTCTGAATACAACGAATAGGCCATTCCATCGACGACACCTGATTTGAGAATCGTCACCGGCGGCTGATCTTGCGCGGCCGGAGGGGAACGATCTGCCGCAGCTGCCCCGGCGTTTGCCTCGGTAAACGCCGGGGGCGTCCGACCGCGACGGCGCGGCGCTGGGGCATCGCCCCTCAAGTGTTCCGGTTTTGGCCAGGCATCGTCGAACGATGGCGGCGGAAGCTCGCTTGATTCGGGAGGTGGCTTTGGACCGAGATCAGCCTCGGAAGGATCGCTCATTCGCCCCTGAGCACGCTCGCGCTCTTTCCGCGATGATGAGGAAAACAACAGATTACGCCGCGGCTTGACGGCTGGCGCCGCCTCCACCGGCTCTGGCGCGGACGGCCCGCGATCACGCGCGGCCTCCTCCCGCCATGGAGCGGTGGACGGCGCCGGCAACTCTGCATGGTCTACTTCTTCCACGGACGGCAGATCGCGGCTGAATGAGAAACCGCCTTTTTCCGGGGCCTGATCGCGCGGGGCGCTTGGAGCTGCCTTGTTGGTTCCCGCCGGAACACTAAGGCCAAGCCG
>DATHHQ010000328.1:0-7516 GCA_035490095.1 Bradyrhizobium sp.
CGTGACCACGCCGATGCCGAGCGCGGGTTTGCCTTCCTGGCGCGCCACGAAAGTCGGCGGATCGACGAAACCGTGCGTGACGGTCGCGATATCGCCAAGCCGGAACACGCGGCCATTGCTTTCGACCGGCGTCTCCGCGACGGCCTTGACGCCGTCGAGCGCGCCGGTGACGCGCAGCGGCACCCGCTGCGAGGAGGTTTCGACGGTGCCGGCCGGCACCACATTGTTCTGCTTGGCCAGCGAATCAAACAGCGCCTGCGGCGTAATTCCCAGCGTCGCCAGCTTGGCATGCGAGAACTCGACGAAGATTCGCTCGTCCTGGGTGCCGTAGAGATCGACCTTGGTGACGCCGGGCACCTTCAGCAGCCGCTGGCGCATGCCTTCGGCGGCCTTCTTCAATTGCGCGTAATCGGCGCCATCGCTGGTCATCATATAGAGGATCGAATCGACGTCGCTGAACTCGTCATTGACGACGGGGCCGAGCAGATTGGCCGGAAGCTGGCCCTGCACGTCGGCGAGCTTCTTGCGCAGCATATAGAACAGATACGGCACCTCCTTGGGCGGCGTCGAATCCTTGAACGTGACCTGCATCGCCGTGAACGATGGCTTCGAATAGGTCTGCACCTTTTCGAAATACGGCAGTTCCTGCAGCTTCTTCTCGATGGGGTCGGCGACCTGGGTCTGCATTTCCGCCGCGGTGGCGCCGGGCCAGATCGCCGACACGTTCACCACCTTGACGGTGAAGAAGGGATCTTCGGCGCGGCCGAGCCGCTCGTAGGAGAAGAACCCGGCGACGCCCAGCGCAACCACCAGGAACAGAATAAGCGCGGGGTGGCTGACCGCCCAGCCTGAAAGATTGAAGTGTTTCATGGCGCCCTCCCCGCTTAAAACGACAATGACGAGACGACCCTGACCTTCTGGGCCGGATCGAGTTTCTGCACACCCAGCGTAACAACCTTGGCGCCTTCATCGACGCCGCCTGAAATCACCACGCTATTGGTCTCATAGGCTTTCACGGTGACCGGCTTGAGCGCCACGTCGCCCTTGGCATCGACGATATAGAGCGAGGGCTCGCCGCCCTGGCTGAACAGCGCCGACAACGGCAGCCGCGCAACGCGCGTCGTGGCGGGATCGGCAAGGGTCAGCGTCGCGGTCATGCCGAGCGAGACGGTTTCTCCGGCGTCGGGCAATGAAAATTTTGCAAGATAGGTTCGTGTTGCGGGATCGGCCGACGGCGCGACCTCGCGCAGCTTCGCGGCATACTTCTTGTCGGGTTCGGACCACAGGGTGACGCTGGCGACGCCATCTTTCGCCCGCCCGACCAGGGTTTCCGGTATCGCGACCACGGCTTCCTTTTCGGCAAAGCGCGCGACGCGAACCGCGGTTTGCCCGGACGCCACCACTTGGCCGGCGTCGATCAGGGTCGCCGTCACGACGCCGCGGGTATCGGCGACCAGCGTCGCATAAGAAAGGCTGTTCTTGGTGAGTTCGACCGAGCGCTCGGCGCGATTGAGCCGCGCGCGCGCTTCATCGGCGGCGGCTCTGCTCTGATCCAGTTGCGCATCGGTGGTCCAGCCCTTGCCGCGCAAATCCTTGGCGCGCTGTTCGGCGGCACCAGCCTGCGCCAGCACGCCGGTGGCGGCGCGGTATTCGGCCTCGGACTGCTCGGCCTGCAATTTCAGATCGACTTCATCGAGGGTTGCCAGGGGCTGGCCGACATCGACGGTCTGGCCGACCTCGACCAGGCGTTTTGCCACTTTGCCCGGGACCCGGAACCCCATGTCGGTCTCGATTCGGGGCTTGACGGTGCCAACGAAACTGCGTTCCGGAGACTCGGGCTCGTAGTGCACGGTGGAGACCAGGACCGGGCGCGACGGCACCGCTTTCTCGGCGACCTTCTCGTTGCAACCGGTCAGGACGATCGCCAGCACGGCCAGCGATAAACCTACTAAAAGCCTGTAATAGCTAGACAAAATGGAGCGGACGAACATGACGGCTTCCCTCGATTGAGCGTGAGGGGAGTGTCGATTGTTTAGTGACGATTGTCAATATTCGTCACTGATCATCATTTCGTGAGCGTTAATCAATGTTGCTGCAGGTCGTCCGGCGGACGCCGGAACCCTGACCTCAGTCATGAAGGAAGGCCTTCACCCAGCGCCCGAACGAGAGGACATGGCTCCTAGGTCAAGGCGTTCGCCGGGACGACCTGTGGAAATGTAGTCAGAAGATCGGGCTAGCTGGTAACGCGCGCCCTTGGCCGCCCTTCGGCAGCGACGGGCATCGCGCGTTGCTGGCCACAGGTGCGGAACACGATCACCGCGAACAGCGCCATGCCGAGCAAAACCGTGAGTGCGCCGGCGATCACGACGGGCTCGAAGCGATCGTGGCCGCCAAGCAGCACACAGGCGATCCCGATCGGGAACACGACAGCGCCGGTCACGCTGACGATGGCCTGATACCGGGCGAGCCCACTCGCCGCCGCCTCCGGCACCACGCGATAGTACAGCGCCGAGAGAAACATGGTGACGAAGCCAAGCAGATTGAGGTGCGCATGCGCCGGCATCAGCACGAAATCTTGCCGTATGCCCATGACGATCCCGAGGAGAATGCCGATCAGGCCCAGTGAAACGCTGACGCGGAAAAGTGATTTGGTCATCATTCGATCCTTCAAAGTTTTTCAGCAAAATTTATGGGGAGGGTATCTTGAGGTCGTCGCCGATCAATCCAGCAGATAGCGCGGGACGCGCTCCTTGTAGCGCCGGTACGCCTCGCCGAACTTCCGTTCGAGATAGGACTCCTCGCGCCGGACGACGGCGAAGTGCAGGATGACGCAAGCCGGAACGATCAAGACCAGCATCCAGTCCAGCGCAAAGATCAGCGCGATCCCGCACAACGCAAACGACACGCCGACATAGAGCGGATTGCGGGTGCGCCGGAATACGCCGTCGGTGACCAGCGCGGTCGTCGGCCGCAACGGATTGACGTTGGTGCCGTGCCGCAGCAGCGCGCGGCGGCCGGCAAACATGGTCGCCATGCCCACGATGACGATCATCGCGCCCAGCCCGGTCCGCAAGCCCTGGTCGATATTTGCGACCACTCCAAGCGGCACCAGCCATTGCAATACGCAGGCGATCGCGAGCGTGGAATACGGAATCACAGGTGGGAAGATGATGAAATTCGCGCGATCCAGAGAGCTGTCAGTCATGATAATTCCTGTCGTTTTGAAAGAGGACACTTTGTTTGCCGCCGCCAGAAATTCCGCGCCGGCGATAAAGATCATCAATAGTCTCCAATGGAGACATCTATGGAAAAGCTTCGCTTTGCCGTCAAGGGCTGATAAATTGCTGCGAAATCAGCGGGGGGCTGAGCCATGGCAATAAAATCGCCGCCGAAGCGCGACACCTTTCGCCATGGAAATTTGCCGGAAGCGCTTGTAAACGCAGCGCTTGAGCGGCTCGAGGCGGAGGGTGTTGAATCGATCAGCCTGCGCGAACTCGCCCGCGATGCCGGCGTCAACCACCGCGCGGTGTATCGGCATTTCCCGGACAAATTGTCGTTACTGGCGCTGGTCGCGGAAACCGGCTGGAAGCGCCTTGGGCGGCGGCTGAAGAAATCCACAGCCAGCAAGGCGCCAGGCGAACCCGCTCTCATTGCGGGCAGTGTCGAACTTTTCCTGTTTGCGCGGGACTGTCCGAATTTATTTCATCTGATGGCTGGAGCGCGGATCAATACCGAGGGCAAATTTCCGAATCTTGACGCAGCCGTCGCAGATGATTTGCAAATCTTTGCGGTGGGTTTCGCCGGCACCGGCATGGCCCCAAGCATTGTGATCGACCGCACCGCGGTATTCGTGTCGGCGTTGCAGGGCGTCATCACCCAAATATTGCATGGGCGGCTGCGTGTGCCGCCCGCAAAGGCCAAGGCGTTCGTCGCGGACGTCTGCCGAATGCTGATCAAGGGCACGCGGTAACGCGCTTGCTGGCCAAGGCTGGTGTCGGGAATAGATAGCTCTCCGCGTCTGCGCGAAATCTGCACAAAAATGCGCAAATTCTGAACATGCCGGACAAATCCGCTGCCAACGGGCCGGGCATCGTCGGGCCATGGCGAAAATCATCACCCTTCAATTCCGGCGCTCGCGGCTGCCACGACGGCTCCTGAACGATGGCTGGTGGCTGGAGCAGCCGCCCGTTCGTCCCTCCGTTATCGCCTTCCCGAAACCCAAGCCGTCGAAGCCCGGACCCAAGGCCAGGCACCTCACCCTCGTCACATCAGGAAAATAACAACATGTCGATCGCGACTGCGTCCGATCTTGAAATGGCGCCCGCGCGCCCACCGCTGATGCCGCTGCTATCCGCCACGGCGTGTGTCGCGCTGGCGGACTGGCTGTTCTACGACTGGCAGATCGGCATTTCGCTGGCGCTGTTTCTGGGTGTGCTCGGCGCGGTCGCCATCGCGGGCAACCGGGTGCACGCGACGCGCACTGTTCAAATCGTCATGGCCGCAATCTTCGCAGCCGGCCTGCTCACCTTGATCGAGGACGTCAACGTCCTGTCCGTCATCCTCAGCACGCTGGCGACCGCGCTACTCGTCATCGTCATGACGGCCCGGGAAAACGCGTCGTGGCAGTGGAATCTGTTCGAAGCCGCGATCGCGCCGCTTCGCGGCCCCTTTCAACTGGCCGGCGATCTCTTCGTGGCCTTGCAGCAGATGAAGCAGCAAGCGCCGGAATGGCTGAGAATGGGTTCTCTCATCGCCTGGATCGTCCCCTTATGCGTCTTCGCGGTCTTCCTCAGCCTGTTCGCGTCGGCCAATCCGCTGATCGAACATGGGCTGATGCAGATCGACCTCCGGTTTCTGTCCAACCATTCCGACCTGCAACGAACGCTATTCTGGCTCCTCATCGCGTGCGCGATCTGGCCCTTCATCCTCCGCCGCGTCCGCCGCACGCCGGTTCGGAAATCCGAACCTTCTACCGTCGTCGCCGCCGAACCGTCCGAGTTCGATTATCTGTTCGGCGTGCAGGCGATGTCGCGCTCGCTGATCCTTTTCAACGCGTTGTTCGCGCTCCAGACCGGGCTTGATCTTGTCTACCTCTGGGGCGGCGTGGCCCTGCCCGACGGCCTGACCTACGCCGAATACGCGCATCGCGGCGCCTATCCGCTGATCGCGACAGCGCTGCTCGCCGCCGGTTTTGTCCTGATCGCGATGCGCCCGGGCGGACCCGCCGAGCAGTCGAGGTTGATCCGTCCACTGGTCCTGGTGTGGACCGGCCAGAACATCCTTCTCGTCATCTCGTCGATCCTCCGGCTCGATCTGTATGTGGCCGCCTACTCGCTGACCTATTTGCGGCTCGCGGCCTTCATCTGGATGATGCTGGTAGCCGCGGGACTGCTGCTGATGCTGATCCAGATCATATTGAAGAAGCCCAATTCATGGCTGGTCGCCGCCAACGCCGCAACGCTGGCGCTGGTGCTGTACGGATGCTGCTTCATCAATGCCCCGCGACTCATTGCGTCCTACAATGTGGAGCATTCGCGGGAGGCCGGCGGCCCGGGACCCAATCTGGATTTGCGATATCTCGCATCGCTTGGATCGCAGGCCCTGCCGGTCCTGGAGGCTCATATGAAGGAGATCCCGGCGCTTTGGCCGATCGCCCTGGACTCTCGGATTTGCCTGGATCGCGATCGTTTCCGGCGCTTGGGAAACTGGCGGGCCTGGGGCTTTCGGGCATGGCGTCTGGAACGGTATTTGAGTAACAATCCCGATACACCATCGAATTCTTCCGATAGCGGCAAAGGCTAGCGAACGTGGCTCATTCCATTCTCGTCGTTGACGATGACCCGCATATCCGTGACGTCGTGCGCTTCGCATTCGAGAAGACGGGGATGCTGATTTCCACGGCGCAGGACGGCAAGGAGGCGCTGCGCCAGTTCGACCACAACGTCCACGAACTTGTGGTTCTCGATATCGGAATGCCGGAGATGGATGGGCTGGAAGTCTGCCGGCAGATCCGGAAAACCTCCGATACGCCGATCCTGTTTCTGTCGGCCCGCGACGAGGAGATCGATCGTATCCTGGGCCTCGAAATCGGCGGCGACGACTACGTGACAAAACCCTTCAGTCCTCGTGAACTGGTGGCACGGGTGAACGCGATCCTGCGGCGCGCGCGAAATGCACCGGCGCCGGTACCGGCCGCGCCGAAGGCCATGAGCCATGGCAGGCTCGTGATCGATCCGGACGCGCGCACCGCGGTGTTCCAGGACACGCCGGTTTCGTTCACGGCACTGGAATTCGACATCCTGCGAACGCTGTTGGCGCGGCCGGGATTCGTGTTCACACGCGAATTGATCCTCGACGCCGCCTATACCGGAAATATCCATGTCGCGGACCGCACCATCGACAGCCACGTCAGGAACATCCGCGCCAAAATGGCCGTCGCCGGTTGCGAGTCCGTGATCGAGACCGTCCACGGCGTTGGCTTCAAATTGGGACGCTGCGAGGCCTCGCGTTGACCGACGCCTCGGCCAACACCCGCCGGAAATGGCGGCCAAGTCTCAGCCTCGTCGTTTTTATCGTTCTGACCAGCGTGCTTTCGCTGCCGCTGTTCAGTCTGTATTTTCTCAAGGTCTACCAAACCCAACTGATCCAGCAGACCGAGGCCGAGCTGATCGCACAGAGCGCAGCGCTGTCGGCGGTTTTCCATCGCGAAGTCGAAACCGCAATTCCGCAAAGCGTCGCGCTCGGTAGCAGGGTTCCGCTTGCCGCACCGAAACTATCCGACGAACCCTATCAGCCGATCTGGCCGGCGCTGGAACTTGCGAACGAGAGCGTGCTGCCGCCAAGGCCGGAAGCCCGGACACCTTCCGCGCCGGCCGATCCCGCCTTCGTCGCTCTCGGCGCGCGCATGATACCCGATCTGATCGCGACGCAGAATGTGACCCTGGCGGGGTTTCGGCTACTCGATCCGAACGGCATCGTCATTGCTGGCCGCGACGAAGTCGGCCTGTCGCTCGCGCATCTCGAGGAAGTAAGCGAAGCGCTGCAGGGACGCTTCAGCGGCGCCCTGCGCGTGCGCATCTCCAAGCATCAGCAGCCGTCGCTCTATTCGATGAGCCGCGGTACCGGCATGCGCGTCTTTACCGCGATGCCGGTCATCGTGCGCGATCAGGTGGCGGGGGTTGTTTATGCCTCGCGCACGCCCAGCAACGTCTTCAAGTACCTGTATGAACGGCGCAAGAAACTTGTGCTGGCGGTGTTCTCCATGATCGTGCCGACGCTGCTGATCGGATTCCTGTTTCATCGGACGATCACCGAACCGATGCGGAAGCTGGTCGAACGCACCAACCTGGTCGGCAAGGGCGACCGCAACGCCCTCCGGCCGCTCAAGCGTCACGGCACCAGCGAATTCGCCCGGCTGTCGCAAAGCTTTCTCGAAATGGCGCGACGGCTGAATACGCGCTCCAGCTTTATCTCGACCTTCGCCACCCATGTGTCGCACGAATTGAAATCGCCGCTG
>DATHHQ010000329.1:0-23313 GCA_035490095.1 Bradyrhizobium sp.
CGCGTTCGTGCAGCGCGCGCTTTCCACCGCCGACGACGAGGTCTTGCTGGTCGACGGGGTGCTGGCGATGAACGAACTGTCGCAACTGACCAGGCTCGACCGGCCCGATCTCGAATTCGTCCCCTACGTGCCGCGTCATCCCGAACGCGTGCGCGATCACGGCGGCGATATTTTCGCGGCGATCAGGCAGAAGGATCTGATCGTTCATCATCCCTATGAATCGTTCGACGTCGTGGTGCAGTTCCTGCAACAGGCAGCCCGCGACCCCGATGTCGTCGCCATCAAACAGACGCTCTATCGCACTTCGAACAACTCGCCGATCGTGCGGGCGCTGGCGGAGGCCGCGGAGGCCGGAAAGTCAGTGACGGCGCTGGTCGAGCTCAAGGCGCGATTCGACGAGGAAGCCAACATCCGCTGGGCCCGCGATCTCGAACGCGCCGGCGTGCAGGTCGTGTATGGATTCATCGAGCTGAAGACCCACGCCAAGCTGTCGCTGATCGTGCGTCGCGAGGGCGGCAGCCTCACGACCTACGTTCATACCGGCACCGGAAACTATCATCCGGTCACCGCACGCATCTACACCGACCTGTCCTACTTCACGTCCGATCCGATCATCGGACGCGACGCGGCGCGGGTATTCAACTACATCACCGGCTATGCGGAACCGAGCGACATCGAGAAGATGGCGGTGTCGCCGCTGACGTTGCGCAAGCGCATGATCGAACATATTCACGGCGAGACCAACTACGCCCGTCATGGCAAGCCGGCGGCGATCTGGTTAAAGATGAACTCGCTGGTCGATCCCGACATCATCGACGCGCTGTATGAAGCGTCGCAGGCCGGCGTATCGATCGAACTGGTGGTGCGCGGTATTTGCTGCTTGCGTCCCGGCATTCCCGGGCTTTCGGAGAACATCCGCGTCAAATCGATCATCGGCCGCTTTCTGGAGCATGGCCGAATCTACTGCTTCGGGATGGGACACGGCCTTCCAAGCACAAAAGCCACTGTGTATATCTCATCGGCCGACATGATGCCGCGGAACCTCGACCGGCGTGTCGAAATCCTCTGTCCGCTGCAAAATCCCACGGTGCATCAGCAGGTTCTCGAGCAGATCATGGTCGCAAACCTCAAGGATACCGAGCAGAGCTGGCAGTTATTGCCGGATGGGTCGTCAACGCGTATGAAGGCCGCGAAGGGCGAGGAGCCCTTCAATCTGCACAATTATTTCATGACGAATCCGAGTTTGTCAGGCCGTGGAAAGTCGCTCAAGGAATCATCGCCGCGCCGCCTCACGCGCCGTACGGAGCGTCAGCAATCGTCATAAGGGATCTTTGAAGTGAAGCGGCCGCGTAAACGCGCATCCAGCGTCGCGGTCATCGACATCGGCTCGAATTCGGTGCGTCTCGTCGTCTATGAATCGAGCACGCGAAGCCTGGTCTCCATCTTCAACGAGAAGACACTTTGCGGGCTCGGCCGCGAGGTTCAGACCACCGGCCTGCTGGCGCCGGATGCCGTCGCCAAGGCTTTGACGTCGCTGCGGCGTTTTCGCGCGCTGTGCAGAGTGATGAAAGTCGGCCGCGTGCACGCGATCGCCACCGCCGCCTGCCGCGACGCCACCAACGGCCCCGACTTCATCGCCAAGGCGGAGCGCATCTGCGGTGTCCGCATTGAAATCCTGTCGGGTCCGCGCGAAGCGAAATTATCGGCGCTGGGCGTTGTTTCCGGCGTACACAATCCGGACGGAATCGTCGGCGATCTCGGCGGCGGCTCGCTGGAACTGATCGACATCCGCGGCAACCGCCTGCACAGCGGCGTGACGCTCCCGCTCGGAGGTCTGGCGTTACAGGATGCCGCCCAAAGATCGCTGAAGCGCGCAGAACGCATCGTCAAGACTGATCTGACCGGCATTGCCCAGCTCAAGGCCGGCCGCGGTCGCGTCTTCTATGCGGTCGGGGGCACATGGCGAGCGCTGGCGCGCATCCACATCATCCAAAGCGGTTACCCGTTGCGGGTGATGCATGGCTATTCGATTCCTGCGGCGGACGCGCTCGTTTTCGCGCTGCGCCTGCGCCGGCTCGCAGCGACGAACACGCTGGCCAATATCGAAGTCGTGGCCGACGCACGGCGACCGTTGCTGGCCTATGCGGCCCTGGTCCTCGAATACATCATTCGCGTTGCGAAGCCGAAGACCATCGTGTTTTCGACCTTCGGGGTGCGCGAAGGCCTGCTGTACGATATGCTGCCGCCGGCGGAGCGGGCCAAGGATGGATTGCTCTGCGCCGCGCAGACCCTGAACGAGCTACTGTCGCGATCCGCGCGTCATGCCCAGGAACTGATCGGATGGACCGATCGCCTGGTCAGGATCGTCAGGTTGCGGGAAACCGACGAAGATCGCCGCCTGCGTCATGCCGCTTGCCTGCTATCCGACATCGGGTGGCGGGTGCATCCCGACCACCGCGGCGAGGAAACGCTCAATCTCATTACCAATGGAAACTTCGGCTCCATCAGCCATCAGGGCCGGGCCTTTATCGCGCTGTCGGTGTTTTATCGTTACGCCGGCCTGAGCGAACAGAACGAACCGCCGGTGCTGGTTCGCGAGCTGGTGCCGCCGGCCATGGTCGAGCGCGCGCGCGTGCTCGGCGCGGCATTTCGCGTCGCCCATCTGATATCGGCGGCGCGGCCCGGCGTGTTGCCGGCAACCCACTTTAGAAGCAGCGGCCGCAAGCTGATGCTGGTGTTCGAGCACAGAATGGTCGATCTCGTCGCCGATCGCGTCGGCAGCCGCTTCAAGCAACTGGCCCGGCTGGTCAGCCGTTCCGGATCGATCGTCAGGCGCTAGATCGTCGTCCACATTTACAGATTGCAGGCTTACGGCCGATCGATCGGTCAGGCCGCCTCATCAGTGGCGCGCGGCGGCGCGGCATGCTTGTTGTTCTGCAGCCTGTGCCTGCGCCAGATCGATCCCGCGACCAACACGACGACGACGCCCAGCACGGCGCAAACAATCTCGCCGCCATCGCCGCCGTTCGCAAAATGCGGCGCCGCTCCGAACAACGCCAGCAACGCGTCGAGCTGGACACCGACCGGGCCCGCGAAAAATGCCTGCAACTTCGGATGAACCGCTGGATCGGTCGCGATCACGTCGCCGGCGATCCATCCCAGCAAGGCAGCCCCGGCCCATACCAAAATCGGCAGTCGATTGAGCAGCGCCATGATCAGCGCAGCTCCCGCGACGATCAGGGGAACGCTGATCGCGAGGCCGAGGATCAGCAGCGGAACGCTGCCATTGGCCGCGGCGGCGACCGCGATCACGTTGTCGAGGCTCATCACGATGTCGGCGACTGCCACGATCTGCACCGCGGCCCACAAATGCGACGCGGATTTTATGCCTTCCTCATCTTCTTCCTCCGGCACCAGCAGTTTCGCGGCAATCACGACCAGCGCCAGTCCGCCGACCAGCTTGAGGTACGGCAGTTCCATCAATGTCACGACGATACCGGTGAAGATGATGCGCAGGATGACGGCAACGCCGGCACCCAGAATCATGCCCCAAAGCCGCTGGCGCGGCTCCAGTCCACGGCACGCCAGCGCGATCACCAGCGCGTTGTCGCCTGACAGCAGCACGTTGATCCACATGATCTTGCCGAGCGCGACCCAAAAAGCCGGCTGCTGCATCTCGCTTTGAAACTGGGTAATGAACGTTCCGATGGTCGCCGGATCAAAGATTTGCGACAGCCAGTTCACGGCGCATTCCTCTCAGCCTGCCGGCCGTTTGCGCGGCTATCGCTTGCCGCCACCTATCTGAATTAGCCGACGATTTCGTTGCCCGAGAAAAACTGGGCGATTTCGATCGCGGCCGTCTCAGCGGCGTCGGAACCGTGCACCGAGTTTTCGCCGATCGATTTGGCATGCAGCTTGCGGATCGTTCCATCGGCCGCCTTGGAAGGATCGGTCGCACCCATGACGTCGCGATGCTTCAGGACGGCGTTTTCGCCTTCGAGAACTTGAACGACGACCGGGGCGGATATCATGAAATCCACCAACTCGCCGAAAAACGGACGCGCCTTGTGGACGGCATAGAACGTTTCGGCCTGTTCACGGGTCATGCGGATGCGCTTCTGGGCAACGATCCGAAGTCCGGCCTTCTCGATCAGCGCGTTGATCGCGCCCGTCAGATTGCGCTCGGTCGCGTCGGGCTTGATAATCGAGAAGGTGCGTTCAATCGCCATGATTTCGTCCTTGCGAAGCGCTGACGGGGAGTTGCGGCGCTTATATCGGCGCCGTCGCGCAACGGCAAGCGATCCCGCGAAATGCCGCGGGGCGTCCCGATCGAGGCTCCAAATTACAACAATTTCACGAACATGAACCTTGTCTGAAACCGATGGCCCGGTTTCGTTCAGCTTGCCGGGGATAGGCTTCAATCGACCGAGCGCCCGCGGGTTTAGGGGGCGCTACGGGGCAGCAGTCCACCGATGGCGCCAATGGCGCCTGAACCTGAGGAGACCATCATGTTACGCAAACTCTCGCTAGTTGCAGTCGCCGCGGCTTCGCTCGGTGTGGCCGCATTGGCGCCGACATCCGCTTCCGCCTGGTACGGACACGGCGGCTGGCATCACGGCGGTTGGCATCACGGCGGCTGGGGCTGGGGCGGACCGCGCTTCTACGCCGGCGGCCCGGGTTATGGTTATGGCTACGGCGGCTGCTATGCGCGCCGACTGGTCCCGACGCCGTGGGGTCCCCGCTGGCGCGTGGTGAACCGCTGCTACTGAGCTAATCGTCCGATCTGGCCCTCATGCGGCCCCGGCACGGCGTGCCGGGGCCTTGTTCCGTCGATCAGGCGGGAACCAGCAACAGGTTTCATTTAATTTTTACCAAAATGCACGCAATCAGCGAGTACCGCGAAACAATTTCCATCCCGACGACTTGGTCCCGCATCACCTCGTCGAAATGGCCGAGAAGCGGAACCTGCCATGAACAGCCGCATCAACAACAACAGCGAACAAATCGATCGCAAGACCTGCAGATCAATCTGCGACGCCGTAGGCGAACGGCTGCAGCAGAACCTTCGTCCCGACTCCTCGCGCCTGTCGTCCCATCTCCAGCAACTGATGGATGAACTGCGCAGACGGGACAATGAGGGCCGCCCGATGTCATCGAACTAGAGTGAATATTGAGGCCGTTGTCGAGACGCTATTTCGTTCAATAAACCGGTTGCGTTTTCGGCCGGCTCCGGTGAAAAGCCGGCATGCTTTCAATCACCGACATTTCGGTTCGGATTGCCGGACGGCTTCTTATCGATAACAGCTCAGCGCAGATCGTGCCCGGTGCACGCGTCGGCTTTGTCGGCCGCAACGGTGTCGGCAAATCGACGCTGTTCCATGCGATTCGCGGTGAATTGCCGACCGAAACCGGTTCAATCACGATCCCGCCACGCTGGCGCGTCGGCAGTCTCGCACAAGAGGCGCCCGACGGCCCCGAAAGCCTCGTCGATGTCGTGCTGAAGGCCGATCTGGAACGCGACGCCCTGCTGCATGAAGCGGAGACCGCGCACGATCCTGCTCGCATTGCCGACATTCAAACCCGGCTCGTGGACATCGACGCGCATTCAGCCCCTGCCCGTGCCGCTGCGATCCTCTCGGGCCTGGGATTTTCGACCGCGGATCAGGCCCGGCCGTGTTCGGAATTTTCCGGCGGCTGGCGAATGCGCGTTGCGCTCGCGGCAACGTTGTTTGCGGCGCCCGATCTTCTGTTGCTGGACGAGCCCACCAACTACCTCGATCTCGAAGGCACGCTGTGGCTTGAGGACCATCTGGCGAATTATCCGCGCACCGTGATCGTCATCAGCCACGACCGCGACCTGCTCGACACCTCGGTCGACCAGATCCTGCATCTCGATCGCGGCAAGTTGACGCTCTACAAGGGGACCTACTCGTCGTTCGAGGAACAACGCGCCACCCGCGAAATGCTGGACGCTAAGCACGCGAAACGGCAGGCCGACGAGCGTAAGCGACTGCAAGCTTTTGTCGATCGCTTCAAGGCCAAGGCCTCGAAAGCCCGCCAAGCGCAGTCGCGTGTCAAAATGCTGGAAAAGATGAAGCCCGTCACCGCGCTGGTGACGCAGGACGTGCGCGAAATTTCATTTCCGGTGCCTGACAAGATGCTGTCGCCGCCGATCATCGCGGTCGACGATGTCTCGGTCGGCTACGATCCCAAAAAACCCGTGCTCAATCGCGTTACCTTGCGCATCGACACCGATGATCGCATCGCGTTGCTCGGCTCCAACGGCAACGGCAAGTCGACTCTGGTCAAGCTGCTTGCCAACAAGTTGGCGCCGTTCTCCGGTCATGTCACCCGCGCGGAGAAGCTGTCGGTCGGATATTTCGCCCAACACCAGGTCGATGAGCTCAATCTCGACGGTTCGCCCTATGATCACGTCCGCAGGCTGATGCCCGATGCCCCCGAAACCAAGGTGCGCGGGCGCACCGGCGCGATCGGATTCTCGGGCAAGGCCGGCGATACCCTGGTCAAGAGTTTGTCGGGTGGCGAAAAAGCGCGGCTGCTGCTTGGACTTGCGACCTTTTTCGGCCCCAACATGATCATTCTCGACGAGCCGACCAACCATCTGGACATCGACAGCCGTGCCGCACTTGCCGAGGCGATCAATGAATTTCCGGGCGCCGTCATCATGGTCTCGCACGATCGCTATCTGATCGAAGCCTGCGCCGATCAATTGTGGGTGGTGGCCGATCGTACCGTCACGACCTACGACGGTGACCTCGACGATTATCGCCGCATGGTTCTGTCGTCCCGTGGCATGCGCGCGAATTCGCGCGACCACGGCGGCAATGAGCGCGGAGGCGGCCGCGACAAGCCGCAGCGCAACAAGGCCGAAAAGCGCGTTCCGCTGAAGCAGAAGATTTCAGACGCCGAGGCCGAGATCGCGCGCATCAACGGCATCATCTCCAAGATCGACACGGCACTCGCGCTGCCGGATTTGTTCAAGCGCGACCCGAAGCAGGCGGCCCAGCTCAGCAAGGCGCGCGCCGGCGCCGAAAGCGCGTTGCAGCGCGCCGAGGAGGAATGGCTGGCGGCGAGCTCGCAATATGACGAGGCCACCGGCTGAACCAATTCACAGCTGATTAAAACGAGCGGCGTGCGATCAGGTCGCGGCCTGTTTCTTCTTCGCTTTGGGCTTGGCGGTCTTCGGTTGCGCCACCGGCTCGGCTCCGCGCTCGATCGACGACAGGCGTCCGGCCGTGAAGGTATAGATTCCGGCGCGCTGTCCCCGCGAATAACTGACAACCGCCACCCGGTCGCCGCGCGCATTGTTCGACAGATTGACGTTGTCGGGTGCGCCAATACCGCGCACGACGTCGCATTCGGTATGACCAAGCGCGACCGTTCCGGTTGTCGTAGGGGGCGGGGCGCCGGCAGCGCCGTTGGTCAAGGCGTTGGCGTCCGCAGACCCGCCGGGAGGATTCATTCCCGGGCAAGCCCCGTCCGCGCTGACCAGATCTTCCGCACCAACCGGCTTGTTGGGCGTTAGAGGCGGCGTTTCAATCGAAACGTTTTTGATGAACAGCCTGCCGGAGCGCGAAAACCATTCCGCGTCCTTCGACAGAAGATCGGACGAGAACATATCCGACGTGCTTGAGCAGCCCGCGATGATAGGGGCGAGCAGCAGTAACATCAGCAGTCGTTTTCGATGAAGGTATTTGTTTCGCACGATGAATTAGATTCCCAGCCCAAGCCCCAGTAGTTGTTCCACTATCACTTTGCGGCACGACCGTGGCTTTGTGCAGGCTCACGGACCGAAACTCAAGATTATCATTAATCGCACTGAATCGCTATTCCCGCTTCTGCCACCGGCCCTGCTCGTCGGTCTGCCAGTAAGTGACCTCGAATCCCCGCGATTTGCAGGCTGTCCAGGCACCCCGCGCCGCGGCCAGCGCATCGTCATCGTCGCCATTAAAGACCAGAACCACCCGCTCATAGACGTCCGCATCAGCGGGCAAAGCGGCATTATCGATCAGGAACCTGACATTGGCCCGGTTCGGATTGCCCTCCTCTACCGCCAGCACGATTGGCTGATCCTGCGCATCGCCGGCGCGCCAGGTGGCATGCGGCAGGAATGAATCGTCGCGATAGGTCCACAAATGGGCGTCGAGCGCGTCGGTGCGCTCCTGCGATGTCGACTGCACGACAACGCGCCAGCCACGCTCCAGCGATTTTTCAAGCAGCGGCGGCAAAACGTTGTCGAGCGACATGTTTTGCAGATGGTAGAACAAAACTTCCGTCATCCGGTTTTCAGCTATTTCTTGGCTTCGTAATAGTCCGCGACCAACCGCTCCAGCAGACGAACGCCAAAACCCGAACCCCAGCTGTGATTGATCTCGGATTTCGGCGCGCCCATCGCCGTTCCCGCAATGTCGAGATGCGCCCACGGCGTGTCGTCGACGAAGCGCTGCAGGAACTGCGCGGCGGTGATCGAACCACCGTTCCGGTTGCCCGTGTTTTTCATATCGGCAAACTGCGAATCGATCTGCTTGTCGTATTCCGGGCCGAGCGGCATGCGCCAGACCCGCTCCCCCGTCTCGAGCCCGACCTTGGCCAGCCGTTCCGCCAGTTCGTCGTTGTTGGAAAACAAACCGGCATATTCGGTGCCGAGGGCAACCATGATCGCGCCGGTGAGTGTCGCCAGATCGACCATGAATTTAGGCTTGAACTTCTTCGCCACGTACCAGAGCACGTCGGCCAGCACCAAACGGCCTTCGGCGTCGGTGTTGATGATCTCGATGGTCTGGCCGGACATCGACGTCACGATATCGCCTGGCCGCTGCGCGTTGCCGTCGGGCATGTTCTCGACGACGCCGATGGCTCCGACCACATTGACCTTCGCCTTCCGCGCGGCCAATGCATGCATCAGCCCGACCACGCAGGCGGCACCGCCCATGTCGCCCTTCATGTCCTCCATGCTGGCGGCGCCCTTGATGGAAATGCCGCCGGTATCGAAACAGACGCCCTTGCCGATAAAGGCAACCGGCTGATCGCCGCGCTTGCCGCCATTCCAGCGCATGATCACGGTCCGTCCGGGCTGCGTCGACCCCTGAGCGACGCCGAGCAGCGCGCCCATTCCGAGTTTCGTCATGGCCTTGACGTCGAGTATCTCGACGTTGACGTCGAGCTTGCGGAGCTGACTGGCGCGGCGCGCGAACTCGGCGGGATAAAGTACGTTTGGCGGCTCATTCACGAGTTCGCGTGCCATGATGACGCCATCGACGATGTGCGCGCCCGGAGCAAAGGCCTTTCGCGCAGCGGCTACGTCGCCGACGGCGAGCGAGACGTCCGCGCACAATCCGGCGTCCTCGCCGTCTTTCTTCTTGGTCTTGTAGCGGTCGAATTTATAGGCGCGCAGCCGTATCCCCGATGCAACCGCGGCCACTTGATCCGGCTTCATCTCCCCCGAAGGCAATTCCGCGATGATCGTCACGGCGTCAGCACCGGCGCCCAGTTTGCCGGCTGCCGCACCGCCAAACTTGAGAAAATCCTTGTCCTTGATGGCCGAGAGCTTGCCAGCGCCGACCACGATCAGGCGCGAGGCCTTGAGACCCTCTGGCGCCAGGATATCGAGCGTGGACCCGCTCTTTCCCTTGAACTGATTCGTGGCCGCCGCGCGCTTGACGATGTTGGCCGCCTCGCCCAGCGCCTTGCTGGTCGCCGTGCCGAGTTTCAATGCGTCGTCACAGAATATGACCAGAGTGCCGCGCGCGGCTGCGGAAAACGGAACGAAGCCGACCTTGACGGCGTCGGACATAGGCAAATCCTCCAAAAGATCAGGGCTGTCGCTGGGCCGGGGACCCGCCGGGCGGTGTTTCGGATGTTCGTTCCGGATGCAACGCACATCCGTCGAAAGCTTGTTCGTGACACTATTGCCTGTCAGCCGCCGCGCTGCCAAGCGTCCGCGTGGCCTGAAGGCCACATAGAGCGAATAATTAACCATATCTCGGGGGTGCCTTGGCTCAGCCATTTTGTTGACGGATCAAAGGGATGGTAAGTGGGGGAGTGAGCCGGCGAAGCCATGGCGGCGCGACCAAAGGGGATCCCGGTTTAAGGGATTGGTCGCCAGCTGCCGTTCCGGTTTGTGGGGCGGGGATCGTGCGATAGCGATGGGGTCGATCGACAAGTATATCTTCCGCACGACGCTCGCGTCGTTTGCGCTGGTTCTGGTCAGCCTGACAGGGGTGATCTGGATTACGCAGGCGTTGCGCGGTATCGACCTGATGACCAGCCAGGGTCAGACCATCATCACCTTTCTCGGCGTCACCAGCCTGGTGATTCCCGCGCTGGTCCTGATCATCTCACCTATCGCGCTGATGATCGCGATCTCGCATACCCTGAACAAGCTCGCCACCGACTCAGAGATCATTGTGATGAATGCGGCCGGCTTCTCGCCGTTGCGGCTGTTCCGTCCATTCATCTATGCCACCATCGTGGTGGCGGTCATGGTTGCCTTTATCGCCTCCTATCTCGCCCCCGACGGCATGCGGCGCCTGAAGCAGTGGGATGCCGAAATCACCGCCGATGTGCTCGCCAACATCCTCCAGCCCGGCCGCTTTGCCCAGCTCGACCAAAACCTGACCATCCGCATTCGAGAGCGGCAACCCGGTGGCGTGCTTGTCGGCATCTTTGTCGATGACCGCCGCGATCCCAAGGAACGTGTCAGCATCATTGCCGACCATGGCACAATTCTGAAGAACGAAGGCGGTTCGTTTCTGATTCTCGAGGACGGAAATCTCGAACGCTTCGAGACCGGCAAGCGCGATCCGGCGATGGTGGCATTCGGCCGTTATGCATTCGACATGTCGAAGTTCTCGAATCAGGGCCGCGACATCACTCTCGGCATTCGCGAGCGCTACCTCTGGGAGTTGCTCTCGCCGCCATCGGAGGATCCGGTGTACAAGCAGTTGCCCGGACAGTTTCGCGCCGAACTGCATGACCGTTTCCTGGCGCCAATCTATCCGTTTGCATTTGCCGCCCTGACCTTTGCGTTCCTCGGCGCACCGCGCACCACGCGTCAGAGCCGCAACTTTTCGATCACCGGTTCAATCCTCGCCGTGTTCGGGGTGCGCATGGCGGGATTCGCCTGCTCCGTGATGGCGGTGAAATCGCCACTCGCCCCGCTCGTTCAATATCTGATGCTGGCGACGGCAATCGGCGTGAGCCTCTGGATCATCATCGGGGGCATCGTCGTGGAACCGCCGGCGGCACTGATGGAGGCGATCAACAAATCCAACGCGCGTCTGTTACGGCTTTTTGGGCGGCCCGCCACAGCATGAGCATGATGACCAACACGCTTGGGCGATATTTTGCCGGCCGCTTCGTGGTCTCGGCGCTGGGCGTGTTCGCCAGTATTTTCATTCTGCTGGTGCTGGTCGATTACATCGAAATGGTCAGGAAGACGTCGGGACTGGCTTCGGTCTCCGCCATCACGGTCGCAGAGACGTCGTTGTTCCGCGTGCCGCAACTGCTCGAGAAAATGATGCCGTTTTGCATCCTGATCGGAGCGATGACCTGTTATCTGGCGCTTTCGCGGCGACTGGAACTGGTGGTTGCACGCGCCGCCGGCATTTCGGCGTGGCAGTTCATCGCGCCAGCGCTGGCAAGTTCGATCGTACTCGGAATCGTGGCGACGACCGCTTACAATCCGATTTCCGCCAATCTGCGCGAACTCTCAAAGCGAATGGAGGCGGAGCTGTTCGGCTCGGCTCCCGGCGGCGGCATACAGGACGCGTCCGGCTTCTGGATCAATCAAGTGAACAGCGAGGGCCAGGCCATCATCAACGCCGCCCGCAGCGAGCAGCAGGGCGTCCGGTTGACCGGGCTCACGGTGTTCCGGTTCGATCCCGACTTCCGGTTCAAGGAACGAATCGAAGCCCGCGAAGCCACGCTTGAGGAGGGACGCTGGCTGTTCAAATCCGCGCGCCGGTACGCGCTCGACGCACCTCCGGTTGACCAGGACAGTTTCTTCCTCACCACCAGCCTGACGCCGGCCCAGGTCCGCAACAGTTTCTCCACGCCAGAAACTGTGTCTTTTTGGCAACTCCCGGGCTATATCCGCTCGTCCGAAAGCTCCGGATTTGCGACCGCAGGGTACCGACTGCAGTATCATAAACTCATCGCACAGCCGTTTTTGCTGGCCGCAATGGTCATGCTGGCCGCCGCTGTCAGCCTCCGGTTCTTCCGTTTTGGCGGCGTGCAAAAGATGGTTTTAAGTGGCGTGGGTGCAGGCTTTCTGCTCTATGTTCTGTCGAAAGTAACTGAAGATTTGAGCAAGGCTGAATTGATGCATCCGATCGCTGCGGCGTGGCTGCCCGTGTGTGTGGGCGGCCTCACCGGCTTTTTGGCCTTGTTGTACCAGGAGGACGGGTAGTGGCCGTCGTCGCCGCCCGCCAGATAGGCCTGCCCACGTTCGGGCGGCGCACCACCGTGCGCCGTCACGGTGGTCGCTTGGCCGCCGCCAGCGGACCCGTTCTCGCGCTGGTTCTCGGCGTCATTCTTGCCGGCGCGCTCGGCATTGCGACCACCTCGCCTGCCTCGGCGCAAAGCTTCACCTACAATCCGCTTCCGCCAAAGCCGAAACCGGTGCCGGTTGCCAACAATGGACAGATGCTGGTCCAGGCGGTCGAGGTGGATTACGACTACAACAATTCGCGCGTGTCGGCGGTCGGCAACGTGCAGATGTTCTACAACGGCACGAGCGTCGAGGCCGACAAGGTCATCTACGATCAGAAGACCAAGCGGCTTCACGCCGAGGGCAACATCCGCATGACCGACGCGGACGGCAAGGTCACCTACGCGAACATCATGGATTTGAGCGACGATTACCGTGACGGTTTCGTCGATTCGTTGCGCGTCGACACCGCCGACGCGACGCGAATGGCCGCGACGCGCGCGGACCGCTCCAGCGGCAACTACACCGTGTTCGAGAACGGCGTCTACACGGCCTGCGCACCCTGCAAGAACGATCCGAAGAAGCCGCCGTTGTGGCAGGTCAAGGGCGCGCGCATCATTCACGACCAGACCGACAAGATGCTGTACTTCGAGAACGCGCAGTTGGAGTTCTTCGGCGTTCCGATGGCGTATCTGCCGTATTTTTCGACGCCCGATCCGACCGTGAAGCGCAAGACCGGATTTTTGATGCCCGGCTTCTCGCAGGCTTCGACCTTTGGGTACGCTGTTGAAACACCGTTCTACTGGGCGATCGCCCCGGACTACGACGCGACCTTCAACCCACGCTTCACCACCCGGCAGGGCGTGCTGCTCCAGGGTGAATTCCGTCAGCGCCTGATCAACGGCTCGTATCAAATCCGCGCCTATGGCATCGACCAGCTTGACCAGGGAGCCTTCGCGGGCCTGCCCGGGGATCGTCAATTCCGCGGCGGCGTCGATACCAAAGGCCAGTTCGCGCTGAACGACAAATGGGTGTGGGGTTGGGACGGCGTCCTGCTATCGGACTATTACTTCTTCTCCGATTACAGGCTTGCCCAATACAAGGATCCGCTGAACTCATTCCTGAGCCTGCCAACGGAAGCCATTTCCCAGCTTTATCTGACCGGCGTCGGCAATCGCAGCTTCTTCGATGCGCGCACGATCTACTATCTCAGCTATTCCGGTAACCAGGACAAGGTGCCGGTGATTCACCCGGTCGTCGATTATTCAAACGTGATCAACAGTCCGATCTTGGGTGGAGAATTCAGCTACAAGACGAATTTCACGAGCCTGTCGCGGGAAACCGCCGCGTTCGACCCGATCACGACATTGGCAAACACCAATGGCCTGTGCGTGACGGCATCCGCCGATCCGCTGGCGCGGTTGCCGGCGCAATGCCTGCTGCGCGGCATGCCGGGCACCTACACGCGGTTGACGGCTGAGGCGCAGTGGCGGCGATCGTTCACCGATCCCGCGGGCCAAATCTGGACGCCGTTTGCGATCCTTCGCGCCGATGCGATCGATGCGTCGATCTCGAACCAGCCGGGCGTTTCGAACTTCCTCCCCGTCGGCGACACGCAGGCGCTGCGCCTGATGCCCACGGTTGGCCTCGAATATCGCTATCCCTTCATCAACGTGCAGCCCTGGGGCTCCACGACGATCGAGCCGATCGCACAGATCATCATTCGTCCCAATGAAACCTATGCCGGCAAGCTTCCCAACGAAGACGCGCAGAGCATGGTCTTCGACGCCAGCAACCTGTTCGCCGTCGACAAGTTCTCGGGCTATGATCGCGTGGAAGGCGGTGGCCGCGCCAATGTCGGCGTGCAATCGACGACGCAATTCGACCGCGGCGGCTCGATCAATGTGCTGTTCGGACAGTCCTATCAGCTGTTCGGCCTGAATTCATTCGCAGTTCATGATGTGACCAACACCGGTATCGATTCAGGCCTGCAGAATACGCGGTCCGATTACGTCGCCCGTGTCAATTATTCGCCCAACAGAACCTACTCGTTCAGCGTGCGCTCGCGCATGGACGAGCAGACGCTGAACATTAACCGTTTCGAAGCTGAAGGCCGCGCAAACTTCGACCGCTGGTCGGTCAGCCTGATGTACGGCAATTATGCCCCGCAAGCGGATCTGGGATATCTGACCCGCCGCGAAGGATTGCTGGGCAGCGGTTCGATCAAGCTGGCGGCGAACTGGGTGGTGTCGGGAGCCGCCCGATGGGATCTGGAAGCCAACAAGCTCAATCAGTATATCATCGGGGCCGGGTATGTGGACGACTGCTTCGTGCTGGCCGCAAACTACGTGACGTCCTACCAGTACTCCGCGGGCACCACCCCGCCTGTGCTCAGCCACGCGTTTATGCTGCAGATCGGCCTGCGGACACTTGCCAACACGTCCTCATCGGCCGGCCCGAGCAGCGGCATCCAGTAGCGCAGGCTTTGACGTTGCCGGAGGATCATTCCCGCGTCTCGGATCCAGTTCGAATCGGTTGATATAGCGAATATGATCATGACGACCACTACGATCCTGAATCGCCTTTCGCCTCTCATTCTGGGGTGCGCCGCGGCCCTGATCTTGATGGGGTGCGGTTCGCCGCTGCATGCGCAAACCGTCGCCGTCATGGTCAACGGCGAACCGATCACCAATTACGATATCGATCAGCGCAGCAAGCTGAACTTCCTGACGACGCACAAGGCCGCCGCTCGACAGCAAGTGATCGACGAGTTGATCGATGAAAAAGTGAAAATCAAGGAAGGCAAGAAGTTCGGCGTCGACCCGACCGCTTCGGATATCGACCAGTCGTTCGCGGCCATGAGTTCACGGATGCGCACGACGCCTGAAGCGCTCGCCAAATCTCTCGAAAGCCAGGGCGTCCGGGCCGAAACGCTGAAGGCCCGCATGAAGGCCGAGATGGTTTGGACCAGTCTGGTCCGCGGGCGATACAAGGAGAGCCTGCAGGTCGGCGAGAAGGACGTCGCCGCCGCCGTTCAGGTCAAGGGCGGCGAGGACAAAAAGGAGACCGAAAGCTTCGAGTATCAAATGCGTCCGATCGTCTTGATCGTCCCGCGCGGATCCGCGCGGCCCGCCGTCGAAGCCAGGGTCAAGGAAGCCGAAGCCCTGCGCGGCCGGGTACAGACCTGCGATGAGGCCAACGCCTTTTTCAAATCCATGCAAAATGCAGCGATACGCGAGACCGTGACCAAGACTTCCGCCGATATACCCGCCGTTCTTCGAGAAGTGCTCGACAAGACCACGATCGGCCATTTGACCGCGCCTGAGGTGACAAAACAGGGCGTGGAGATGGTTGCCCTGTGCGGAAGGAAGCCGACCACCGTCGATACGCCGATGAAGAAGGAAATCCGCGAGAAGATGTATGCCGAAAAATACGAAGCCAAGTCGAAATCGTATCTGCAGGAAGTCCGCAAAGCCGCGATGATCGAATATCGTTGATGATGGCTAAGCCCCTCGCGCTGACCTTAGGCGAGCCTGCGGGTATCGGACCTGATATCACCATCAAAGCGTGGCTGCGCCGTAATGAGCTGAAGCTCCCGGCATTCTACCTGCTCGGCGATCGCGACTTCCTCAGCGACCGGGCCAACACTCTCGGGCTGAAGATCAGGCTCGCCGAGGTTCGCCCCGAGGATGCATTCGATGCATTCGCCGATGCGTTGCCGGTCGTGACCACCGGCCACAGCGCGACCGCACAACCAGGCCAGCCGGACCACACCAGTGCCGACGCAGCCTTGGCCTCGATTCGTCAGGCGGTTGACGACGTGATCGGCGCCCGGGCCAGCGCGGTCGTCACCAATCCGATCGCCAAAAGCGTTCTCTACCGCGCCGGCTTCCGGCATCCCGGTCACACCGAGTTTCTCGCCGAACTCGCGGCCACCGATGGCCACACGCCGCAGCCGGTGATGATGCTGTGGTCCCCTGCTGTCGCCGTCGTACCCGTAACGATCCATATTTCGCTGCGTGAGGCGATCGCGCGGCTGTCGACTGACCTGATCGTTACCACGGTCCGCATCGTGGCCGCGGCACTGAAAGCGCGCTTCGGCCTCGCCAACCCGCGCCTTGTGGTGTCCGGTCTCAATCCCCACGCCGGCGAAGAGGGCTCGCTCGGCACCGAGGAATGCACGATCGTTGCACCGGCCGTCGAAATGCTGCGCGCCGAAGGCATCGAGATCAGGGGACCGCTGCCGGCGGACACCATGTTTCACGACGCTGCGCGCAAGACCTATGACTGCGCGATCTGCATGTATCACGATCAGGCGCTGATCCCGGTCAAGACGCTAGCATTCGAAGACGCCGTCAACGTCACCTTGGGATTGCCGTTCATTCGCACATCGCCGGATCATGGCACGGCGTTCGACATTGCCGGCACCGGACGGGCCAATCCGTCGAGCCTGGTCGCGGCATTGCGCCTCGCCGCCCGCATGGCGGCCGCGCAACCGGCATGAGCGCGATCGATGACCTGCCGCCGCTTCGCGAGGTCATTCGCCAGCATTCCCTCTCGGCTCGAAAATCGCTTGGTCAGAATTTCCTGCTGGACCTCAACCTCACCGCGCGGATCGCGCGCGCCGCGGGGCCGCTCGAGGACGCGACGATTATCGAGATCGGGCCCGGCCCCGGCGGGCTGACGCGCGCGTTGCTGGCGCTCGGCGCACGGCGCATCATCGCGGTGGAGCGCGACCAGCGCGCCCTGGCGGCGCTCGAAGAGATTTCAAGCCGATATCCGGGACGGCTGGAGATTATTTGCGCCGACGCGCAGCATTTCGACCCACGGCCGCTGCTCGGCGGCACAGTCGCGAAAATCGTCGCCAACCTGCCCTACAATATCGCGACCGCGCTGTTGATCGACTGGCTGTCGATCGAGCCATGGCCGCCCTGGTACGACATGATGGTGCTGATGTTTCAACGCGAAGTAGCGGAGCGTATCGTCGCGCGCGAGAATGACGAAGCCTACGGACGGCTGGCCGTGCTCGCGAACTGGCGCACTGAGACAAAAATCCTGTTCGACATTTCTCCCGCGGCGTTCGTGCCACAGCCCAAAGTCACTTCGTCCGTGGTGCGATTGGTGCCCCGCGGCGCGCCGGAGCCGTGCGAGCGCCGGGCGCTGGAGCTGGTGGCCGCCGCGGCATTCGGCCAGCGGCGGAAAATGCTGCGGCAAAGCCTCAAATCATTGGCCGTCGACCCGGCCCGACTGGCGACGGCGGCGCATGTCGACTTGACGCGGCGCGCCGAAACCGTTCCGGTAAGCGGCTTTGTTGCCATGGCCCGCGAATTGACCGATATACGAAACACAAAAATAAACGTCCCTTAAGGAGAAAATACCATGGCGCTGATGCGACGCCAGTCATTGGTCAAATTCGATGCGCCGTTGTGTGAGACCATCATCGAGACGCCGAAACCGCAAGGCAAGGAAGTCCTCGTCCGGATCGAACGTTGCGGGCTGTGCCATTCCGACCTTCATATTCAGGACGGTTACGCTGACCTCGGCGGCGGCAAGAAGCTGGACACCACGCGTGGCATGACGCTGCCGTTTACGCTCGGACATGAGATCGCCGGGATCGTCGAGGAAATCGGTCCGGATGTTTCGAAGGACCTGATCGGCGCGAAAAAAGCGGTATTCCCCTGGATCGGCTGCGGCCAATGCCGCGACTGTCTTAACGGCGACGAGAACCTGTGCGTCAAGCAGCGTTTTCTCGGCGTTGCCATCGACGGCGGCTTCGCCAGCCATGTGCTGGTGCCGGACGCGAAGTACCTGCTGGACTACGATCCGCTGCCGGTCAATCAGGCGGCAACCTTGATGTGTTCCGGCGTGACCGCCTATGGCGCGCTGAAGCGCCTGGTCGACCGGCCGCGGCAGCGCAATCTGCTGCTGATCGGCCTCGGCGGCGTCGGCATGATGGGGCTGGCGTTCGCGCAAGCCATGTTCAAGCAGAAAATCACGGTCGCTGATTTGAGCCCCGCGGCGCGCGAGTCGGCGTTGAAAAACGGCGCCGATGTCGCCTACGATCCCTCGGAAGCAGACGTGGTCAAACGCATCATCAAGGAAACCGAGGGCGGCTTCGATGCGGTCGTCGATTTTGCCGGCAACGAGAAGTCGATCGCCTTTGCGGTCGGCGCGGTTGCGCGTGGCGGCAAGATCGTGGTCTCCGGACTGATGGGCGGTAATTTCAGCCTGCCGATGGTACAATGGATCTACAAGCGCATGACCATCGAAGGCTTTATGGTGGGAACGCTGGCCGAGGGACATGAGCTGATGGCGCTCGCGCGCGCCGGCAAGATCAAGCCCACGCCGATGAAGGAAGAACCCATGGGCGACGTCCAGAAATGGATCGACGAATTGCGAGCCGGAAAAGTCGTGGGGCGTATCGTGCTGAAGAACTGAGGCAGAGCATCTCTTAAGCCTCGCCAAAAGAGGCAGAGTGCCATGTAAGCCTCGCTTGACAGGGAGGACTTGAATGGCCTGGAGGAATCGTTCGACACCATGGGCTTTGGCGGCGCTTACGCTGATGCTGGCCGCGACGCCGGCCTTGGCGCAGAAACAATACGGCCCCGGCGTCACCGACACCGAAATCAAGATCGGAACACCACGCCGTATAGCGGCCCGGCATCGGCCTATTCGGCCGGTGCAGTCTCCGCCACGGCCTATTTCACGATGATCAACGAACAGGGCGGCGTCAACGGCCGCAAGATCAACTACATCAGCCTCGACGACGCATACAGCCCGCCCAAGACGGTGGAGCAGATCAGACGCCTCATCGAAAGCGACGAGGTGCTGTTTCTCGTCAATCCGGTGGGCACGGCCACCAATATGGCTGTGGTCAAATATATCAATCAGAAAAAGGTGCCGCATCTTTTCATCGGCTCGGGCGCCACGGTCTTCAATGACCCCGTGCATTTTCCGTGGACGATGAGCTGGACGCCGCATTATGCGTCGGAAGGCGAGATCTACGCCAAATACATTCTCTCGGTGAAGCCCGGCGCGAAGATCGGCATCCTGTCGCAGAACGACGATCTTGGCCGCGACTATCTGCTGGGATTCAAGCGCGCGCTCGGTGACAAGGCATCGACGATGATCGTGTCGTCATTGACCTACAACACGAGCGACCCGACGATCGATTCCCAGGTGGTTTCGCTAAAGGCCTCGGGCGCGGATGTATTTTTCATTGTCACGGTGCCTAAATTCTCCGCCCAAGCCATTCGCAAAGCCTATGACATTGACTGGCACCCGCAGGAATTCGTGGTCAGCGTCGGTTCGTCGATTGCGGGCGCGATCAGGCCGGCCGGATTCCAAGCAGCGAAAGGCATCATTTCCGCGGCCTATCAAAAGGACCCGGCCGACCCGCAGTGGCGAGACGATTCGGCAATGCAGGCCTGGAACGTTTGGATGGACAAGTACAACCTGCGCGTCGACAGAAGCGACTACTACGCTCCCTACGGCTACAATGTCGGTTTCGCGGTGGTCCAGCTGCTGAGACAATGCGGCGACAATCTTACCCGCGAAAATATCATGAAGCAGGCTTCCCATCTCGACATGGAGCTGCCGTTGCTGCTGCCTGGGATCCGTCTGAAGACCAGTTCGACGGACCTGCGCCCGATCAAACAAATGCGGCTGGTGCGTTTTGATGGCGAGCGCTACGTGCTATTCAGCGACGTACTTGCAAGCGAGTAACTTCGCTTCCGGACAACCACCGCGACGCTTTTATCGCGGCCCGGCGCCAGCTATTGTTTCTTGAAATATTTCCGGCCTCGCGGCGGCAGATGCGAGCCCGAATTAAGCCTTATGCTGTCCGGAATTGCGGCTCATTACGACCCAAGTTTTTGCGGAGACTTGCCACACGGAGTGTTGCGTAGCGTAAGCCGGAGATGTGTATGTCAAGCCGAACCGCGAAATTCGCGTCAGCGATTTTCGCCAGCCTCATTGTAGGTGCGCCGCTAACGACAATTTCAGACAGCGCGGCGGGGGCGGATGACGAGTGCCTTTCCAGCCCGAAGGACCAGGCGCCGCAGGGCGGCCATTGGTATTATCGTATCGATCGCGTCACCAAACGTCATTGCTGGTATCTGAAGGAAGACGACGAAAAGCCGTCTCAAGCCGCAGCAAAGCCGGTTTCGCCGAAAGTAGTCGCCCCATTCCAGCGTTCGATAGCGGAAGCTCGCGCCGAACTACCCGCGCAGGGACGTACCGAGCAGCCGAACCAAGGCAATCGGCTGACCTCGACGGATGTGGCGGTCAGCACAATGAACAGGGATACAAAACCGCCAGTTGCGGAGATACCGCAAACGGTTATCGGTTCGCGCTGGCTAGGTCAGTCGGAAGCGGATGCGGCGAACAGTGCAACTCTCCTGACCAATCCGACCCCCTTGGCCAGTCCGATGCCGAGTAGTTCGGTGTCGAATGGTCCCATGGCGAATTCAAATAGTCCCATGGCAAATAAGGTCGTTTCCGACACGAATCTGGGCGCGGCCGCGCCAACCCAGCCGCCCTCGCCGCCCCTCGCTGCCGGCCAGTTCGCGGCAGATTTGTCATCGGCGACTTCGGCCTATCCCGTGCAGACGCTGTTGGCTGCAATGATGGGAGCGCTGGCGCTGGCGGGCCTGTTGGGACGCGTAATTATCAAGTTCGTTGGCCCCCGACGCCCTGCAAGTCGCAGAGGGCGCAGAGGAGCAATCTGGAAATCAGCAGCTACCGGCGGCAGGGCCGCATCGCGGGTTTATCCCGGGGCGGACGCTCTCCCCCTGGGAGCGGATTTCCCTCGCGACCTCGATGAGGTCAATGACCCGGACGACCGGATTGCGGAATTGTTGCGGGATTTTTCTCGCAAGAGTGGCAAAGGCAAGAAGCTGCGCCAACCGAGCGTCGGGCTATTTCTCTAACTGGCGCTGCAATTCCCGCACGAACGTCGTCAAGCCCGTACGGCGTTCGCGCCTCAGCCGCTCAGCCTTCAGGATCGATTGCACTTCGGCAAACGCTTCATCGATATCGTGATTGATGACGATATAATCGTATTCCGCCCAGTGGCTCATTTCGTGGCTGGCGCGGCTCATCCGTCCCCGGATCACGTCACCGGAATCCTGCGCGCGGGAATGCAGGCGTTTTTCCAGGTCGGCGGCTGATGGCGGCAGGATGAAAACGCTGACAACGTCCGCCCGCGCTTTTTCCCGCAATTGCTGGGTGCCCTGCCAGTCGATATCGAACAGCACGTCCTGGCCTGCCGACAAGGCTGCTTCGACTGGGGCACGTGGCGTACCGTAGCGATTTTCGAACACGGTAGCCCATTCGAGCAACTCGTTTCGTTTTGCCATCTGTTCGAATTTGGATTGGTCGACGAACAGATAGTCGTGGCCCTCGACCTCGCCCGGCCGCATCGGCCGCGTGGTCACGGATACCGACATCTTCAGACCGGGAATCCGTTCGATCAGCAACCGCGACAGCGTGGTCTTCCCCGCGCCCGACGGCGATGACAGCACGAACATCAGCCCGCGCCGCTCAACCCCGTCGAAGCCATGGCCGCCAGCCGTCATGGTTCACTCCAGATTCTGCACCTGTTCGCGGAATTGCTCGACCACATTCTTCATCTCAAGGCCAGCGTTGGTCAGTTCGAGATCGTTCGACTTGGAGCAACAGGTATTGACCTCACGATTGAATTCCTGCGCCAGGAAATCGAGCCGCCGTCCCACCGGTCCGCCCTTGCCGATCATTTCGCGGGCCTGCGAAATATGCGAGGCGATCCGATCCAGTTCTTCGCGAATATCGGCCTTTGCCGCGATCATGATCGCTTCCTGATTGAGCCGGTCGGGATCAAAGCGATCGGACGATTCGAGCAATGCCGCGATCTGCTCGGCAAGCCGTGCCCTGATCGCGTCGGGCTTGCGGCCGGGAGCGGCCTCGGCCTTCTTCGCCAGGCTCTCGATCTCGTCCATGCGCTGCGAGAGGATCTGCCCGAGCGTCACACCCTCGCGCTGGCGCATCTCGACAAGATTCGCGAGCGCCTGTTCGAAGGCTGCCGCGGCGGCAGCCTTCGCAGCCTTGTCCTCGGCCTCATCGCTTTCCGGCTCGACAACCTCGATGACACCCTTGATCCCCAAAAGCCCGTCGATGCTCGGCGCGACCGCATCGATCTTGCCGGCGAGTACGCCTGCGACCCTTACGATCGAGGCCAGCACTTCCTCGTTGATGCGGATCGTCGAGACCGCGTTGGCGCGCTTGAGGTTCAGATTGGCGTACACCGTACCCCGCGACAGCACCTCGCCGGCGCGCTTCTTGGCGAAGGCCTCGAGATCGTCCCATCCGGGCGGCAGCCGCATCCGCAGATCAAACCCCTTGGCGTTGACCGACTTCAATTCCCATTCAAACGCATATGGTCCGCTGGCGCCGTTACTTCGGGCAAAACCAGTCATGCTCGACAGCGCCATCGCGTGAAATTCTCCGAAAGGAACGGGTGTGAGATTCGCAAGCCAGAAACTGCCGCAACCTTAGCGCCTATTCCGCAAAAGTGGATACCGGTTTTGCGAACGAGATACGCGCCAAGTTACTACTTAGCTGCGTTTTCGGCCAATGTGGAATTCGGCTCCGGCCTGCCGCCGCCACGCTTGCACTATTGCTGGACCACCGGAGGCGACGCCGTCGACTGTACCGCGCCCTGCCGGGCCGGGGCAGCGCTGCGGGCGGGCTTTTTCGCTGGCGCAGGCTTTGTCGTCGCCGTGGGGGCGGCGTCGACCGGCCCGCCCGCCGCAGGCGGCTGCAGATCGTCGGTGGGTTCGGCGGTGTCGTTCTGAATCTGCTTTTCCATCGTGCGGAGCTTGGCG